>MEDW01000117.1 GCA_001724215.1 Erythrobacter sp. SCN 62-14 | reverse complement strand
CGGCTCTACCAGCAGGTCGCCTACGAGACCTTTGTTGACGAGATGGGCGAGGCGCTCGCCATGGATTATCTCAAGCAGTGGTATGTCTGGCAGGAGCGGTTTGACCGGTTGGTGGCAACCCCCGATGCTGGCTGGTTTGACGACACCCGCACGCCGGAACGTGAGACCCTGCCCGATCTGATCCGCCGCGCTGCCGATATTGTGCGCCCCAAGCTGGCCGCACGCCACGGCGATGATCCGGCGGGCTGGACCTGGGGAAGCGAGCACCGCATCGCCTTCTTCAGCCTGCTGCGCCCCATTGGGCCTGAACGCGATGCTTTCGGCTTTCCTGAAAGGGCGATGGACGGATCGGGCGAAACGCTGATGCGGGCACGCACGTCCTTTATGGGCGAGCCAGTGGAATTCTTCGCCTCGATGCGCTTTGTGGCGGACATGGCCGATGATGACAAAGTGCAATCGGTGCTGTCAGGCGGGGCGGTTGATCGCCAGTTCCACCCGCACCAGAAAGATCAACTGCCCGCGTGGAGCGATGGCAAGCTGCTCAATTGGTGGCTTGCGCCTGCCAGAATCGAAGAAAACAGCGCCGCGAGACAGACGCTCGCGCCTGAGTGAAACCGACGCGTTGCCTCACTGGACCTGTATTGGCCCATCCAGCGGGGCAACGCGCAATTCAAAAGCCCGTCTGTGCGGCCACTTGCTCCATCAGCGCGCCGTCACGGACAAATACGACCTGAAACAGCACATCGCCGCTGCGCGCGGCTTTCCAGTGCGCACCACCTTCGGCAGGGATGACAACAACGCTGCCCGGTGTCAGCACGCGTTCCTTGGCCGGATCCACTTCCATCCCGTCGCCCCATGACAGATCGCCTTGGACGACAGTGAGGATTTTGAGCCCGCCGCCACCCTTATGCGGCGGCATTACGCCGCCATCGGGCAAGCGCACGATTTCGGTGATCGGGCGGTCTTGTGCATCCTTGGCCAGATAGGCTTTGCGCCCGTCATTATGGACGATTTCATAGGCGAGGCTCTCCTTATCAAGCGTCACAGCCTGCGCCATGGCAGGAACAGCGCTGGGGACAGCGGCGAGGGCAGCGAGCGCTGCAAAAGCGTATTTCATCGGGGTTCTCCGTAATATCATGGGGTCAATAGCGCATGACGAGCGAGAGGCGCACGTCGCGGCCGGGGTCTTGGGTGCCAAAGCCGTTTTGCGTCAAGGTGGAGTGCGTGACGAATTCCACATCGGTAAGGTTCGTCACCGCCAATTCAAGCTGCGCGTCAAACTTGGTTGGCAGGCGGTAATTCACGTGCACATCATGGAGGGTAAATCCGGGCTTGGGGATATAGACGATCTGCCCGGCGGGCACTTCGCTGAGGCGTCCGGTGACGCGCAAGGTGTATCCGAAAGTCAGTCGATCACCGATCGCAGCGCGATTGTCCCACACCAATTGATCGCCGCGCGGTGCGCCGGTGCGGGCGATGAATTGCGGCTCTGGCGGCATGTCGCGGATTTCGACCGCTGAGAAGCGCAGGTTGCTGGCAAAGCTCTGGCTGGCAATGCCAAGCCCTGCTTCCCAGCCTTTGAAGCGAATGGTTTCGTCCCAGTTGAAGATATTGGTGATGGGTCGCCCGCCAAGCCCACCGCTGCCCGGCTGGAAGTAGAGGATGGCATCCTTGATGTGGGTTTCAAACCAGGTGACATCGCCGCTGAGAACAAAGCCGGTATCGCCCAGTTCAATCCCCGATACCCGCGCCGATGCCTCGACTTGCGAGGAGCGTTCGGGGCGCAGGTCTTCGGTGGCGCTGCCGTTGAAAGTAAGGCCAGGCTGAACATTGCGAGCAAAGTGGATCGGCAGATTGCCCGCACCGCGCGTTGCCTCGCCCCAGGCAACGCCAAGGCTGAACCCTTCGACCGGACGGATTTCGCCGCTGGCGTTGAAAGACCACACCGCGCCGCTGGTGGTGCGCTCGCCGTAATCGGCGGTAAAGCCATCGCGCCGCACGCCTGCGCCCAGCGAGAACAGATCGGTCTTGATGCGTTGTTGCAGGAATTGCCCGAAGGTTTCGTTGCGGTTGTAAAAAGCGCCCCGATCCGAACGCAGCGCGGTGCCATTGTCGCGCACCCACTCCACCCCGACACTGGTGCTGGCCTCAGCTTCGCCGATGGCCCAGCCGAAGACATTGCGCAGATCGCCGCCTGTCACTTGGCTGATAAAGCGTTCGCCATTGCTGTTCGGCGCGAAGAAATCGTTGCGGTTGGAATAGGCGTTGAGCTGGATATCCACCAGCTGATTTTCCGGATTGTAGCCATAGCGCAAGGTGGCGGTATCGCGGGTCAGGCTTTGATCTTGCGGGGGGCGGGCGCGGAAATCTTCGGGCTGCAATTGCCAAGGATAATCGCCGCGCTGCATGAAATTGAGGCCAGAGGCATCATTGCGTTCATAGCCGATGCGCAGCGAATGATCGTTGAGGTCGCGGATCGAGAGCTTGACCAGTCCGGTGCGATCCTCGCCGCCGGAAAAGGGAAGGCGCGTCCCGCCGCCAACCCGGATATCGTTGAAATTGGTGCCGGTGCCATAGGCGATGATGCCCACTTCATCGGATATCAGACCATAGGCTGCCAGCGCGAGCCGTTTGGATTCCGCCGCGCTGCCATAGCTGGCGCGGGCGAACATGCCCATGCGCTGGCCATCGAGCAGGCGATCCTGCGCATCGACAGTTTCAAAGCGGATCGCCCCGCCCAGCGCGCCAAAGCCTTGATCGGCTGCCGAAGGGCCGGGCTGGATTTCCACCCGCTTGAGAATTTCCGGATCAATATTCTGCAGGCCGCCGCGGTGGTTGTAGAGGTTCTGGCCCTGCCGCGCGCCGTCCACCGTGATGTTGAGATTTGAACCCTCAACCCCGCGCAGAAACAGGCGCTGACCATTGCGGCTGCCGCCTGCCAGATCAATCGACGGGTCAGCATCGAACAGGTCGCGGATCTGGCGCGCCTGATAGCGTTCGGCGCGCTCGACAGTCTCACCAGCGATCGTGCGCCCAAGCACCACAATGGCATCGCCGGAGCGGCGACCGGGTTCGGGCTGGGCAGGGGGTTGCGATGCCTCGTCGACGGGCTTTTCAAGATCGGTGTGCGCCGATGCCAGCGAGGGGAGGCAGGCAAGGCTGACGCCTGCCAGAAGGATGGGAAAGCGGATCATATCAATAGCCCCTTGTTGCGAATCATTATGAGTTGCAGTTGCGCAAAGGGGTGATCCGGGCAAGCCTGCTGCGGTGGAGTTGGTGCCTGTTCAAGACGTGACAAGCCCCGGTATGCAGCCAATCTGCAAGCGGCCGTGCGGGGTGATTGGCTTGAATATCGTTTGGAAACAGAACTTTGATCCCGCAGCGCGATCTTGTCTCTTCGCCCGCCACGCGCTTGTGTCGGTATCATCGGCGGCGGGTGCAGAGGCGGTGCGGAGCGTGTCGTTTGCATAAGCGAGCATGAGCATTGCTTCGCGGTGCAGCCTTGATGATCCGTATATGCAAATATAAGATATGTTATAGCGTGACATTATGAAGTGCGTCGGGTAGGATTGAGCCGCGCCGGGTTTTCCCGTTCTGACCATGCAGCGGATGCCAATCAATGGAGCCAGCGGCTACTCCCTCACGCAGCGTTTCTGATCCCGGTGATGGATGGGAGCAGATCCGAGAATATGCGCGCCAGCGGTGCGATCAGCGCAGCGTGAAACTTACTTCCTTTCGCGAAGCGGTGTTGCGCCAGATCGCCTTGTCGAAGCAACCGCGCGGCGCTTATGATATCGCGACGCGCCTCGGCGCTGAATTGGGCAAACGGGTTGCCCCGAACAGCGTGTACCGCGTGCTTGATCTCTTAATCGAATGCGGGTTGGTGCAGCGGGTGGAAAGCAAGCAGGCCTATTGTCTTGCCGCCCCGCAATTCAGCAAAAACGCACTTTTGCTGATGTGCGAGGGATGCGGCGCGGTGGAACCGGTCGATGGTAGCGCCATCGAAGATGCCATGCGCCAGCAGGCGAAAGCCGCCCATTTTCGCCCGCTGCGCAAAGTGATCGAGATCACCGGAATTTGCGAGGCGTGTGACGCAGCGCAGGCGCGTGATGGCTGATTATACCAGCGCGCTAAGATGCTGACGCATCACGCGCTGGAAATGCTGGGGCGCCGCACGGGCTTAACCAATGCCCGATGAGTGCGACTCATCGAGCATTGGCATTACATCGTGGCAGCAATCATCGCGGCATAATCATCGGCGCTGGCGCGGCGCGGGTTGCTGCGCGCGGCCAGATCCTTTTGCGAAAATTCGATAATGCCGGGGACATGATCCTCGGTAACGCCCATGGCCGCAAGGCCAGCGGGCATCCCGATGCGCTGATTGAGGTCAGCCACCGCGTCAGCCAGATCAGCACCGGGGGCAAGGCCCATCGCTTCGCGCAGGCGCGCATATTTCTCTTCGCACACATCAGCATTAAAGCGCAAAACTGCGGGCAGAAACAGCGCATTCAAAGTGCCATGATGCAGCCGCAACTCCTCGATCCGTCCGGCCGCATGGCTCATCGCGTGAACCGCGCCCAGCCCTTTGACAAAGGCAAGCGCGCCTTCGGTGGATGCCATCATCATCTCCCAGCGCGCCTGCCGGTCTGATCCATCGGCCACAGCGCGCTCGATATGGCGCCAACCGCGCCTCAGGCCATCGAGCGCCACGCCTTCGGCAGGCGGGTGAACAACCGGCGTCAGAAACGCCTCGATGCAATGGGTGATTGCGTCCATGCCGGTTGCCGCTGTCATCGCAGGCGGCAGGCCGAGGGTGAGTTCAGGATCGCAGATTGCCACTTTGGGGATGAACAGCGGGCTGGCAAAGGTCAGCTTGCGCCCATCCTCCATGATGATGACAAAGCCGAGCGAGGCTTCGCTGCCGGTTCCTGAGGTGGTGGGAATGGCAATCAGCGGCGCGATGTCTTTCGCCTTGTCGCGCCCGCCTGCCAGCGGATCATATTGGGCAAGCGGCGTGCCGCAGCGGGCGAGCAGCGCCACTGCCTTGCCCAGATCCATCGGCGATCCCCCGCCAAGACAGATCACCCCGTCGCAGCCTTGCGCCTGATAGATTTCAAGCGCCGCCAGCACGGCGCGTTCGGTCGGGTTGCCGGGCGTTTCATCATAGATTGTGACGGATGCAGGGTCGCCCCATGCCTCCAGCGCCTTGTCGAGCAGGCCTGCCGCCCGCACACCGGCATCGGTGGCAATCATCGGCCTTGTGATGCCAAGCCGCTTGGCCTCAGGCGCGAGCATGGCGAGCGCGCCGAAATCGAAATGGGTGGTGTTGAGATAATTCAGCAGCGCCAAGGCGTCTCTCCCGCGTGATATATTTTGGCCAAAGGGCTTGTGTCAGATCTTGGTCGGATTGGGCAGGCCCGCATAGACTGTGTTGGCATCAAAGGCGCGCTCTTGCTCCAATTGCTTGAGCGGCACGACCGCTCCTTCCGCCAAGCTATCGCGCTCCACCGCCCGGTAAAAACAGGTGCGATAGCCGACATGGCACGATCCCGGCCCGTTCAGACCAACACGGGCCAGCAGGCAATCCTGATCGTCATCAATCCGCAATTCGCGCAAGGCGTGGGTGAAACCGCTGTGTTCGCCCTTGCGCCAGATCGCTTGGCGAGTGCGCGAGAAATAATGCACCTCGCCCGTCGCCAGCGTGAGGCGCAGCGCCTCGGCGGTCATGTAGCCGAGCATCAGAATTTCGCCGGTGTCATCATCGCAGGTAATAACCGGGATCAGGCCCGCCTCGTCAAAGCGCGGGGCGAGCTTGTCGCCCAGCTCGATCATCTCCACGCTTTCGCGCTTGGCAAACAGCAGGTTTTCAGGGTTCAGGCGCGTGTCCATTGGGTGGTGTCTCCAGTGTCTTTGATAGCAATGCCCATAGCGGCAAGATCAGCCCTGATGGCGTCGGCGGCCTGCCAGTCGCGCTGCTCGCGGGCCGCTTTGCGCGCGGCGATCAGCGCGTTGATGCGCGCCTCATCAACAGGCGCATCGCTTGCCGTCAGACGGGCACGATCTGCGCGCCATTGCTCAGGCGCTTGCAACAGGCCCAGCATGGCGCCGGCCTCGCGCAGAGCCGACAGCAAGGCCGGTTTGCGCGGTCCATCTGGTTCTTTGCGGATCGTGCTGGCAATCCGGGCAATCGCGGCCAGCGCGCGCGGGAAGGCGAGATCATCGGCGAGTGCTGCCTCAACCTCGGCCAAGGCTGCGGCATCAGGCGCAATCGTGCCAAGGTCGCCTGCGCTTTCAAACAGGGCATAGAGCCGATCAAGCGTGGCGATCGCACGCTTGGCGGCGCGGTCAGACCAATCGACCGGCGCTCGATAATGGGCGGACAGCAGCACCAGTCGCAAGGCTTCGCCCGGATAGCGCGCCAGCGCATCGCGCACGGTCAGCATATTTCCCGCCGATTTGGCCATCTTGTGGCCTTCGACTGTCACCATGCCATTGTGCATCCACATGCCCGCATAGCAGGCGCCATCATGGGCCGCGGTGCCTTGCGCGATCTCGTTTTCATGGTGCGGGAAGATAAGGTCTGCGCCGCCGCCGTGAATATCGATTGTGTGGCCCAGATGCGCCTCGATCATGGCCGAACATTCAATATGCCAGCCCGGTCGCCCGCGCCCCCACGGGCTATCCCAGCCGGGCAAGTCAGGGGTGGGCGAAGGTTTCCAAAGCACGAAATCCGCCGGATGACGCTTGAACGGGGCCACTTCAACCCGCGCGCCTGCAATCATGTCTTCCACGGATCGCCCCGACAGGCGGCCATAATCGGCAAAGGAAGGGACATGAAACAGCACATGGCCTTCAGCTTCATAGGCATGGCCGCGCGCGATCAGGCGCAAGACGAAATCGATGATTTCGGGGACGTGCTCGGTCACTTTCGGGGCAATATCGGGCGCCGCGCAGCCAATCGCTGCCATATCCTCGGCATAGGCAGCCGCAAAGCGGGTGGTGATCGCGTCAATCGGGGCGCCTTGCGCGGCGGCGCGTGCGTTGATCTTGTCATCAATATCGGTGATGTTGCGCGCATAGCTGACCCGGGCAAAACGCCGCCGCAGCAGGCGCACCAGCACATCAAACACCACCGCTGGGCGCGCATTGCCGAGATGCGCGTAATCATAGACTGTCGGCCCGCAGACATAGATTGTCACATGATCGGGATTGGCCGGGCGGAAGGGCTCGCGCGCGCCGCCCAAGGTGTTGTGAAATATGAGGTCGCTCATCTCTTGCGGTCTGTTTTGTGAGTGTTTGCTGGCCCTCGAACAAATTGGGGAAGCGGGAACCAACCAGCGCGTGCTTGTTTTTTCTATAGGTGATTTTATATCATCACGTCGAGCCCTTTCCCGTAATCTGAGGAATTTTGCGCCATCATGAACGCTCCCGACTTCATCACTCCTGTCCGCCGCCGCACCCGTGAAGAAGCCGAAGCGGCGGTGCGTTGTCTCATCGAATGGGCTGGCGATGATCCTGACCGCGAAGGATTGATCGGCACGCCCGACCGCGTGGTGCGATCATACGAGGAGTTTTTTGGCGGCTATTGGGAAGACCCCAAGCTGATGCTGGAGACCACTTTTGAAGAAACCGCTGACTATGATGAAATGGTGATGCTGCGCGATATTCGTCTTGAATCGCATTGCGAGCATCACATGGTGCCGATCATCGGCAAGGTGCACATCGCCTATATGCCCGCAGGCCGCGTGGTGGGGATTTCCAAGCTTGCCCGGGTGGTGGAAGCCTATGCCAAGCGGTTGCAGATTCAGGAAACTCTCACGGCGCAGATTGCCGATGCCATTCACGACACGCTGCGCCCTCGCGGGGTGGCGGTGGTGATCCAGGCCGCGCACCAATGCATGACAACGCGCGGCGTTAAAAAGCCGGGCGTGCAGATGACAACCAGTCGGATGCTGGGCGAGTTTCGCGATAATCCGGTAACGCGCGGTGAATTCCTGCAATTGCTCGCCATGCCCGGCTGAGACGAAAAAATGCCCGCCATCCGGCCAAGCCGCAGCATCGCACGCGGCTCTTTCGTCTTGAGACTGTCTTGCGGGATAGCTTTGGCGGCACTGTCCTTCGCGGCGGCATCTGCTCATGCCCGCACGGATGATGCAGTCGCCAGCGCTGATCTGCAGGTTGAACGCAGCAGCGATGAAATCGTGGTGTCCGCGCCGCTTGCGCGCGGGCGCGATGATGTCGCTTCGCAAATTTCCATCATTGAAGGCGCTGAATTGCTGCGCAGCGCGCGCCCGCAGATTGGCGACACGATCACGCGCGTGCCGGGTGTTTCAACCGAAACTTTCGGCCCCAATGCCTCGCGCCCGGTGCTGCGCGGGTTGACGGGTGAGCGGGTGCGTATTCTGACTGACGGGATCGGCGCTTTTGATGTCTCCAACACCTCGGCCGATCATGCCGTGGCGATTGATCCCTTGAGCGCTGAACGCATCGAAGTGGTGCGTGGGCCTGCCGCTTTGCGCTTTGGCCCTTCGGCGATCGGCGGTGTGGTGAATGTGCTGGATGGCCGCATTCCCACCAGCGTGCCTGAAAACGCTATTGCCGCAGATGTGATGGCAGGGGTCGCCTCGGCAGCGGGCGAGCGCAATCTGGGCGGAGCGATCACCGCGCGCCTTGCCGACAATTTCGCGTTGCGCGTCGGCGGCAATCTGATCGATGCCAATGATCTGCGCACGGGCGGCTTTATCCTGTCACGTCCCTTGCGCGAGCAGGCGCGGGCAAGCGCTGATCCCGATATCCGCGCCTTGGCCGATTTGCGCGGGAGGCTGGATAACAGCAGCCTTTCAACGCGGATCGTCAATGGCGGCGCAGCTTACATCAATGGCGCGGACAAGCTCGGGCTTGCGGTCACCCATCTGGACACTGTTTACCAGATCCCCGCGCGGCTTGATGTCAATGATTTCGACCCTGAAGAAGTGTTCCTCGATGCCCGCCAGACCCGGTTTGACCTGCGCGGCAGTGTGGGGCTGGGCGCAGGCTTTTTCGAAAGAGCCAATCTGCGTGCAGGCTATGCCGATTATTCCCACATCGAAGGGGGTGATGATCCCGATGAGGAAGGCACGCTGTTTGCCAATAAGGGCGGCGAGGTGCGCCTTGAACTGGTGCAGCAGCAGCGCGGCATCTGGGGCGGAATGATCGGCGGGCAATTCGTCACCCGCGATTTCCGGGCCGAGGGCGAAGAGGCTTTCGTGCCGCCCAACACCACCGATGATTGGGGCATTTTCGCCGTCCAAGAGGCCAATCTTGGGGCTGTCCGATTGGAAGCGGGGGTGCGCTATGATTATCGCCGCATCGTCTCGCCTGAGGTTGGCTTTGATCGCTCTTTTTCCAAGGTTTCGGCGTCTGTTGGCGCAGTGTGGCGGGTGGCCGATGAATGGCGGGTGGTGGCCAATCTCGCAGAAACGGCGCGCCCTCCGGCTGCCGAAGAATTGCTCGCCAATGGCCCACATGTCGGCACGCAAGCATTCGAGATTGGCGATCCCACGCTGGCAACCGAACGCGGGCGCGGGGTCGAAATCGGCCTGCGCGGGCGCGGCCAAGGCTGGCGGCTGGATGTGAGCGGCTATGCCACGCGCTTTTCCAATTTCATCTATCAGGTCGAAACCGGCGAGATTGAGGATGGCTTGCCGGTGTTCCTGTTTGCCAGCAACCCTGCGCGGCAATGGGGCCTTGAAGTGGACGGCGCAGTTGAATGGGGCAGGCTGGCAGGGCTGGCGCTGAGTTCATCCTTGGTGGCTGATCTGGTGCGAGTGAGTCTGCGCGGACTGGGTGATGCGCCGCGCATTCCGCCGGCGCGCATTCTAGCCGATCTGGCGGCAAGCGCAGACCGATTCACGGCGCGCGCCGAGGTAGAGCGGGTGTGGACGCAGCGCCGCACCTTTGATCTCGAAACGCCGACGGACGGGTTCACCCTGTTCAATCTGACGCTCGATTGGCAGCCCAATCCGGTGCGCTATCCGGGGTTGATGATTGCTCTGCAGGCCAACAACCTGTTCGATGTCGAAGCGCGCCGTCATGCCAGCCTGCTGAAGGATTTTGCTCCGATGGCCGGGCGCGATCTTCGACTGGCACTGCGCTGGCGTGTGTAATAGTGTCACATAATGTGTTGCGATGTTTTTCCCTCTATCATGAAGGTTTCTCGATGCGAATTAACCTGGCCACAGCCGCCAGCCTTGCGGTGCTTGCCATGAATGTGCCTGTTGTCCCTGCTGCCGCGCAGAATGCCGTTGCAGAGGCTGAAGCGGCCAATCCGCTGCTGGGCGATTGGATCAATGATCCGCTGGGCGTGCCCCCTTATGACCGGATCGAGACCGCGCATTACGAGCCCGCGCTGCGCGCAGCGCTTGCTACCGCTCGCGCCGAGATTGAGGCGATTGCCAGCAACCCTGCCGCGCCCGATTTTGCCAATGTGATCGAGGCGTTGGAGCGAGCAGGCCGCGCATCCGACAAGATTTCAGCGGCTTTCTTTAATGTCGCAGGGGCCGACGCGCGCGATGATATTCAGGACGCGCAGGATGTGCTGGTGCCGCTGGTCACCAGTTTTTCCAACGAGATGATGCTGAACCCGGCGTTGTTTGCGCGGATTGATGCGCTCTGGCAGCAGCGCGACAGCCTTGATCTGACGAGCGAGCAGCGCCGCTTGCTGGAAGTGACGCATGAACGCTTCACCCGTGCAGGCGCGGCGCTGGACGAGGCATCGCGTGCGCGGGTGGCCGCGATCAACAGCGAGCTTGCTGATCTCAGCACACAGTTCGGGCGCAAGCTGCTGGCCGATCAGAAAGCGGGCGATGTGCTTTTGAGCGAAGCCGAGATGGCCGGTGTCCCCGCCGATCAGCGCGCCGCCTATGCCGAGGCAGCAAAAAATGCGGGTAAGCAAGGCTATCTGCTCGCCGCCACGCGATCGGTGTTTGAGCCGTTCCTGACCACTGCGGCCAATCGCGCAGCGCGCGAAAAGGTGTTCAAGGCTTTTGATAGCCGCGGCGCCAACGCCAATGACAACAACACCAGCGCGCTCATCAGCCGGATGATTACCCTGCGCGCGGAAAAGGCGCGGCTGATGGGCGCTGGGCATCATGCTGAATTTGCGCTTGGCAACACCATGGCCAAGACGCCCGAGGCTGCGATGGCGCTGCTGATGGAAATCTATGAGCCTGCCCTTGCGCGTGCCCGCGAAGAGGAAGCCGATCTGCTCAAACTCGCGGCGGCTGATGGCATCACGGTGCTGGAGCCGTGGGACTGGCGCTATTACGCGGAAAAGCTGCGTCAGGAACGCTATAATTTCGATGACGGCAAGGTGAAGTCCTACTTCCCGCTCGATTCTATGGTGGCAGCACTCAAGGACACCACCGAGAAGCTTTACGGCATCCGGTTTGTCGAGCGGCCCGATCTGCCCGTCTATGCCGAAGGCGTGCGGGCATGGGAAATCCGCGAGGCCAATGGCGACATGATCGGCCTGTTCTTTGCCGATTGGTTTGCGCGCCCCACCAAACGCCCCGGTGCGTGGATGAACTCCTTGCGCAGCCAAAGCGCGCTGTTTGGCGATATGCCGATTGTCGTCAACAACACCAACTTCACCAAGCCGGCGCCGGGCCAGCCTGCGCTTATCAGCTTGGATGATGCTGTAACCTTGTTCCACGAATTCGGGCATGGGCTGCACGGCCTGTTCAGCAACGTGACCTATCCCAGCCTTTCGGGAACGGCGGTGTCGCGCGATTTTGTCGAAGTGCCCTCGCAAATCCATGAACATTGGGTGCGTCATCCAGAGGTGCTGCGCGAGCACGCCCGCAACAGCGCAGGCGAGGCCATCCCCGAAGATTTGCTGACATCGCTGCTTGAAGCGCGGATGTTCAACCAAGGCTATCTGACAGTGCAGCAGATTTCCTCGGCCATTCTCGACATGCGCATTCACCTGATGACCGAAATTCCTGAGGGTTTTGATGCGGTGCAATGGGAGGCAGAGCAACTCGCCGATCTTGGCGTGCCGCGCGCGGTTGGGATGCGCCACCGCCTTCCCCATTTCAGCCATATCTTCGCAGGCGGCTATTCGGCCGGTTATTACGCCTACAGCTGGTCAGAAGCGATGGATGCCGACGGGTTTGAAGCCTTCAAGGAAGCCGGCGACATCTTCGATCCCGCCACCGCCGCGCGGCTGCGGCGCGAGATCTTGTCCACCGGCAACAGCCGCGATTCCGAAGAAAGCTACACCGCCTTTCGCGGGCGCTTGCCCAATGCCGATGCCTTGCTGAAAAATCGCGGGCTGAAGTGATCATGATGCCGTCTCTCGCAATCTTGATCAAAGGAAGCGAGAGACGGCCAACCATGGAGACATTTTCCCATGCGCTTTTCCATTATCGCCGCTTGTCTCGCTCTTGCCGGTGGCAACCTCGCTTTTGCGCCGCCCATTGCCGCACAATTCGCTACAACCGCAAGCACTGCGGCCTTTGAACTTGCACCTTTGCCATACAGCACCGATGCGCTCGAACCGGTTATCGATGCGCAGACGATGGCGATCCATCATGGAAAGCATCATCAAGCATACGTTGACAATCTCAACCGGGCCATCAACTCAGACGCCGCGCTGGCTGATCTTTCTATCGAACAGTTGTTGGCGCGGGTCGAGACACTACCAAATAGCATTCGCAACAATGCGGGCGGGCACTGGAACCACACCCTGTTCTGGCAAATCATGGCATCGCCCGGCAGCGGCGGGCAGCCTTCGCAAGATCTGGCGCACGCGATTGATGCGCAGTTTGGCTCGCTGGAAGAGTTCAAGGCCGCTTTCAAGTCAGCCGGATTGGCGCAGTTCGGATCGGGTTGGGCGTGGTTGATCGTAAAGCCGGACGGCACACTGGCTATCACCACCACCGCCAATCAGGATAATCCCTTGATGGCGGGCGCTAAACAGCCGGGCACGCCGATACTGGGCAATGATGTATGGGAGCATGCCTATTATCTGCGCTATCAGAACCGGCGCGGCGATTATCTTGATGCCTGGTGGCAGGTGGTGAACTGGGCCGAGGTGTCGCGCCGCTTTGCCGTAGCAAGGGAACAGGTTGGATGAGCCTCATCACCGCCGCCGATGCGCGCCTGCCGGTCTCGCTGCTCACCGGCTTTCTGGGCAGCGGCAAGACCACCATTCTCAATCATCTGGTGCGCGATCCAGCGCTGTCCAAGACGCTCGTCATCATCAACGAATTCGGCTCGATCGGGATTGATCACGATTTGCTGGCCATGTCGGAAGAAGACGTGGTGGTGGAAATGTCGAGCGGGTGTCTGTGCTGCACCATTCGCGGCGATCTGGTGCGCACGCTGCGCGATGCGCCGTGGCGCTTTGCGCGTGAAGGCAAGTGCTGGTTTGACAGGGTGATGATCGAAACCACCGGGCTGGCTGATCCGGCGCCGATCCTGCACACGCTGATGACCGATGAACGGCTGCTGACGCTGTACCGGATTGATGGGGTGATCACTGCGGTTGATGCTGTGAACGGGGCGGCAACGCTCGATAGTCAGGAGGAATCGGTCAAGCAGGCTGCGGTCGCTGATCGCCTGCTGCTGACCAAGACTGACTTGGCCAGCGCCGAGCAGACAGCGACAATGACAGCGCGCCTAGCCAAGCTTAATCCCGGCGCGCCCGTGATCGCGTGCCAGCAGGGCGTGGTGGATGCGGTCAGGCTGTTTGATGCAGGGCTGTATAATCCCGAGACCAAATCGCTCGATGTGCAGCGCTGGCTGAATGCCGAGGCCTATGCAGGCGATCACCACCATCACCACCACCACCATCACGATCATCACGGCCACGATCACGGCCACCATCATCATCACGATCATCATCATGACGTAAACCGCCATGATGCCAGCATCCATTCGGTGTGTCTCACGCTTGAAGACCCGCTTGAAGATGATGCCTTTGATCTCTGGCTGCACACGCTGATGATGCTGAAGGGCCCCGACATTCTGCGCATCAAGGGGATTGTACACATCAGAAGCATCGGGAGGCCCGTGGTGCTGCACGGAGTTCAGCAGATTTTCCACCCACCGCTGGTGCTTGATGAATGGCCGAGCGATGATCGGCGCACCCGCATGGTGTTCATCACCCGCAATGTTGATGAAGCGACCTTGCGCGATACCTTGCAGATCATGACGCAGGCGGTCGAAAATTATCAATTGCACGGGCCCCAAGGCTCCCCTTTCAACGGGCCAAGCCCGCTGCTCAAACCCGGCGATCCGGGGTTTGACCTTGCAGGGTTGAACCTGTGAGCGGGCAAGAGGCTGCGGCCAAGCTTGCTCTGCCGCAACTGACAGTCGCAGGCTCACCTCATGCTATGGGCGTTCAATATGGCGCGCATTTCCGCGAGCTTATCGGCGCCTTTGTCCAGCAACGCATGGCTGCGGTGGAAACCTATTTTGCCGAACGCGGGGCTGGCGATACAGCCGCGCTGCTCGTTGCGGGTGCAGCTTGCCTCGAAGCCTCCCGGCGCTTTGATCCGGCAGGCTATGCTGAACATCTCGGCATGGCCCAAGGGGCAGATATTGATCCGGTGCGTCTGTTCACCACCGCCAATATGACTGACATTCGCGATATCCTGCTGCTGCCCGAAGAGGCCGCGCCTGCCGAAGATGAAGGCTGCACCGTCGCCTTGCTGCCCCCGCAGATCACCGCCAGCGGGCACGCTTTGCAGGGGCAGACATGGGATTTGAACGGCCCGGATGTCGATTATGTCATCGCGCTGCACCGCCTGCCCGATGAAGGCCCGGAAACCTGGAGCGTCACCTGCGCGGGATGCCAGACCTTGATGGGGATGAACCAGCATGGGGTGGCGGTGGGCACCACCAATCTCAAAACCCGCGGCGCGCGCGTTGGCGTGCCTTATCTGTCGGTGCTGCACCTGATGCTCGCCCAGACAAGCCGTGCCGCGGCCAGCGAGATTGCGCGCACAGCGCCTGTTGCAGGCGCGCATTCCTATTGGGCAGGCGATGCAGCCGGGGCCGATGAATGGGAGCGCACGCCGGCAAGTGCCCATGCTCGCTCCACCGCAGCGGGCGCGCTCGCGCGCACCAATCATTGCCTTGTGCCCGAAAACATCGCGCGCGAGACCGATCTCTCGCCCAGCACCCATGCCCGTTATGATAGGGTGGTGGCCACGCTTGGCGCGAGTTCAACGCATGATCTGGCCAGCCTGAAAGCGCTGTTTGCCGACCGCAGCGACGGGCCGCAAAGCATCAACCGCTTTGCCGAGGATCATTCAGGTGCGACCACCAATGCGGTGGTGGTGTGCGATCCGGCCCATCGCGCATTCTGGGCCTGCAGCGGGCAGTCAGATCGCGGCGAATGGGCCGAGCTGCCGTTTGATCGGCCTGCCTGCGCCTGATGGCCGCGCTGATCAGGGCGCGGCTGCAGGGGATGGGCGATATTGATCGAACCATGCCAAAATGGCGGCGGCCTTGGCCGCGCTTTGTGATGGGCGCGCCGCAATCCCGCCGTGGCTGGCGCTGGGGACCTTGATGAATTTGGTCGGCACGCCGCGCAGCCTGAGCGCGGTGTAATATTGTTCGGCCTCGCTTACGGGCGTGCGGAAATCATTGCTGCCGACCACCACCAGCGTGGGCGTGGTGACATTGCCAACCAGCGACAGCGGCGATTGCCGCCAATAAAGTTCAGGCGCTTCCCACGGCTGCGCGCCCAGCCAGTAACGCCCGAAAAACGCGGGGTTGTCTGCGGTGAGGACCTGCGTTGTCCAGTTTATAACAGGCTTTTGCGTGGCGGCGGCTTTGAACCTATCGGTCTTGCCGACGATCCAACTGGTCAGCACCCCGCCGCCCGATCCGCCCGTTACAAACAGCGCATCGGGATCGGCAATGCCTTGGGCAATCGCGGCATCGACGATGCTGATGAGATCATCGTAATCTTGGCTCGGATAGGCCTTGTCGATTTGGTTGGCAAAGGCCGCGCCATAGCTGGTCGAGCCGCGTGGATTGGCGGACAGCACCGCATAGCCAGCGCTCGCGTAAAGTTGATTGTCGCTGGCAAAATGCGGGCCATAGGCCGCAAATGGCCCGCCGTGGATTTCAAGGATCAGCGGCACGCGGGTGCCCTCTTTGTAATCCGGCGGCAAAGTCAGCCAGCCATCGATCATCAATCCGTCATGGCTCGAAGGGGCGGTGATCTTGCGCACTTCGCCCATGGTTTTGGTGTCGCGCAGCGCGGCGTTGAGATTGGTGAGGCGGCGCGTTGCTGTGCCGTTGGTAAGTTCCACCTCAGCCGGGAAAGTCGGCTCGCCGCCGGTAAAGGCAATTGCGCCATTATCGGCCACCGAAAAACTGCCGCCCGTATAGGGCCGATCAAGCCCGCCGCCGGTCAAACCGCGCGCGACATCCCGGACGCTGCCATCAAGCCCGATGCGCGCCACGCGGGTTTCGCCGCGCACATCATATTGCGCATAGAGCGCGCGCGAACTTGCATCCCATTGCAGCTGCGAAGCGCTGAAATCCCAATTGGCCGTCAAGCTGCGGCGGCCCGAACCATCGGGGTTCATCACATAGACCTGCGCGTTTTCATAGGCGCGGCCTCTATCATCATAGCCAAGATAGGCGATCAGCCGCCCATCGGGCGAGACCAGCGGGGCTGCATCAGGGCCTTGGCGCTCGGTCAGGGTGGCGACAGCGCCGCTTGTAATGTCGACGGCGTGGATTTCGCTTTCGAGCGGATCGGTCTGCCAGTCGCTGCGCCGATTGGCGCTGAAATAGAGCCGCCTGCCATCGGCTGAAAAGGACAGCGGGCCGCGATCATGATAATCGCCAAAGGTCAATTGCCGCGGCGCGCCGCCGGTTGCGGAAATCAGGAAAATCTTTTCAAAGCCGGGTTTGAGATAGCCTGCGCTGTCGGTGCGATAGGCGAGGAGATCATAGATTTCGAGCGGCTCTGCCCATTGCGCGCCTTCGGGCTTGGTCAGCTCGGCGGCGCCCAGCTTGGGCTTATCGCCCGGCACCAGCATGGTGTAGGCGATGGACTGGCCATCGGGCGACCAGGTGATGCTGGAAGGGCTGGCGGGAAGCCCTGTCAATTGCGCCGCTGCGCCGCTTGCCAGCCATGTGACCCACAATTGCGCCCTGCCGCCAGCGGTCGAGATATAGGCGATCCGCGTCCCATCGGGCGACCAGCGCGGGGCAAAGGCCTCGCTGTCTGCGCCCCCTGCCAGCGGGGTTTCAGTGCCGCTGCGGGTATCAATCAGCCAGATGGATGAACGCGCACGATCCGTCATGATGTCATGGCTGCGCCGGACATAGGCGATGGTGCGCCCGTCGCGGCTGATCTGCGGATCGCTCGCTGCGCTCAGCGCGAAGAGATCTTGTGCGGTAAAGCGGGTGTCGCTGTGCTGCTGCGCCGTGGTGGCCGGAGGATCACCGGCAGGCGCAGGCGCCTTCGCAGATGCTCCGTAACTCACAACGCAGCCGGCAAGGCTCACAGCCAGCAAGGTCTTGGCAGCCAAACGCATTTTCATGTCTCCCATCGCATAGAGCGGCACGCGAACAGCTTGGGCTAGCGAGGTCTGGGGGCGCTGCCAAGCCTTGCAAATCCCCTCGCATTGCGCACAAAGCCGCAGCACGCGATAAAGGAGAGCGCCATGCGAATTCTTGGGGTGGCAGCCGGTGCGGCGCTGGCGGTTGCCAGCATCAGCGCGGCGAGCGCCGAAGACCTGCGCCCGGTCGAACAGCAGATCGGCGCAGGCGGGCGGCCGGTGGGGGCAAGCTGGTCGCGCAGCCCGGTTTACGCGCGCCACGGCATGGCCGCCACGGCCCATCCGCTGGCCACGCAAATCGCGCTCGATATCCTCAGATCAGGCGGCAGCGCGGTGGATGCAGCGATTGCCGCCAATGCTGCGCTCGGCCTGATGGAGCCGACCGGCAACGGGATTGGCGGTGATCTGTTTGCGATTATCCACGATCCCAAAAGCGGCCAGCTTTATGGCCTCAACGGCTCGGGCCGCTCGCCCGCAGGGCAAACGCTCGATCAGTTGAAGGACAAGCTCGGCGATGCCAAGGCCCTGCCGCCGGTTGGGCCTTTGCCCGTCACCATCCCCGGCACAGTCGATGGCTGGTTCACCCTGCATCAGCGGTTCGGCAAGCTGCCGATGCGCGAGGTGCTGGCGCCCACCATTCGCTATGCCCGCGAAGGCCACCCCGTTGCCCCGGTGATCGCGATGTATCTCGACCGCGCGCTGCGCAATTTCGAAGCGCGCAGCAAGGAAACCCCGTTTGATTTCGCCAACGCACGCGCGACCTGGTTTGCAGGCGGCCGCGCGCCGCAAGCTAGTGACATCTTCCGCAACCCCGATCTGGCGAACACTTTGGAGACGATTGCGCAAGAGGGGCGCGATGCCTTTTACCAAGGCAAGCTCGCCCGCGTCATGGTGGATTATCTCCAGCGCCAAGGCTCGGCCTTTACCCTCGAAGATTTTGCCACCCATTCCTCGCAATGGGTCGAGCCTGCCTGCGCGGCCTATCGCAAGGGCTATGAGCTGTGCGAATTGCCGCCCAACTCCCAAGGCTTTGCCGCGTTGCAAATGGTCAACATCCTGAAAAATGTCGATCTTGCCCAGTGGGAGCGCGGCAGCCCGCAAGTGCTCCACTATATCACCGAGGCCAAGCGCCTTGCCTTTGCCGATCTGGCCCGCTTCTACGCCGATCCGGCCTTTGCATCGCTCCCACAGGACTTGCTGAGCGAGGACTATGGCCGGGCGCGGTTCGCGCTGATTGACCCTGCGCGCGCCGCGCCCGATTATGGGCCCGGCGCGCCCAAGATTGATGGGCCGGGCGACACCACCTATCTGACTGTCGCCGACAAGGACGGCATGATGGTGAGCCTTATCCAGTCCAATTATCGCGGCATGGGCGGGGGGCTGGTGCCCGATGGCCTCGGCTTCATGTTTCAGGATCGCGGCGAATTGTTCAGCCTCGATCCGGCGCATCCCAACGCCTATGCGCCCGCAAAACGCCCGTTTCACACCATCATCCCGGCTTTCGTGAAGAAGGACGGCCAGCCCTATATGACGCTCGGCCTGATGGGCGGCGGCATGCAGCCACAGGGCCATGTTCAGGTGCTGATCAATCTGGTGGATTATGGCATGAACCTGCAAGAAGCAGGTGATGCCGCGCGGCTCAATCACGAAGGCGGGCGCGAGCCGACCGAGGGACTGGAAGGGCCAGCGGCCGATCCCTTGGGCACGCTCTATGTCGAAGCGGGCATTCCGGCAGCGACTGTCGAGGCCTTGCGCGCGATGGGCCACAAAGTTGAGGTTGTCAGCGATGGCATCATGTTCGGCGGCTATCAGGCGATTGCCCGCGATCCCGAAACCGGAGTTTACACTGGCGCCAGCGAAATGCGCAAAGACGGGCAGGTGGCCGGCTATTGAGGGGGTCACCGCACGCATTGCTGATGACCTAATATTATGCAATCGCGTGCAAAAATCGGCCATGCACTGATTGCGGCACGCGATGCGGCCGGCGGCCCCGATACGCATGGCGGCCTTGCGCCCAGCGGATAGCAAAAGCGCCGAGATAGCGCGCGGGGCTGAGAGCCTCTCATCAGCTGGTTGCGGGCTTCCGGGTGCGCTTAGTGCGAGGGCGATGCGGTCAGGCTTCCTTGCCACGGCCATGCCTGTTGCGATTGGGAGCCTTGTGGGCGCCTCGCTGCAGCGCTGGTCAGGATGCCCGTTGGCTTGCCCGCCTGCAACAGCCCAAAACCTGTCGGACTGGCGCTGGCCGCGTCCTAACGTGTTTTGTCATGCCGCTGACAGGGGTTGTAAATTGGCGGTGTGGCGGGGCTGCGGCACCTGTCTTGTCGAATGTGAACGGCGGGGAGCTGGGCAAATTGGACAAAACACTTGCATTGCGCAAACGCGCCTTCGTTCTGGCTGCGGGCATTACGCTGGCGGCAACACTCGCCGCCGCGCCCGCTCTGGCGCAGGATACGGCTGCCACGGCGGAAGAGAATTACCGGGCGCTTTCTGCCGAAGTCCCGGCCCGCGCGGGCGATCCCGCGTTTGATTATGCGCTCGGCATCGCGGCACTGGATACCGGCCGTTATGGCGAGGCGATCATCGCGCTCCAGCGGGTGCTGGCGCTCCAGCCTGCCAACGCCGCCGCCCGCGCCGAACTCGCCCGCGCCTATGCGCTGGCAGGCGATATCGACACCGCACGCGCGCAGTTTGCGACAGTGGTGGATGATCCGAGCCTGCCCGATCCGGTGCGCCAGCGCTTCACCGGCTTTGTCCGCCAGTTCGACAAGCAGATGGCAGGCGGCGGATCGGACATCAGCGGCTTTGTCGATGCGCGGTTTGGCCACGACAGCAACATCAATTCCGCCACGGAACTGAACAGCATCGTCATCCCGCTGTTCAGCTTTCTCGGGCCGGGCCAGCTGGGCGGGGCCGCGGTGGCGCAGTCGGATGAATTTTACGACATCACCGCCGGGATCTCGGGCGTGACCGCGCTTGGGCGGCAGGATCGGGTGTTTGCATCCTTGCTGGGCAACTGGCGCGACAATCTGACCACCAGCCTGTTCGATCAGGCGGCGCTCACCGCAACCGCAGGCTATGCCCACAGCTTTGCCAATCAGGACGTGATCTCGATCTCGGCCCAGGTGCAGGAATTCTGGCTTGATCGCAGCAGCTTCCGCACCTCGGCAGGGGTGACGGCGCAATACACCAAACCGCTTTCGCGCGGGCGCGCGGTGACGGCCTCGGCACAGTGGAGCAGGCTCGATTTTGCCGGCGATCCCTTGCGCGACGCGGATCGCTACGCCGCCTCGCTGGGGCTGGTCGGCAAGCGTTTCATCGCAACGCTTACCGGCGGAACCGAGCAGACCCGGCGGCAGGCGGGCGATCACCTCTCCTTCGATTTCGTCGCGGTGAACCTTGGCGCCGAAGTTCCGGTTGCCAAACGCGTCGCCGCAGTCGGCGGGATCGCCTTTGATCTGCGCCGCCACAGCGCCGATGATCCGCTGTTTCTGACCGAGCGCAAGGATGAACGCCTTGATCTGACCGCAGGGCTCAAGGTCGCAGTGACAGATCGCCTCTTCCTCCAGCCCATCGCCACCTATTCGCGCAACTGGAGCAACATCGCCCTGTTCGATTTCGAGCGCTGGACCGTCTCGGTCGGCGCGCGCTTTGAATTCTGATTTTTGCCCGGGGAGGCCCTGTCATGATTGCCCATCTCAACACCGCCCTGCCTGCCGCCCGCATCCTGCTGCTGGGCGCTTCGGCGCTTGCCCTCAGCACGCCGCTTGCGGCCAATGAGCTGATCTTCACCACCGGCAACACCCGGCCCGAAACCGGCCAGCGGATCGACCAGCGCGGCGGGCTCACCCAGGTCGCGCTGACCGGCGGGGGCATGGTCTCGATTGCCGATGCGGCAGAATACCGGCTGAATGCCGATGGCTCGGTCGATCTTTATGAAGGCTCGATCACAGTTGCAGGCACCGAGGGGCGCGAGGTGGTGGTGCGCATGCCCGAAGGCCTTGAGGGCCGTGTCGCAGGCGCAGGCTCGGCCGGCAATTTCTCGGCGCGCAAGGGCGGCGAGGCGAGCGGCCATGCGCTCACCGGCGCGGTGCGGATCGGGCGCGGCGGGGCATTCCAGCGCTTTGCGGCGGGCGAGTTGTGGCGCGTGCGCGGCCAAGGCGGCGCGCGGCGCGTGGTCGCCAACGCCGCACAGGCGCAGCCTGACAGCGCGCCCGCAGTCGTCGCAATCGGCGGTGATGCAGGGCCGGTGGCAGCCGCGATCAACGGCATTCCGGTGGGCTTTGGCGATCAGCTGGCAGGCGCAGGCGCTTCGGCCGATATCGTGCTGGCCGCAAGGCGGATCGAGGCGGTGGTCGGCAACCCTGTGCTTGATACCTTCCCGAGCGGCGATCTGGCGCTGCTGGTGGCAGCGGCCGCACGGCTGGAAAGCGGTTTCGGCGGGCGGCCCTTCCCCGAAGCGCAGGCCGATGTCATCCGCGCATACCTGCGCTTTCTCGCCAGCGGCGGGGCGGGCAGCGGGTTTCTTGCCGCCTATGGCCGCTTTGTCAGCGATTACCTCGATCTGATCCGCGCAGGGGGCCTGCCAAGCGGCTTTGCCGGTGCCAGCCCTGCCGATATCGACGCCTACCTCGCCTATATCCGGCGCACCGGCGCGCTCACCAGCCTTGCCGCACGCGACCGGGTGCTGGCCGAAGCCTATCTCGCCTTCCTTGCAAGCGGGGCGGGACGCGACGGGTTTGCCGCCTCCTTCACCGATCTTACGACCGCCTATTTTGCCTTTGTGCGCGGGGGCGGCGATCCGGCGGCCTTTGCGGGCGCGAGCGAGGCGGCGCTGGCGCAAACCATCGCGTTCCTGCGCGATTCCGGCCTCGTCGTGCAGCTTGGCGCGGCCGATCGCGCGCTGGTCGAGGCCTATCTGACCAATGGTGGCCTTGCCTTTGCCGGGCAATACCGCGCAGCGCTTGATGACTATTCCGCCTTTCTGGCCAGCGGCCGCCTTCCGAGCGAATACGGCGCGCTCGATGCTGCCACTTTGCGCGCCTATCTCGAAACGCTGGAGAGCACAGGCCTGCTCCAATCGGTGCTGGGCGAGCGGGCGCGCTTTTATGCCGATTACCTCGCCTTCCTGCGCGCAGGCGGCGCAGTGGATGCCTTTGCGGGCCTTCCGGCCAACATCTTCGCCGGATACGCCGCCGAACTTGATGCCTATTTCACCTTCCTTGCCAGCGGGCGCCTGCCGTCCGAATTCAGCGGCACGGACCTTGCCGCGCTGCAAAGCTTCATCGCGCAACTGAAGGCCGCAGGCGCGCTCGAACGCTTCCTTGGCAGCCGTGCGACCTTTTTTGCCGAATATGCGGCCTTCGTGGCAGCAGGCGGCAGCTTTGACGGCTTTACCGGCCTTCCGGCCAATATTTTCGCCGGATACGCACGCGATCTGGCCGCTTTCTTCGAATTTCTCGAACTGGGCGGCGTGCCTTCGGCCTACACGCTGCTCAGCCCCGAGACGATCCGCGCCTATCTCGCCGCACTCGAGGAGGCCGGGGCAACCGGCAGTTTCCTTGGCGAGCGCGCGGGTTTTTTCCGCAGCTACACCGAATTCCTCGCCAGCGGCGGCAATCCCGATTTGTTTGCCGGCCTGCCAGTCTTGGCTGATTTTCCCGCCTTTGCTGCCGCGCTCAACGCCTATGCGGCCTTCTTGCAAGGCGGCGGCCTGCCTTCGAACTATAGTGCGCAAGACTTGGCGCAGCTCCAGATCTTTCATGAAGCGCTGGTCAGCTCCGGCCAACTGGCAACCCTGCTGGGAGCGAACGCCGACTTGCTGATCGGCTATTTCGCCCATCTCGCAGGCGGGGGCAGCCTTGATGGGTTTGTCGGTTTACCGCTTTATGCCGAATATATCAGCGCCTTGAACGCCTACTTCGCCTTCCTCCAAGGTGGTGGCTTGCCAAGCGCCTACAGCTTGCTCGACGCCGCCACCATTGAAGCCTATCTCGCAGCGCTGGGGCAGGTGCAGGGCGGGCTGGGAGCGATTGTCCAGCTGAACAGCTTTTTCGTAAGCTATTTTGCGCATCTTGCAGCGGGCGGCGATCCTGATCTGTTTGCGGGCCTTCCGGTCAATGGTGGCAGCGGCAATCCTCCCGGTGTGCCGACCATGCTGGCAGGCTACACTGGCGGTTTTGATGCGATTGCACCGCGCATCGACATCATCCTTGGCGGTGAACTGAACGCCAGCCCTTTTGTGGGCAGCGAGAGCGGTTTTGCCGCCTCGGCCTATACGCTTAATGCCGATGGCGGCCTTGCCAGCTACACCCGCGATCCGGGCGGACAGGTGCGCAATCGCGGAGCGGCGCAAGCCGCCGACATCTTCGGCAACGCGAACGCGCTGATCGGGCGCTGGACCAATGGTACAATCAGCATCCCCAACACCTTCACCTTCAGTGAAAACCAGGGGCTGCATTATCTGCTGACCCGCCCGGTTGGTCCCGATTTCATCCCCACTCTGACAGGCCGCGTCGATTACTACCTGGTGGGCGCAACCCGGCCGACGATTGCCAATGGTTCGTTTGCGCCGGGCACTTTCGAGGCGGGGCTGGCGATTGCGCTGGGGAGCGATTACCGGCTGGCGATGGAAGGCGCGATCACTATGCCACGCCTTGGCGGTCCTTATGTCTTCACCTTCGCAACCGCTGGCGGGCTGGCTGATCCGGCCCAGTCGCAAAGCCTTATCGGCTTCAACACTCACGGCGCCTTCTTCACCTCTATCCCGGGTCAGGACAATGCCGGCAATTGCACCAGCCCGGACCTGTGTGCCTTTAACCTGCGCGGCAACTTTGCCGGCAGCGAAACCACGATCGGGATGACCTACGAAGCGCGCACCGCCGCAGCAGCGACTGCCATTGTCGGCGCAGCAATTTTCGAGGCCGGGCCGCAGCGCACCTTTGGTGGGAGCAGCGGCGGCGGAAATGATGGCAGCGCTGGCAATCCTGACCCTGGCACAGGTGGCGACACCGGCGATGGTGGGGGTGCCGGCAGCGGCGTTCCGGTGGGAACGGGTAATCCGGCAAGCGCCACCATTTTTGCCGATCACATGATGACCCAGTCGGGGCGCAACGAACCGCTCGATCTTGCCACCACCTTCGGGAACCTAGGCTTTGTCGGCTACGAGACGGACGCGGCAGGAGAGATCACGGGCTTGCGCAACCAGACCGGAGCGCTTGCCGACCGCATTGGCACAGCGAGCAATGTTGACAGCGGCCGGACATTGTCAGGCGATGTGCGCTGGACGCGCTGGAGCGACGGCACCTTGGCGCAAACACGGATGGGGCCGGTCACACCGATCAGCTTCGATGCCGACACAGGTTACCACATCGTGGTGGGCACTCCGGCGACCAATCTGCCCACCAGTGGACGGATTGAATACACGCTGGTGGGCGGAACCATGCCGACTTCGGCGCTGGGCCGTGCTGCGCCGGGGCACTTGCTGAGCGGCGCAGCAGCCGTTGAATTCGGAAGCACCAGTCGGATCGGGATTGAGCTTGCGCTGCAATATGATGGCCAGACCTTCGAGGCGATCACGGCAGGGGGGCTTTCCGCGGTCAGTTCAAGCGGGATACCCATTGGCGAGAACGCGCATTTTCGCTCGCTGGGTGCCTTTGGTCTGGTTACCAGCAGCGGCAATTACTGCGCATCGACCTGCCGCGTGTTGTGGGAGGGTTTCCTTGGGGGCTCCGGTGCCACGGAAATGGGCCTGACCTATTCGATCCAGGCGCAAAATGGCGGCACTGAAAGGATTGTGGGCGCGGCCGGATTTGCGAGTGCCGCTGCGCCGCTGAGCGGACTGGCTGCGGGCGATGCCGCTGGTATGGCAACCGACTGGAGTCGCTGGAGCAGTGGCACGCCGAGCGGCAGTGCGGCTGCGATTGCAGGCGGTGACCCCATCACCGCAGCCGGCGCACCAGCGTCTGGAGCAAATAATTTTTTCCGCCATCACCGACCAGACTGATCGCAGCGCTGCAATCCGCAGAGCCGAAGCGATGATGGGCGGGATGATCACCTTCACCGCTGTGTCACCCGGCGAGCGCTGAACAGGCGCCTAACAGCATTTGTCATCGCCATGACAGGCCATGTGTGTGGCCCGGCTCAGACGCGAGGGCCAAACATGCTCATCGCATCCATTGGGGAGAAAGATGATGAGCACGATGTTCCTTGCCAGCAAATCCCGCCTGCTTGCCGCTGCTGCCTTGGTATCGGCAGCGCTGATCACCGCGCCGCTTCACGCCAAGGGGGCAGCAGGCGAAGTCAAGCTTGCCACTTGCGAGCAAAGCCTTGGCACGATTGCGGTGGTCGAAGGCGATACGCAGGGCTGGGCGAAGTTCGGTCTCGGCAGCCCGCGCGAACTGGTGAATGCGCTGGCCAGCGAATCCGGCTGCTTCACGCCGCACAGCGCGGCAAGCGGCGCTTCGGCCGATTTCCTCATGAACGTGATTGCAGGCGACAGCGAGGAAGTAGACCAGTCGATCGAGGTGGCCAAGAGCGCTGCGATGGAAGGCCTGTTTCGTTCGGGCGCTGCGACATCGATGCTCGGCAGTGTACCAGGGGCTGGACAATTGCTCGGCATGTTCGGTGGGCTGGGCGGCAAGAAGAAACGCCTTGCTGCTGGCATCAAGTTGATCAGTCCGGCTAGCGGCCAGGCAATTGCCATCGGGCAGGGTGAAGTGCGCAAGAGCACGCTGACCTTTGGCGGCGCGGGGGCCTGGAATGCAGGAGCCGCTGCCTCGGGCTATGGCACGAGCGCTAATGGAAAGATGCTTGTCGAAGCCTTTGTCCTGGCTTTCAACGATCTGGTGGCTGAGCGCGCCGCGATCATGGCAGCTCCCAAGGGGGCCGCTGCGCCGGTTGCCGCAGTGCAAACGGCCTCGGTTGCAGTTGCTGCTGCCATGCTCGAAGCTCCTGCCGCTGACGCCAAGGTGCTGCGCACCTTGCGTCCGGGCACCACGCTCATCCCGACCGGCAAGCGCGAAGGCCTGTTCATTGAGGCCAAGGACAATTTCGGGACGACCGGCTGGATTTCGGTCGAAAGCCTCAACTGACCCAGAACCGACGGGGATGCGACCCACCCGTCAAAACTCTGCCGCCGCTTGCGCCTTGGCGTTGGCGGTGGCAGCTTTCTTATCCGGGGGGAACCACACGCTATGAGAATCCTGTATGTCGAGGATGATCCGCGCTCGGCCGCTGTGGTGGGGGAGATCCTTGATGCAAGCGGCGATGTGCTGGTGTGGGAAGACACCGGCAGCGCTGCCTTGCTGCGTGCGGGAATGGAGCCCTTTGATGTCATCATCCTTGACCGGATGCTGGGCGATCTTGACGGGCTTACCATCACTCGCCGCCTGCGCGAGGGGGGCATTGGAACGCCGATCCTTATTCTTTCCGCCTTGGGCCGCAGCAGTGATCGCGCCGACGGGCTCGATGGCGGGGCGGATGATTATCTTGCCAAGCCGTTCGAGCCTGAAGAATTGATCGCCCGCCTCAAGGCGCTGCATCGCCGCGCAAGCGGGCGCGAACATTCCGCGGTGATTCTCTATGGCGCATTTGAATGTCATGTGAAGGCGCGCACCGCCTTTCGTGACAACCGCCATCTGCCATTGAGCCCCAAGGAGTTCGAACTGTTCCGCTATTTCATGGAGAACGCCGGCGAAGTCGTGACCCGCGAAATGCTGCTGCGCCATGTCTGGAAGATGGATTTCGATCCCCAGACCAATGTTGTTGATGTCAATATCGGCCGGCTGCGGCGCAAGCTGGAGGACGGGTTCGATCGCCCCGCACTCGAGACGATCTTCGGTTCGGGCTATCGCCTGCTTGACGGGAGGCCGTGATCAGGGCGCAGCGTTCGATCTTCTCGCGGTTGGTGGCGGCTGCGATCATTCTCTCGCTGGTGCTGCTGGCGGGCCTGTGGTGGCTTGCCCGCGAGGCGGTGAGCGCGACCTTGCAGGACGCGGCTGCGGCCGAAGTCGATGTCGATATTGCGGGCCTTGCCGATATCTACGCCAGCGGCGGCGAGGCCGAACTCGCCGCGCGCATCGCTGATCGCCTGGCGCTCATCCCGATGGATGGCAGCGCGTCCCATTATCTCCTGGTCGATGCAGACGGAAAGGTGATTGCCGGCGATCTGGCCGCGATGCCGCCGCTTGATCCTGCAACCTCGCAAAGCGGAGTGATCGCGTTGGACCGGGAATCGCACGCTTTTGCCCGCGCGGTGCAGCTGGCGCCCGGTCTGTCACTGGTGGTGGCACGCCGCACTGCTCTCGAAGCGCCCGTGCTGTCCAGCCTGGCGCTGGTGTTTACCGCCGGCGGCACGGTGTTTGTCGCTTTGGTGGCGTTGCTCGGAAAGCTGGCAGCGCGGCGGCTGGAGCGCCGCATCGATCAGATCAATCTGGCTTTCCGCGAGCCGCAGGGGGCCGCCACGCTGATGGCTGCAGGCACCGCGCCCAGCGATGAGATCGATGAGCTTGCGGCCCATAGTGCAGCAGCGCTGGCGCGCGTCAATGACTTGCTTGCTGCCTATAAGGACACTTCAGAACAGCTCGCGCACGAAATCCGCACGCCGTTGTCGCATCTTGATAACCGGCTGGTCAAAGCGCTGGCCGAACGGCCCGAGCCGCGCATTGCCGAACGCCTTGCTGAGGCGCGCGGCGAAATCCGGCGGATCGTCCAGACGCTTGAATCGCTCCTCGATATTGCCGCAAGCAAGGCCAATCGAGGCGATAGCAGCGGGCTTGCCCCGGTTGATTTGAGCGCGCTGGTGACAGGAATGTGCGAACTTTACGCAGGCAGCGCCGAGGAAGCGGGGCTTGAACTGCGCTGGAATGTCGCACCCGATGTCGGGATCGTGGGGGATGTCAGGCAATTGAGCAGACTGGTGACGAACATGCTCGATAACGCGCTCAAATATGTGCCAGCAGGCGGCCGGATCGCCGTCACGCTGGAGCCAGGGCCCGTGCTGGTGATCGCAGATGATGGCCCCGGCATCGCCCCGCAAGATCGCGCTCGGATCTTCGACCGCTTCTATCGCGGGCGTGGTCGCGGCGAGGAAACTTCGGGCAGTGGGTTGGGGCTTGCCCTGGCGCAGGCGATTGCCGAACGGCACGGATTGGTGCTGAGCTTGGAGGAGGGCGACGCCGGGGCGGTGGCCGGGGCAACGGCCAGAGACATGGGAGGCGCGGTGTTTCGCATTGCGCCTGCATCATGAAGCCGGGCTGGGCTGTGCTGTCATTGGCCTGTCTGGTGATGGGCGGATGTGCCGCTGTGTCGCCGGCTGCAGGCTCCTTGACCGCTTCGGCGCCTGCGCAATCAAGCCTGCCGGGCCGGGCCGAGCGTATCGCCGAAGCGTTGGCGCAGGCTGCCGATGCCGAACGCACCGACAATGACGCCGCGCTTGAGCAAGCTGCGCAACGCCTCGAACGGCTCGGCGCCGTGCCGCAGGACGAGGCCGCCAAGGCCATCCTCGCGCGCTGGCACGCCAAACTGCCCACAGATGCCGAGCCGCTGCGTGGTCGCGCGCTTGGGCCAGCATTTCGTGCTGCGGTGCTTGATCCGGGCGCGGTCACCG
>MEDW01000116.1 GCA_001724215.1 Erythrobacter sp. SCN 62-14 | reverse complement strand
TATACGAATAGTTGTGTGCGATATTGTAGCCGACGGCTATCGGAACCAGGGTGAGAAGATACCGACTTGCGACACCGAGCGTCGTGGAGGAGCCACCGAGTATCCGGCTCATAGCTGCGGCTGTCAGAAGATACGCAGCGAGAAAGACGCCCCAGGTCCCGATCAATCCACAAGTGCTGGCGATGAGGCCGGCTCGATCTGAGGGCAGCAATGGCTCAATCGAGCGCCATAGGCCTGTTCCCAGAAGCCCGTCGAACAGGACGGACGATAGGAGCAACAGCACCAGAGAGACCATGGCTAGCGAATGGTGCTGGAAGCCGTCCAGCAATGTGGCGGACCACGAACGCCAGACCAGTCTTCCAGGTTCGGACGCTGTCGCGTCCCCGCTTGTGTCACTTGGCTTCATCTTGGAAACGCCGAGCGGCGCAAAGCTCGCAAGCACGCCAAAAACGAGAGAGAAGACTTCGCCGCGCCGAAGCCAAGTCTGGGCTCCGTAAAAGTGCATTCCCGCGAACGTGATCGCCGAATAGACGATTGCAAGCAGAGCGAGTGCCATGGGTGATGAGCTAAAAGGCGAGATCAACTCGATCCAGACGAAGATCAGCAACAGAACGACGGCAGGCCACTCCGCTGCGCATCCCGGATAGGCGCGAACGCCACACGTATCGTTTGTAGAACCTACGCCCCTTGCGACAGCCAAGTATATTGTTCGCCACGGGTTCATTGCAGGCCAGACGTTGCCGACGCAGGCTACGAAGATACTGAGCGCGCACCACCAGACAATCCAAACGAGCGTCGGAGCGAGGTTGCGCGCTGGATACTGATTGCCAAACAGGCCCGTCAAGACAACGGCCACGAGCGCCAGAGCACCCACGAGCTGGAGCGCGGTGCTCGAGCCACCAATGAGAGCGCGGTTGAGTGTCGCCCAGTTGGCCGGCAGCACAGGACGCGCGAGACTCTGATGGGGCCCCGCATACAAGAAGACCGCAGTGACGAGAAATGTTACCGCGACGACAGCGACTGCGCCGAAGACGTAGAATCCCAGCGGCACCGGTAGATCATAACGCTCGGCAATGGCGTGCGCGGCTGAAGGTGTCGCCAGTGCAAAAGACAGCAAGCCCAGCAGTGCGGTTAGTCGTATCAGCTCACGCGAGGCACTCATTTCGGCATGATTTCCACGAACGCCAATGGGGCGCCATGGTGATCAGCCTTGGCTGCGGCACCTCGCTCATGCAGCTCGACGCGGAACCGTCCGGTCGCGCGTGTCGGTATGCGCACCCGCGTCGGTACCCCGGGCTTCACCTCAAGCTCAATCTTCAGGCCATGAACGTGCAGCACAATCGGACGGTCCGCTTGCGCCTCGATACTGGCAGCATCGCCCCTTGTCACACGGATCGTGCGCTGATGGCTGGGCACGCCGTTGCCCTTGATGTTGAGCTGGAAGATTTGCTCGTCTTTCGCCTCGACGGGTCCTGACGCGATGAGCTGCGCCGCTGCTGCTCCGCAGACAGCAAGGATTCGAATTCTCGACCAACCCATAGCGCAATCCTGTCTTCCGCCTACTTTGAGAAGATCGCTGCCGCTCAATGCAAGCGGCAGCGATCAATGCTGACTTCAGTTCTTCACTTCATACTTTGAGGAGTCCTGGATGACTTCCAGGATGAACTTCTTGGCAGCCGCCATATCGAAGCCTGCCTTCTGATAGACTTCGTAGATGCGGAAGTCGGAAACCCGCGACAGGACGAAACCCGACAGTTTGCTGGCATCCAGCGAGCCGGCCTTGAGGCCGAGCTCCACGGCGACTTCCTCGATGGCTTTCAGTGCTGTCAGGCCGGCAATGTAGTGGGAGAACGACCACGCACCGTCGGTGTAGGTCACCAGCCACCATTCCGCCATCTGCTTGCCTGGCTGCACAACGATCGGCGGCATGTTGACGATCTTGGCAGCTTCTGCGAGCGCCGCGTTCAGGCCTTCACCATCCTTTTCGAGATCCCAGTGCGGATCGAAGTGCGAGGCCGCCGTTGCAATGATCAGGGATTCCGGCGCGCCACGCTTCATCAGCTCGGCGTAGACGACCGCGCCGTGTTCACCCATCCATTTCCATTTGGCCTTGCCGCGCTCGCCACCCCAGGCCTGAGGGTACCATTGCGGCTTGGTGACGAGCCCCGTCTCGGCATTCCACTCGTACCAGACCTTGGCCCAGTCGTGCAGAACGAGCGCTGCGATGACGAGATCGCGATCGACCTTCTCGACACGGTAGACCTTTTCGTAGGTGTCGGCCCAGGCCATCGCAACATCGAGCCACTCCGCGACGTGCACCGGAAGACCGCCCGGATAGTAGTGATGCCCCTTGCCGCCAGCAGCCGGAGAAGCCAGGAAGGACTGGTTCGCTTTCGCGTTGTAGACCTTGCTTTCGGGCTTCACCACCATATCGAGAACCAGCTCGCGGATCTTCACGTCCTTGATGCTGTTGATATGCGCCATGACGCGTTCATGAGCCGATTTGGTCCACGCGCCAGTCGTTGCCATCTGCTCTGGCGTCATCGACACAATGGAATTCAGCCGCTCTTGCGATACCGGCTGAGCATCGGCCGGCATCGCCAAGCCCGTAGCCGCCAAAATGCACAAAACTCCAAGAATACGTCTCATTGCCAGATCCCCTTCTCCGCTCTCAGTTATCGTGAGCCTCCGGACCTATGGCCTTTCCATGAACAGGATGTGACGACTGCGGCTGAGCCGGTTGCTCTGATCAGATAGCGTTGGCGTCTCCGCGAGCGTGCCTCGCTCAAGCGCAAGAAGATGAGAAATTCACCATTTAAATCAATAATGACAGACGTTTGCGTGATTGCATGACGCTCATTCACTGTGATGGCTGACGTTCGTTGATCGCACTCGTTTGAAGGGCGAGTGACAACTTTCCCCATGCCAGGATGCGATAGCTCGCCTGATGATCTGGCGCCCACTTCCAGAGGCTGCGCTGCCAAGGCGCTTGCTCGACATTGCAATTCTGCACATGATTCCACATCCATGCTAGGTAGGCCGCTCGAGCCCAAGCGAGCAGGATCACTGTGAAAGCCGATGCGCCTGTGGGCTTGTTCCGAAGCCGTTCAGCCAGGTAGATGCTGCAATTTGCGGAGGCCACAGAGAAATCGAATGGGCCTAGTCGCTCCATCCAAATAGGAAAGCACGATGTGGTCGGGTGATCGCGAAAATCACATTCTCCGGCTGTTGTCCTTCGCCGATGGGCGGTTGGAAACAGAGCGGCTTGCCGAGATGCTCAAGGTATCGCGCGAAACCGTGCGCCGGGATCTTTTGAAGCTTGAGGCGGCCGGACGGATCCGGCGCGTTCACGGCGGCGCTCTCGCCGTGCAGATCGCGGGAGAGGCCCCCTTTAATGAGCGCCGTCGCCACAATGCGGAAGCGAAGCAGCGTATCGCGCGCGCTGCAGCGCGTCTCATGGCGCCCGGCGCATCCTGTTTCATCGATGCCGGGACGACGACAATGGCCTTCGCCGCTGCCTTTTCGAACATCCCGCACGTGAACGTCATCACCAACTCGATGGACGTTGTAAGGATTGTTCGCGAAGCGCAGCCCACCGCGGAGGTCATCTTGCTCGGTGGAAGAGTAGGCGGCGACTTCCCCGGCATTCATGGCGAACTTACTATCGGCCAGATCAATCGCTTTCGCCCCGATATGGCATTCGTATCGCCGGTGGGGCTTCACCCCAAGCATGGCGCGACGAGCTATCACCTCCAGGAGGCAGAAGTCGCGCGCGCAATGATCGAGAACGCAAACCGCGTCATCTTGCTGGCCGATCGCAGCAAGCTCGGCCAAATCAGCCGTGTCGAAGTCTGCTCTTGTCGGGAGATTGACGTCCTCATTTGCGAGCGCGGCGGCCATCCTTCGCTCACACAGATCAAGAAGTCCGGCGTCAAGGAAACGATCGAGGCTTGAGCAGTGGAATTCACTGATCTGCCGGCGTGGCGTGGCGGCCAACCTTCTGTTCAGATGGCGCAAGCTGTTGGCGGCCGAGCCGCGCACCTCTTTGTCCTGGGCGTGCGGCGCTATCGAGAAACCCTCGATCAGCGACCTGCGGCTTCTCTCCGTTCTGCTTCCGGAACGCCAAGCCTTTGCATTGCTCCTACCATTTGGGCTCGCTGCTCACCCACAATCTGAATACGTGTCGTGTTCTCCTGCTTCCAGCGCGCCAGCGTGAAGCCCGGCCGGAGCTTCAGGAATTCCTGCATTCTGCGTTGGCCTTCGCTCTCATCGCCTGCGTAAGCGTAAGCGATCGCCATCAGCCGCAACGTGTTGTCGTAGGCGCGATTGGCCTCAAGTGATCGCTGTAGCCAAGTCAGCGCAGCGCCATGGTCACCCATATGCAGCGTGCCAAGACCCGCCCAATAGCACCAGATGTAGAGCGCGAAATCCGTCGGGCTCAACGCAATGGCGGCTTTGATATGCCCTTCCGTTTGCTCGGCCAATCCCACGTCGATCTTGGTGCGGCCCAACTCGGCATGGGCGTTTGCAAAGTACGGATCGTGCTCCAGGGCCTTCTCGAACGCGACGATCGCTTGGGCAAAGTCACCACGTGCGCGCAGGAGACCCCCGCGACTGAGATAAGCGCCGGCATTGTCGGGCTCGAGCTTGATTGCGCGATTGATAGCGGCCTCGGCCTTTGTGATCCGCTCCATCCGCTCGGCCTTGGGTGCCCAGCCATTCAGAATGTGGTCTGTCATCGCGCGCGTATAATTGACCAGGCCGACGACATAGTCGGGCTCCGCCCGAATCGCTTTCTCGAACAAATCGATCGCTTGCGCATTCGTTTGCGCGCTGCGCTCATTGTTCATCAGCCAGCGGCCGAGCATGGTCCAGTGGGGAGCCCCGGGCTTGGCCGGTAGCGGGCGCTGCACCTCGGCGCGGAGGATCTCCGCCACCAGGCTTCGCCCCACGCGCGCGGCCGTGCGGGGCCGCTCTCCAGACTCGATGGACGAATAATCGAACGTTCCCACCCAAACCTGTCGAGCCAGCCCCGCATCGACAAGCTGGACGTTGAGATGGATCGTAGAGCCATCAAGGGCGGCACTGGTCTTGACGATATAGCGCGCTTCATCAGCTCGGCTTTGCCTCCCTCGTGCAAGCTCGAGAATATCGGCATGTCGGATATCGGGCTTGAAGCCACGCGGTGCACGCCAGATACCCGTGCCGACCTCGTCCACAAGCCCCGCCACCAGCTTATCAGCATCAGCGCCCGACGCCTTCACGGGTGTCATCACGATCGATGGCATTGCCATCATAGTGGGCTCCGCCGATCGCCCCGACCATTCCCAGACCAGCCAGCCCACCACGCCGATCACAGCCATCGCCCCGGCTGCGAATGCCAGCCATCTCTGACTAATCTCGCTGATCCGTCGCGCCACGCCTGTGGCTGGCTGTGCGTACGCAAATGGCTTGCCGATCACACTATTCGAATGAGCGTCATCGGACTGCATGTCCGGGGCCGCCACCACTGAAGCCGCGAACAGATAGCCTCGCCGGGGAACCGTGCGGATGACGGCGTGGTTCGTCTGCCCCAACGCCTCGCGGATTTCCCTGATGCACTGGGCAACAGAATTGACGTTCGTCTGTTTGGGATTTTCCCAACAGGACTCTATGAGATCAGCGTTCGAGATCACCTTGCCAGGATGCCGCGCCAGATAAGCAAGCACCTTCAGGCACTGCGGCCGGAGGGTGATGGGCTCACCTTTCCGCTTCAGTTGCGGCTCATCCGACAGCTCCAAGGTGAAAGCGTCAAAGCGCAATGCCCCCATCGCAATTTCATCCATCACCAGTAACCCCATGCGACAATAGCAATTTCAGAACACCTTCAGCAAGGATCAGCACATCACCGTTGCGATGTGCCGACCGTGTCCGTAGGCCGTATCCTGCGGGGGCCAAACTGGTTCCGGTGACGGCAAGTATGACCAGGGCTGCGGGGGCTTCTGAACGCATTGCCATCAATCTCCCAGGCCTCCCTGACCAGCAGGCGTTCGGGCGAGCATCGCTCATTGCCGTCACCGGGATGCGACTCCCGCAGCCAAAAACATCTTAAGCCCGCAACGGGCGTCGGAGGATCGGGATGAGAAAAGTTGTTGCCTGCTGTGGATGTCTTCTGTTCCTTCTTGGGTTCCTTCTTGGCACTGCAGCGCTCGACACCGCTGCGGCGCAGTCATCATGCCGGGGCTTCTTCAACCAATGCTCGGCGCGCTGTGCAAACAACCCCAAAGGCGAATCCAAGGCAAAGTGCACGGCCGATCACTGCTCACCCAAGCTTTCTACCTGCCGTCGTACGGGCTGCTGGACCGAAGGGGCGCAATACGGCGGGCAAACCCATTGTAAGCTTGCAAAATAATTTGGGCATCGAGCGCCAATGTGGTCAGGCGCGCATTTCTCATGCGATGCAGCGCCACCACTAGGCAGCCTGGATCATTTTCCGTACTGACGATAGCGGGCGTGGAAGCGCGGCCGACCGGCCGCGCGTTCTGCTTCCTCCTAGGCATGATCAAATGCTGATCGCGCGTCATCAACGGCCCATCTGGTATTGCCGCTTATGATCGATGCCGTAGCGGCGGCCACGCCCGCGCGACAACGGCTACACAATGCAAACCAATTCGGCGAAAGAGCTCAGCTTGCCCTGCATGACCGCCAGACGCACGTCTGGGCCAACGGCTTCGGCGCGCCCACCTTCGGCGTGCTCCGCGAGTTGAAGCAACCGAACGGCAATCAAGCGAGATCAAGGTCTCGGGAACGCCCAAGCTAATCTTCTTTTGACTTCCGCGGCCGAGCCGGTGCGTTCCGCGCACCGCCGTACGATCCTGAGATTGGCATTAATCTCGCCGTCACCATGTCCAATGACTTGTGATCGAGTGTGACAATGCGCAACGAACTCCTAAGTGGCTCTCACATAGCGTCGAGAGGCATAAACGGAAATCCATTTGCTCTGACAACTCGTGGCCGTGGGCAGAACAATGTGGAAGTCGTGCCGGCTGCTTACCATCGTTCTCGCCGCTGCCGTTGGCGGCATCATCGCGCTCGCGCTTCTGCCCTATTTCCTTGCCTTCGTCGTTGCGCCGAACACCATTCGCGACTGGGCCGACAGGGCGGTTCAATCT
>MEDW01000115.1 GCA_001724215.1 Erythrobacter sp. SCN 62-14 | reverse complement strand
GAGATGCATTAGGTTTGGTGTGCCCGGCCACCCGCAGCCTCCACCCTTCCAGCCGGAGCCTACCGGGTTATCATCAGGGTGGAAAGGTGGAGGGCGCGGGTGGCTTGGCGAAGTTCGAGCGTTAGCGAGGAAACATTATGAAAGAAGAACGCATCGATTGGCCGGACGGAGCGAAGATGGCGCTTTCGGTCGTCGTCAATGTCGAGGAAGGCAGCGAGATGACCATCGCGCGCGGCGACCGGGGGATGGAGCCGGTCGACGAGCTGGGCGTTTTCGTGAAGTCGAAAATCCGCAACTATTCCAACGAATCCAATTATCTTTATGGCGTCAAAGCGGGTGCGCCGCGCATCGTCAAACTGCTGAAACGCTATGACATCATGGCCAGTTGGACTGTCGCGGCGATGAGCCTCGAAAACCACCCCGAAATCGCCGCTGCGATCCGCGAGCTTGGCCATGAGCCTGTCAGCCACGGGTGGCGCTGGGTCCACCAGTTCAAGATGAGCGAAGACGAAGAGCGCGCCTTCATCCGCCGCGCGGTTGCCAGCATCGAGGCGACCTGCGGCGTGCGACCCTATGGCTGGCTGTCGCGCTATCTGCTTACCGACAACACGCGGCGGCTTTTGAGCGAGGAGGGCTTTACCTATCACATGGATGATTACAGCGGCGACGTGCCGTTCTGGGATCGCGAGACCATTCCGGATAGGCCCATGTGCATCGTGCCCTATCAGCTTGATAATAATGACATGAAGATGTGGACCGATCCCGCGCTCACCCCGCACCAGTGGCTTGATTATGCCAAGGCGAATTTTGATCAGGTTTATCGCGAGGGCGAGGAGGGGAGCCCGAAGATGATGAGCCTTGGGCTGCATCTGCGTATTATCGGGCGTCCGGGGCGCATCTGGGCGCTGGAGGAGTTTTTCCGCCATGTCCGCGCGCACGAGGGCGTGTGGGTGACGACGCGCAAGGCGATTGCCGATCACTTCATGGCAAGTCATCCGGCATGAGTTTGCGGCTGACGATTGAAGGCGCGGTTGCCACCCTGCTGATTGACCGCGCGGATAAGCGCAATGCTTTCAACATGGCGATGTGGCAGGCTGCGCCCGCTTTGCTGGCTGAGGCGGCGGGCAATCCGGCGGTGCGGCTTTTGGTGGTGCGTTCGGCGGCAAGCGGCGGAGCGTTCTGCGCCGGCGCGGATATTGCCGAGCTGCTCGCGAACAAGGATGATGCCGTCTGGCGCGCGGCCAATCAGGCGGCGATCAACCGCGTGCAGTATGAACTGGCCCGCCTGCCGCTGCCGACGATGGCCTTTATCGAGGGCGATTGCATCGGCGGCGGCTGCGGGCTGGCGCTCGCCTGCGATCTGCGGGTGGCGACGGGCGCGGCGCGCTTTGGGATCACGCCTGCCAAGCTCGGCCTTGGCTATCCGCTGCATGATGTGAAGCTGCTGGTCGATCTGGTCGGGCCGGGGCAGGCCAAGCGCATTCTTTACACCGGTAGCCTGCTCGATGCCGAGGAGGCGGTGCGGATCGGCCTTGTCGAACAGCTTGCCGATCGCCCCGATGCGTGGATTGCCGATATTCTGGCAGCGAGCCCCCATTCTATCCGCGAGACCAAGGGCTTTATCCGCCGCGTGCTCGATGGGCAGGTCGAGGATGATGCGGCAACACTGGCCGCCTTCGCAGCGGCGTTCGAGGGCGCTGATTTCCTCGAAGGCACCACCGCCTTTGTTGAGAAACGCAAGCCGGAGTTCGGGGCATGAGCATTCCCCATGGAACGATTCTAGGCGGGCTTTCGAGCGTGCCCGATCTGGCGCGGGCGATAACGGCCTATCGCGATGTGCTTAAGCTTGAACTGGTGGAACAAGGCGCGCTGCCCGCCGATCTCGCCGCCAGTTGGGGGTGCCCGGCCAATGCAGGCGCGTCCTATGCGGCGCTGCGCCCGGCAAGCGGCGCGCCGTGCTGGTTCCGGCTGGTCCAGCAGCCCGCGCATCCTGCGTTCAAGCCCACCACCACCTATGGCTGGGCAGCGTTTGAAACCACTGTCGAGGACGTGTGGCATTGGCCCGAGGCCCTGCCGCCTGACCTGTTCACCATCGTCGGCCCGCCCAAGGTGCTTGAAAACATTAAGCCTGCCTTTATCCCGATGCAGGCGTTGGGGCCGGGGGGCGAGATGATCTATCTCAATCAGGTGCTTGATAATATGGCCGAAACTGATCTGCCGGCGGCCCATGCACCGGTTGATCGGATTTTCATTGTGGTGCTGGCAACGCCCGATCGCGAAGCCAGCGTTGCCTGGTACACGCAAAAGCTCGGCCTTGCGCGCGGGGCCGATTACACAATCCCCTATTCGATGATCAGCAAGGCCTTTGACCTCGCTGCCGATACGCTCACCACGCTCACCATGGTGCAGCATCAGCGGATGCCAATTGTCGAGGTGGATGATTACCCCGCCGCTGCCACTTCGCGCGCGCGGCATGAAGGGATGTTGCCGCCGGGCAATGCGCTCGTCAGCCTGGCGGTGCGCGATCTCGATGCGTGCAGCGCGCAGTGGCTCACCCCGCCAGCACTGCGCGCAGGCGCGCTTTACGAAGGGCGGCGCGCTGCGACTGCGATCGGGGCGGCGGGCGAGCTCATAGAATGTGTCGAGGTGGGCGGGTGACGCTGTTCCTGTTCCACTGCCTTGATGGCGATGACGGCGCACGCCTGCGGCTGGAACACCGCGACGCGCACCTTGCTTATGTGGCGGCGCATATGGAAGATTATGCCGTGGCAGGCCCGCTCAAGAGCGATGGCGTGCCGGTCGGCTCGGTTCTGGTGATCAGGGGCGCGGATGAGGCTGCGGCGCGGGCGCGGCTCGCGGATGATCCCTATTTCCTTGCAGGCCTGTGGCGTGAGGTGCGGGTGCATGAATTTGCGGCCGTGGCGGGCGAGTGGGTCGGCGGGGCGACTTGGCTCAGAGAAGGGGGCTAAACTAAAGGCGCGAACAGCTGCCCTGCATCCACCGCAAGTTGATGCCGATCAGGCTCGCATCGGGCGAGGCCCAGGCATAGCTCTCCGCGCGTGTGGGGTCGTGCTTGTGGATATAGAGCACCAGCGAGGGCTTGTTGGTGCTCCCCTTTGCCCATGTCACATTGCGCAGGCGGATGGCAAAATCGGGCGCTTCGCCCTTGCCCGGAAAGGCGATCCGCCCGCCCTGATCGAAAGTCTCGGCCTTGCTGAAAGTCCATGCCGGGCTCCCATCGGGCTGACCGGCAAATTTGCGCGCCGAGACCCAGCAGGAAAAGCGCGTCGCCCGTCGCAATTCGCTCGCCCCCAGCATCCAGCCCGAATGGCTTTGGGGCGCAGCGGCAAGCTGGGGAATCGCGCCGTTTGCCCACTCCGATTGGCCAGCGCCAAAGGCATCGATCCGCCGCCAGCTGCCGTCCTCGCGCACTTCGAGGAACACCTCCTCGCTGCTCACGCGGCCTTCTTCGGCGGCGAAAGCGACATCTTCCACCGTGCTCCAGATGCCCGGCGGCAGCTGTGCTGCGGCAGGCGCGGCGAGGGCAAGGGCGGCGAGTGCGAGCTGTCTCATGGGGACAAAGCCTATATGACCGGGGGCCTTGCGAAAAGATGTCTGGACAAATTTGGTCAGCGCAGCATCATCCCGCTGTCCATATCCCGAAAGCCCGCCCCATGCCGCACCTGATCCGCCACCTCGCCGCACTCCTCGCTCTGCTGCTGGCGCAGTTTGCCAGCGCCGAGGAACCATCCCCGCGCGCGATCATCGAGGCAGGCATTGCCGCGCATGGCGGGGAGATCTGGCTCAATCCCGAGACGCTCTATCTCGCAGGCAGCGCGACCTTCTACGCGCCCGATAGCACCACGCCGCGCTCCACGGCCGATGATTACCGCATGTGGCGCATGATGGACGAGGGCCGCACCAGCGCCCATGGCGCGGATGGCAAGGTGCGGATCACTGCCAAAAGCGGTGCGCGCCTGCTGTTCGAAGTTGGCTACAACGGCGATGTGACCTGGAACGAACGCGGACTTGTGCCCAAAGCTGAGGCCGATGCCTTCTGGGCGAGCAATTTCGGCTTCGGCATCATCCGTTCAGCTTTGCAGGAGGGCTTTATTCTTGAGCACGCCCCGCCGCGCGAGTTCAATGGGGGGATGATCGATTTGGTGCGGGTGATCGACCCGCAAGGCCAAGCCACCCTGTTCGGCTTTGACCGCGAAAGCCGCTTCATCCGTTACATGGCATTCCGCAGTCCGCGCGGCTGGCACGAGCGGCACTATGACGACTTCATCCGGCTCGAAAGCGGCTGGGTGCAGGCACGCCAAGTCACGCTGTTCTATGATGGGGTGAAGAACAACACCGTGTTCTGGCGCGAGATGCGTGTGGGTGAGCCCATTGATGAAGCCTTGTTTGATATGCCCAAAAGCAGCGGTGAGGATCGCTGAGCGGGGCAAGTTGTTCGCAAAGGCTGCGCTGTGATGAATCCAATAGCTGCTCGCAGGCGCAATCCAGAGGTTTTATGTTTTGGTCGTAAATGTCATGGTAGTGACATGAAACGGACATAAGCGCGCGGCGCGGGGTAGATTGGCTGCACCGCTGCAAAGGCGCGCGTGGCATGTCATCCTTTTCCCGCCATCCGATTGGCAGACTGATTGTCGCAGGCTTGTTGGCCAGCGTAAGCGCGCCTGTCTTGGGCCAAACACCGGCTGCCCCTGTGCCGGGTGATCAGGCGGCTACAATCGCGGATTTGCAGCGACAGATTGATGAACTCAAAGCGATGGTCGCAGCCTTGCAGGGCGCACAGAGCCACCGCGACACAGCGTCTGCCGAAGCACCTGCAATGGCAAGCACCGCGCCCGAAGCCGTGCCAAACGGGGAAGCTGCGCCGGTGCAGCTTGCCGCCAGCAGCACGCCTGCATCTGAACCACCCCTGCTGCAGCGCCGCGCTCAGCTCGGAGAGCCACCCGAGGTTTTGGTGCCCGCGCGCGCGGATAAGCCATGGTATGAAAAACTGGTGCTGCGCGGTTACACCCAGATGCGGATGAACCAGATCGTGACCGGCCCGGCCAATGCCCCGGAGGGGATTTCACGGCTGCGCACGATCGGCGATGGTGATGTTCGCGATCAAAGTAATTTCAGCTTTCGCCGGGTGCGCCTGATTCTTCAGGGCGACCTGAATGATTATGTCTCGCTGTATCTCCAGCCTGATTTTGCCACCGCCGTTTCCAATCAATCCGCAGGCGAACGGCGCGAGGGCTTTGGCCAGTTGCGCGATGCCTATGCCGATGTCTTTCCGACCGGTGACAAGAGCTTCCGGGTCAGGCTCGGTCAGTCCAAGGTGCCCTATGGCTGGGAGAATATGCAGTCCTCGTCCAACCGCTTGGCGCTTGACCGGACCGATGCGATCAATTCAGCCGCACCCGGAGAGCGCGATCTTGGGATTGTCGCCTATTACACTCCGGATCCGGTGCGCCGCATCTGGGATCGGCTGGCCAAGGATGGGCAAAAGCTGTTTGGCAATTATGGTGCCTTCGGGCTGGGGGTGTTCAACGGGCAGGGGCTCAATCGCACGGAACGCAACGACAGCGTGATGACAGTGGCGCTGGCGACCTGGCCGTTTGAACTGGGCGGGTTGGGGCTTGATGGTCAGGTGTTCGAGATCGGCGGCTCGATGATACGCAACCGGGTGAGCCCGGAATTGCGCAGCGGCGGGATAAGTCCCGTGAGCTTTGCCGATAATCGCACTGCGGTGCACGCGATCCTCTACCCCCAGCCAATCGGCCTGCAGGCGGAATGGAATTGGGGCACCGGGCCGGAATTTGATGTCGCCACTGGTCGCATCGAGGAGCGTCCCTTGCAGGGCGGCTATGTGCAGGCGATGGGCCGGGTGCGGCAATCGCCGGTTGGCCCGTTCTATCCCTTTGCGCGGTGGCAATATTATCGTGGCGGTTTCAAGGCCGCGATCAATGCGCCGCGGCTTGAGACCGAGGAGCTTGAACTGGGCCTTGAATTCCTGCCGACCCCGCCGCTGGAAATCACGCTCACCTATGGCTGGGCTTCGCGCAAAGAAGCGGATGAACGCCGCTTTGGTCAGGCCGAAGGCCAATTGCTGCGCGTACAGGCGCAGTGGAATTACTGATCACTCGCCGGTAAGCATATAAGCGACATCGCCTGCGATGTTGGCGGCGTAATCGGAGAGTGTCCGGTTTTCTGTGTATCGGTGATCTGGTCCATACTTCCTGAGAGGAGCAAGGACGATGACGATTTCCAACGAAGTGCTGGACGAGTTGCT
>MEDW01000114.1 GCA_001724215.1 Erythrobacter sp. SCN 62-14 | reverse complement strand
CACCGCGATTGCGCTGGCGCTTTTACGCGATACGCCGATCCTCCTGCTTGATGAGCCGACCTCGGGGCTTGATCCGGTGGCGATTGATGAATTTCACACCATGGTGAAATCGCTTGCCCATGAAGGGCGCACTATCCTGATGGTCACCCATGACGTCTACGGCGCATGTCAGGTGGCAGACCGCGTCGGCCTGTTGCGCGGTGGCAGGCTGGTGGGCAGTTTTGCAACCGGCGCAGACGGCCGGATTGACACCGAACTCGTCCACGCTGCCTTTGCCGGGCGCACTGCAACATGAGCACCGCGATCAGGATTGCGCATGAAGAATGGCGTCTGTGGCTGCGCTCGCGCATGGTGGTGGCGGCTGCACTGATTGTGGCGGTGCTGATTGCAGCGACGGGCGCGCTGACGATGGAGCGGCTTACCACTCAGGCCAAACAGCGCGCCGCGCAGCAAGAAGCCGCCGAAGCCGCGTTCTTTGCGCAGCCTGATCGCCACCCGCACCGAATGGTGCATTATGGTCATTACGCCTTTCGTCTGCCGCCACCGCTCAGCGTGTTTGATCCGGGCGTGGATATGGTCACTGGCCAGTCGATCTTCCTCGAAGGCCACCGCCAAAACACTGCGATGTTCGCTGATGCCAAGGCATCGGCCAACATGGGCGGCTTTGCTGCGCTTAACCCGGCAGCGCTGTATCAATTGTTGCTGCCCTTGCTGCTCATCATCATCGGCCACGGCGTGGTGCTGCGTGAACGCGAAAGCGGCACGCTTGGCGTTTTGCTGGCACAGGGGCAAAGCGCCCTGGCACTGGCAGGCGGCAAGGCGCTGGCGCTGTTAGGCGTGGTGGCGCTGTTCATGCTGCCACTGGCGCTGATGGCTGCCTACGGCGTCGCCGCAGGCGAAGCGGCGGGCCCGGCGATTGCGCTGGTGGCGGGCTATGGTCTGTATCTGATGGTGTGGGCTGCGCTGGTGCTGGCGGTCTCGACGCTGGTGCGCTCGCGGTCGGCGGCGCTCGGCGTGCTGACAGCGTGCTGGCTTGCGATGGTGCTGGTGGTGCCGCGCCTTGGCATTAATGCAGCAAGCGCACTGGTGGATGCACCGGGCAAGATCGAGAGCGATCTGGTGATGCTTTCCCAAGAGCGCAAGCTGGGCGATGGCCATAATGCAAGCGATCCGGCGTTCGAACAATTGAAACAGGACCTGCTTGATCAATATGGCGTGGAGAGCGTCGAAGAACTGCCCATCAATTTCCGCGGGGTGGTGGCCAGCTATTCGGAGGAAAAGCTGACCGGTCTGCTCAACGAATTTGCCGAACGCCGGATGCAATCCGAAGCGCGCCAGTCCGAGGTGTTTGGACGATTTGCGCTCGCCTCGCCGACGCTGGCTGTCGGCGCAGCCTCGCGCGCGCTGGCAGGGACAGACCTGGCCACCCATCATCGTTTTCTGCGTGAGACCGAAAGTGTGCGGTTCGGCTTCGTGCAGGCGCTCAATGAAATGCACGCCACCAAGCTGTCTTACATCGATGACGCGCGCCGTTCGGTCGACCCCGAAGCCGAGGCTCGCACGCGTGTGAATGCACAGGCTTGGGCTGTGCTCGACAGGTTCCGCTTCGCACCCGATCCACCGGCCGAACGCTTCGCACGCGCCTTCGGGCCGCTGACGCTGCTGGCAGGCTGGCTGGCGGCGCTGGCGGCGCTGGTCGTTTACGCTGCGCGCAGGCTCGCGCCATGATCGCCGCCTTGAGCCGCGAGGGGCGCTTCATGCTGCGCGACCGGGCCGCTGTGGTGTGGCTGGCGCTGGCCTTTGCACTGTCGGTGGCGGCGATTGCATTCGGGATCGCCGAAGTGCGCGAACAGCGCGGCACCATTGCGGCGCTCGTCGAGGAGGACGCCGCTGATCGCGCCAACGCGATTGCCGGGCAGTCTGACTGGGGCGGGGTGGCCTACAACGCCTTTCACCTCACCTATGCACCGCCTTCTGACTTTGCCTTTGCCGCGCTCGGTCAACGCGATGCCAGCCCATGGTTGCATCGGGTTCGGATGCTGGCATTGGAAGGGCAAATTCACGAAGCCGACACGCGCAATGCGGATTTCGGACTGATCGGGCGGTTCGATTTCGCTTTCCTAACCGCCACTGTGGCGCCGCTGCTGCTTATCTTGCTGCTGTATGATCTGCGCAGCGCAGAGCGAGTGGCCGGACGCCACGACCTGCTGCTGGCTACCGCTGGGGCCGAACGCGCCGTTTGGTTGCCGCGTTCAGCCGTGCGATTTGGCGCGCTGATGCTGGCGCTGCTGGTGCCGTTCTGGGTGGGCGCAGCGCTCGAGGGTGCAAGCGCATTTGTCGTTGCCCGCGCAAGCGCTGTGGTGCTGGTGATGCTCGGCGTGTGGTGGCTGATCACAGATCGTCTGGGCAGGCGCAACACAGCGCCTGCCACAATCCTCACCACACTGATCGGGGTGTGGCTGGCGCTTGCATTGCTGCTGCCTGCGCTCGCGAAGGCGGCGATTGATGCGCGCTATCCTGTTCCCGAAGGGGGCGAAATCCTGCTGCTGCAACGCGAAAGCGTAAACAGTGCATGGGATATTCCCAAGCAGGCAACCATGGAGCCGTTCCTTGCGCGCCATCCCGAATGGGCTGAGTATGCGACCATAGAGCGCCCATTTGAATGGAAGTGGTATTACGCGTTCCAGCAAGTGGGCGATCAGGCGGCAGAGCCCCTCGCCCGGCAATATCGCGCTGCGCGGCTGGCACGCGATGCGGCAGCAGGCAAGGCAGCGCTGGTGTCGCCCGCGTCATTGCTGGAACGCTATTTCCAGCATCTCGCCGGCACGGATGCAGGCGCCATGATTGCCTATGAAGATGCAGTGCGCGCCTACCACGCACGTCTCAGGGCTTTCTACTATCCGCTGTTGTTCCGTGACGAGCCCTATGATCCGGCCTTGCTGGAGGATCTGCCTCGCTTTACCCCGGCAGCGGATTAACAAGGGAGCGGGCAAGTGACAGATCGGTTCTGGATTGGCCTTGCGGCCATGGCATGGAGCGTTGCCGCGCATGGGGCAGAGCGCGCCCCGCTGCCTCCCGAACTGCCATGGCAGGGGGCAAGCGAGGCTTTGGTTGCTGCAAGCGATGACCCGTGGATCACCCCTGCTGAACGCGAGGGCTTCCGCTTGACCCCCAGCTATGGTGAAACGCGCGCATGGCTGGAACGCCTTGCCGCTGCCTCACCGCTGGTGAGCCTCCATTCCTTTGGCACGAGCGCTGAGGGGCGCGAGCTTTACTATGTGAAGATCGCAAGCGGGCCGCAGCCCAAGCCGGTGGTGCTGGTGCAGGCGGGCATTCACGCGCACGAGATCGACGGCAAGGATGCAGGCCTCATGCTGGTGCGCGATATTGGGCTGCGCGGCAAAGACGAACTGGTTAGCGCGGTCGATTGGGTGTTTGTACCGATCTACAATGTGGACGGCCACGAGCGCGCCAGCCCTTATAATGGCCCACACCTGCGCGGTCCTGAGAACCCCGGCACGCGGAGCACCGCGCAAGGTGTCAATCTCAACCGCGATTATGCCAAGGCTGACGCGCCCGAAACCCGCGCGATGCTGCGTCTGCTGCAAGAACTCGATCCGGTGCTCTACATGGACATTCATGTCACAGACGGGTTCGATCACGGCTATGATGTAACCTACACCTATGCCGGATGGGGTCGCTATGCGCAGTCAGAAGCGATCACGAACTGGCTTAATGGCGCATTCCAGAGCGGGGTGGATGCCCATGTGCGCGAGGCTGGCCACAATCCCCATTTCTACCCTGCCGCGATTGATCCCACTGACATCACCAAGGGCCTGCGTGTTTCGGCCGAAGGGCCACGCTATTCCACCGGCTATGGCGATTATGCGCGCATCCCAACAGTGCTGGTCGAGATGCACAACCTGAAACCCTATCGCCAACGCGTGCTGGGGGCCTATGCGATGATCGAAGGTGCCTTGCTGACAACCGCGCGCAACTTGCCTGCGATGACAGCAGCGATTGCCGCCGACCGCGCGGCGCGGCCTGAAACGCTGGTGGTGCGCTGGGAGCGTGATGACACCCCGCTCGAGGTTATTCCCTTCACCGGCGTTGCCTATGAAACCTACACCTCGCCCGCCTCGGGGGCTGAGGAAGTGCGCTATCTTGGACGGACCGAAGAATGGCAGATGCCGGTGATTGGCCAGCGCCCCGTGGCCTCGGTCACCTTGCCCGCCGCGTGGTGGGTTCCCCCTGCCGAGACCGCGGTGATCGCGCTGCTTGATCTACACGGCATTGCCTATGAACGCATCGCCAGCCCGCGCACCCTGCTGCTTGACATGGTGCAGGTTGCCGGAGCGCGGCTCGAAACTGTCTATGACACTCGGGTGCGGATGGCGGGTGAGACAGTCCACCAAATGCGCTCTGTTACCATGCCCGCAGGCTCGCTGCGCGTGCCTTACGATCAGCCTCGCGGCTTGCTGGCGGCTGCGCTGCTTGAACCAGAGGCGGTGGATTCGGTGTTCGCATGGGGGTTCTTCCACCGCTTGGCAGAACCGCGCGGCAGTCTTGAGCGCTACAATGCGCTGCCCATGGCCGAAGCATTACTGGCAGCCGACGCTGAGCTTGAGCGCACCTTTATGACGTGGCTGGCCGACAATCCTGAACAGGCCGCCAACCCGCAGGCACGGCTTGACTGGTTGCTGACCCGCACACCCTATGACAACACCGATCTTCCGGCCTATCCGATCGGTCGGGAGCTTGGCCAATCCGCGGACAGATAGCAGGCCGCACCAAACAGATCGCGCAAGGCCCGAAAATCAGTGCGCCGCTTTACCAAGCGCAGCGATCGTGTCCTTGCACCAGGCAATGCGCGCCCGCGCTGTTGCGATACCGTGCTTCATCGGTGCAAGCAGATAGATCGCATGAGGGTGCTGCGCAATATTGGCTAGATCATCGATAGTCCTGAGCCGCTCCTCCAGAAAGCGCACTTCTTCTTCGGCGCGGCGTTGATAGGCGGCAAGATGTTCAATCAGCACCGCTGGTTGTGCATATGAGCCAAAGAAGAGTTTGAGCAGCAATTCATTGCGAAACCCCGTCGGTTCAACCGGATTTCTCAGCCACGCCTCAAAGACTGTTAGGCCCTCTGGCGTGATTGCGTATCTCTGGCTGGAGCGGCGCCCGACGCTTTCAACCTCACCTTTCTCGATCAAGCCAAGCCCTTCAAGCTGGCCCAGCATCGGGTAGATCTGGCCGAAACTTTCGTTCCAGAAAAAGCTCGTGCGCTCGGTGATCGCCCGCTTGATCTCGTAACCCGATTTGGGCCCATTGGCGAGAAAACCCAGAATGGCGAAGCTTGAACGTTTCTTTTTCAGTTGCTTATTCAAAGGCAAGGTTGCGTGTCCCGGTTGCGTCCGCTGCAAAGCTGATCCGCGAAGCTGGCGCAGCGCGCCAAAGCCCGCGACCTTGCGATTGCACAATGACTCTGCCGCTCACACATCGGCTTTGTCCCAAAATTCATCCCGCAGCAGCCGCTTCAAAAGCTTGCCAGTGGGCGTGCGCGGCAAATCTGCGCGGAACTCCACGCTGCGCGGAACCTTGAGGATGGAAAGGTTGGCACGGCAAAAGCCGAGAATGTCCTGCGCCAGCTCCTCGCCCGCTTTGCCCATGTCGAGCGGCTGGATGATCGCAGTGACGCGCTCGCCGAGGTCAGGGTCCGGCGCGCCGATCACGGCGGCATCTGCGATCTGTGGATGGCTCACCAGCAGGTTTTCGATCTCCTGCGGGTAGATGTTCACGCCCCCTGAAATGATGGTGAAGCTTTTGCGGTCGGTGAGATAGAGATAGCCCTCCTCGTCCACCCAACCCACATCGCCAAGGCTCGCCCAGCCATAGTGATTATGGCTAGCGCGGGTCTTTTCGGGATCATTGTGATAGGTGAGTTTCGGCCCGCCTTCGAAATGGATAAGGCCCTCGGCGCGCGGCGGCAAGGGTTCCCCTGCCTCGTCGCAAACGCGCACCTCGCCCACCACCGCCCGCCCGACCGAGCCGGGATGGGCGAGCCAATCTTCAGCAAGAATGGCGCAGATGCCAATCCCTTCGGTGCCCGCATAATATTCATCAATCACCGGCCCCCACCAATCGATCATCGCCTGCTTGATCCGGACAGGACAAGGTGCCGCGGCATGGACGGCGCACCGCATGCTGGAGACATCATAGCGCCTGCGAACTTCGTCGGGCAGTTTCAGCATCCGCACGAAATGGGTCGGCACAAACTGGCCGCAGGTGATCCGGTAGCGCTCGATCAGGGCAAGCGCAGCTTCGGCATCGAAGCGTTCCATCAGCACCACCGTGCCGCCCAGCCGCATGAGGTTCATCGACCAGCGCAAGGGAGCGGCGTGATACAAGGGAGCAGGGCACAGATAGATCTCACCCTCGCCAATGCCAAACACATTGCGGATCACGCCAAACAGCGGACTGGCAACCGCAATGTCGCCTTCTGGCAGTGCCGGGCGAATGCCCTTGGGCCTCCCGGTGGTACCCGAGGAATAGAGCATATCGATGCCGGGGCGCTGATCGGCAATCGGAGTGACCGGCATCGGTGCGAGCGCCTCGGCGAGATCATCGAAGGGAGCCTCCGCCTCGATCATGTAGAGCGGCAGGTTGGGACGACGGCT
>MEDW01000113.1 GCA_001724215.1 Erythrobacter sp. SCN 62-14 | reverse complement strand
ATCTCCTCCCCGCCGCTGACGTTCAAAGCCTCACCCGTCACATAGAACGCCGCATCGCTCGCCAGCCACAGGCAGGCCGCCGCCGTGTCCGAAGGCAAGCCCGGGCGGCCCATCGGGTTTTTCGCGGCCATGTTGGCGAGGTAATCCTCGACATTCGCAAAGCCGAGCAGTTTGGAAAAATATTCGTTCTGCTGCGCGCCGAGGCCCGTCGTCACATGATTGGGGCACACCGCGTTGACTGTAATGCCATGCTTGCCCAGTTCCACCGCGCTCGCCCGGGTGAGGCCCACCATCCCGTGCTTGGACGAGACATAGGCGGGCAGGTGGGGAAAGCCGGTCTTGGCGGCTTGCGAAGCGATGTTGATGATCCGGCCGCCTTGGCCGCGCTCGACCATCGCGCGCGCGGCGGCCTGCGTGCAGTAGAACGCGCCCGACAGGTTGACGGCGAGCACCTCGTCCCATTCGCTTGCCGTATCAACGTCGAGCAGCGGCTTCATCTTGAAGCCGATCCCGGCATTGTTGACGAAGATATCAACCCCGCCAAAGCGCTCCACCGCTTGCGCCACCAGAGAGCGGCATTGCGCGGCATCGGCGACATTGCAGGCGATAGTGGCGACATCCGCCCCGCGTGCGCGCAGTTCGGCGGCCACCTCTTCCGCCTCGGCATCGATCACCAAATCCGAGACAACGCAGTTCGCACCCTCATCGGCAAAGGCTTGCAGGATGCCTTGGCCAAGCCCTTTGTGCTTGCCCGAACCGGTGACAATGATGGTCTTGCCCGCAAACGCCCCCATGCTCACAAATCCTCAGTGAGAATAAACTGCGGCGCATCGGCAAAGCCCTGAAAGGGCGCTGCGGCGGCCTGAAAATCCTCGGTGGAAATGTCCGCGATAAAGGCATCCATGCCGGTGATGTCGATCACCTCGATATACTGATAGGCGGGCGTGGCGGTGTCATCGCCAAACACGCCGGTGGCGCGGTGGACAGTGAAACTGGTAACGGATCCGAGCGCGTTCACTGTGGGAATGTCGCGGGTCTTGGCCCATTCCTCATATTCGCTGACAGCAACGCCGGGCTTCAGATTGAACAGGCAGATAATGCGCATCATGCGTCTCCCGAGTGTGGCGGGCGGTAGGCGCCCAGTGTTTTATCAAGCTGTGCGGCCAGCGCGAAGAGCCCGGCCTCCGCGCCCGCGGCGGCGATGACCTGCACGCCGATGGGCAGGCCGTCCGCGCTCCATCCGGCGGGAAGGCTGATTGCGGGCAGGCCTGCGACATTGGCAAGGCAGGTGAAATCAGCCTGCCCCGGTGGTTCGGGCGCGGCGTGCGGGAACGGCAGATTGGGCACGGTGGGCGCGATGATGAAGCCGTGCCGCGCCACCAATGCGCGCACTTCGGCGGCGGTGGCAGCGAGGATCGTCTGATCTTGCGCCCAGTCCTCGGCCTTGCGGCGCGGGCCATAGGTGAGGAGCTTGGCCAAATGAGCTGAGACAGAAACTCCCGCAAGATGGGCAGCCATCGCCTTGGAAACGCTGATAAACCCGGCCCAACGGATACGGCTTTGCGGGTAAACGAGACTGGCGGTTGCAGGCGGCGTGCCAAGCGCTTCGCAGGCGCGCGCAAACCCCGCGGCAACCTCAGCGTCAACCTCCACCCCGTGCCCCTCCAGCGTCACGCCGCGCCCCTGAACCGCGCCTTCGCCAAAATCGGAAACCACCCGTGCGGCACGCTCCAAGGTTGCAAGGTCGCGCGCAAGCACGCCAATCGCATCAAGAGTGAGATCGGCCGGCTCCAGCCCGTCCTGGCTAACCCGCGCCGTCGCGGGCTTGAAACCATAGACCCCGCAATGGCTCGCCGGGATACGCACCGAGCCCATGGTGTCCGTCCCCAGCGCCGCATCGACAACGCCTGCCGCCACCGCCGCCCCGCTGCCGCCCGAAGACCCGCCCGGCGTGTAGCCAATCCGGTGGGGGTTCATCACCGGCCCGAAATGCGGATTGTCGGTCTTTGCGCCAAGCGCGGCTTCTTCCATGTGGAGCGTTGCAATCACCGCCGCGCCCGCTTGTCGCAAGGCTGCAACAGTGGCGGCATCGCTGGCCGCAATCCGGCCTTCAAGCGATCCGATCCCGGCATGAAACGGCATTCCGGCAACCGCGATATTGGCTTTAACGCCAACAGTCAGCCCGGCCAGCGGCCCATTGCCGCCGCAAGCTGCCTCGTCCCAGTCGGCAACCGCATTCAAAGGAGCATTGACAGCCTTTAAGGCAGCAAAATCGACCATTAGCAGCTCTTAAACCCCGCGCTCATCAATCAGCCGCAAGGGCTTCTGGCGGGTGTCGATTTCGGTAAGCTTGGCGGTCTCGCCCGGCCCCACCAGCGCCACTTCAACCTCAACCCCAAGCCCTCGCCGCAACAGGTCTGCGAGCGCTTGCGGCTCGGTGCCGCCGCGGCTTTCGAGCGTCACTATCATGTGATCTTTTTGCGCCGCGTCGCGCCGGACATGGCAGATATATTCGCCCGTCAGATCGCTGCGGTTTTCAATGATTGCGCCGATGGCGTGGGGGAACACGTTAATCCCGCGCAATTTCACCATGTTATCGCTGCGCCCCTTAAATCCTGCGATGCGCTTGAAGGCGATCGCTCCGCGCCCGCCCAGTTCATGGGTGATGTCGTGGGTGTTGAAACGGATGCAGGGGGCGATGTCGTCCTTGTAAAGGCAGGTCACCACCATGTCGCCGGTGGCGCCCGGAGCGACTGGCTGGCCGCTATCAACATCCAGCAATTCGAGATATTGCGCGTCTTCCCAAACATACATGCCGTCGCGGTCCGGCCCCTCGCCCGCGATGCTTCCGGTGTCGCCCACGCCATACCAGTCATAGGCCTTGGCGCCGTGCCATGCCGCCTCGGTCGAGGCGCGGTCTTCGGTGCCGAGATGCCCGATGATCATCTTGATGTTGATTGTGTCGAACAGGCCCATCTCCTCGGCCGTGCCGGCGAGCTTCCTGATATAGTCAACAAAGCCAACCAGCGCGGTGACGCCGAAATCCGCCATCAATTCAACCTGTTTGGCGCTGCGGGTTTCAATCCCTGTGCCGGCTGACAGGAACACCGAATTGGTGAAATGGGTTACGGCCTCGCGGATATAATGCCCGCCATTGATCATGCCGTGACCATAGACCGATTGCACCACGTCTTCGCTATCCAGCCCCATCCAGCGATACATCCGCCCGACCAGCAGATTGCCGACCTCGCGCCCCTTGGGACCGAACATCAGCGTCTGCGGACGCCCCGTGGTGCCTGAGGTGGTGTGGAAGATCGTCGGCGCGCGGGTGGTGGGCGCGCTCATGCCGTGGAAATCGCCATAGGGCGGGTAGTCCGCGATGGATTGCATGAGGTCGGACTTGTCATAGACCGGCAGCTTGGTGATATCCTCAAGGCCCCGGATATCGCCCGGTTCGATGCCGCGTGCGCCCCACAGCCGCTGATAAAAAGGCACCTGCCAGCCGCGCACCATTAACCTGCGAAACTGCGCATCCTGAATGCTGAACAGCTCATCGCGGCTCATGCTCGCATAGCGCGCCGTGAAGGCTTCTCCGATGGGATAATCGGTGAGCAATTGCTTGATATCAAAGGCTTCGAAATAGGTGGGATAAGTCATGGCGTTCCGGTGAAATAGGCAAGAGGATCGGTGAAGATCTGCGGGTCGGCAGCAGGTGGAGCAAGTTCGCGGGCCAGCGCCAGCTTGGCCTCGGCCCCGGCAGCGGTGAGAGGATTGGCGGGGCTGCCCAGCGTTGCGGCGATGGGCTGTTCGCGGTGGCTGCCATCGCTAAGCGTGATGGCAAGCCTTTGCGGGAACAGCGCGTTGGGATCGGTGTTGCCATCGGCCAAGAGATGCACCTTGCCCGCCAGCGCGGCGAGCGCGGGATCGCTGAAACCTTCAGGCGTAAAGCGGCGCGGATCGATCCGCCCATCGGCAATCATCAGGGCAGCAAGGAAAGGCAGGCACAGCCGTTGTAAGGGCGGCCCACCAGCCGGTGAATAAGCGGCGGTGCGGCCAGTTCAATCCGCGCCACTTGGCCTGCGTCTGGCCGCAATACCTCCAGCGCGCCAAGCGCAGCGTGAGAGGCGCGGCCCGATGGGTAAGGCTTCACGCTGATCTCGCTAATGCGCCACACGCTGCCAAGATCGCGGGTGTAGTGTGCCAGCTCACCCTCATCGAACAGCGCAAAATAACCGAACGGCCCTTCGAGAGCGTCCTTCGGCCCCGGAAAGCCTGCCTTGGCCAGATCGCTGGCCATCACCGCCGCGCGTGCGGCGTTGGCGATCTGGAAGGGCAGCGTCACCAGCCCTTCGACATGCGCCTGCATTGTGCCCGCAGCCGAAGCCACCGCAAGGCCGAGCGCATCATCAAGCGGCGCGCCCTCAATCCGCGCGACGGCCAGCGCTGCGCCGACCACGCCTGCTGTGGCAGGGCGAAAAAAGGTAAGGCCGCTGGTTGCCGCCAGCCCCAGCCCACTAGCGACATCAACCCCCACAACAAGCGCCGCCAATGCCTCTTGCGGATCGCACCCGCCCTGCCTGTCAATCACCGCGCCGACCGCCGCTGTCACCACGCTCATCGCGTGCACCACGGCCGGTTCATGCACCGCATCCCATTCAAGGCAGTGGATGCGGTAGCCGTTGACAAAAGCCGCAGCCGGCGCAGGCAGGCGTTCGTCGGAGCCGATCAAGCGCGCCTCTTCGCCGCTGCCCATTGCGCGCGCGGCGGTGAGGATCGCCGCCTCGCCCGGAGCGCCCACACCCGCTGCGCCCACCGCCAGCGTATCGCCGAGCAAGCGCACGGCATCATCGCGCGCACTATCGGCCAAAACGTGCCGTGCCCCTGCGAAGGCCAAAAGATCCGATGTCGCGCTCACCGGATCCAGTCCTCCAGCAAGGCATCAATCGCCTGCGGATCATCGCCTTCCAGCGCAAGGTGCGCCGCGCGCTCCGCCTCGCTCGCTGGCAAACCGCCATAGCGCGCAAGGCTGTGGAGCTTGCCGACCAATTGCTCCTCGCTCACCGGACGCTCCGGATCGCCGAGGCAATCGACCAGTTCAAATCCATTGACCCGCGCCCCGAAATGCGCGGGGTAACGCGCGGTAATCTCCGGCGCCTCGCGCACTTCAACCTGCGCGCGCAGATCAGCCAGCTGCGCAATCGCTTCAGGCGTGAAATCCTGCGCCTCTGCAGCGCGCCCCGCCGCCACCACCGCAACGGCGTGTTGCAGCGAGAACTTCGCTTCGAGTTCCGTGGTGGGCGAAGGGCGGTCACAAAAGGCGAGCGCATCGGCATAGGTTTCCACCACGAAGGGCGCGGCCAAGCGCCCCTCAGCGCGCAAGACCATCGCCGCATCAATCGCCGGGTGGGCATGGCGACAGGCAGCAAACGGCTTGAAGCTGACCTGTTCGATCAGCCAAGCGTCCTCCCCTGCGCTTGCAAGCTGGCCCGGCCTATCGGTGAAGGCCGTAAACAACCCTTGCGGCCCCTCAAGCAGGGCTTGCGGACCGGTTGCGCCATAATGAACGTGCAGCGCCGCATCGCGCCCCGTGCGCACGGCGTGATAGATGTGCCATTGTTTGGTCAGCACATGATCGTGCCGCATATGCCACAGCCCGCCTGCGACCGATCCGGCATTAGCGAGCGCGTGGGCATATTCGATCGCAGCAAAACCAATCAGCGAACCCATCGCCGCCGCCGCCCCCATACCGCCCATGCTGGCGGTGGGGTGCCAGAGGGAATAGTGGCGCGCATCCATGGCAGCGCCAATCGCAATCATCGCTTCATACCCGCGCACGGCAGCATCAAGGCGCGTTGCCATGTCGGCGCTCGCCACACTCATTGCAGCAGGCCAGATCACCGGCCCCGGGTGCAGCAGAGCGGTGCGGTGGACATCATCCATTTCCAGCGCATTGCCGACATAGGTCGCGCGCTCCCATCCCGCACGGCCAATACTGGCTCCCATCGCGGCCGCTTCGGAGTGCCGCGCGCCGGCCACACAGGCCAGCCAATCAAGCAGATGCAAACGCGCACGCTGGCGCTCGCTTTTGCCGAGCGGGCGCGCTAAGGCCTTGGCGAGGCGGGTGAGCAGGGGCTGAGTCATGGCACCACCCCGCCACCCAAAGCGTGATGGAGCAGGAATTGGCCACGAAGTTGACGGGGGGCAAAGCGCAAGAAGGCGAGACAACGCGCCAACCCACGGCGCGCACCCCGCGCTATCTGCAACTTGCCGCAACCTTGCGCGAGGCAATTCTCAGCGGCGAATTTACCGGCGGCAAACAATTTCCCACCGAAACCGCCCTGTGCGAACGCTTCGAGGTCAGCCGCTTCACTGTCCGTGAGGCGCTGCGCCGTCTGGAAGCCGAAGGTCTGATTGCGCGCAGGCGCGGTTCGGGCACCACGGTGCAGCCGGCTTCGGCCTATGGCGGCGCGCTCCACCAACCGCTCTCGAACGTGGGCGAACTCCTGCAATATGCGCAAGGCAGCAAGGTGAGCTACGCGCACCGCGCAACCGGCGAACTGCCCGGCGGTGTTGCCGAATTGATCAGCCAGCCAACGCCGGGCCAGTGGATCGCCTTTCGCGGGGTGCGCCGTCACGCCGATGACAGGCTGCCAATTGCTGTCACCGATGCCTATTTCCACGAAATGCTGGGCGAGGCGATCGGCATGATCGATCTTGATGCAGGCACTTTGTTCAGCCAGATTGAGCAGCTTGCCGGGGTCCGGATAGGCAAGGTTACGCAGGATATCCAGGCGATTGCCGCCGACCAGGAAACCGCCGCCGATCTGCGCATCGACGAAGGGTCCCCGGTGCTGCGAATTCTGCGGTGCTATTTCGACCCCAAGGGTCAGATCTTCGAGATTTCGGTGAGCTATCACCCCGGGGATCGCTTTGCCTACGCCATGCATATCGACGTCGAGGGGTAGGCTGCACCCGCATTCAGCGTTGACGGCCTGCACATCACCCGCCTTCAGGCTTCCGGTGCTCCCGGCCAGAAAGGCCGCTGCTCTCCGGAGCCCGAACGCGCGCCATTTTCGGCGCGTCATGATCTGAATGACGATACAGCCCGCAGCCCGCTTCACTTCGCCGCGCTCCCCAGCGGCGGGATGGGCGCAGGTTTCCAGTCCTCTCCGGCAAAGCGAATTGCAGGCGCGATATGCGCTCCGCCCTCGGCGCTTTCCACCAACAACCCGCGCTCGGCGATGTGGGGTTCATCGAGCGCTTCGCGGAAGTCGAGCACCGGGGCAAAGGCGACGTCCTTGTCAGCGAACCATCGCACCCATTCCTCGCGGGTGCGGGTTTGGAAGGTGTCTTTGAGGAAGGCGATCAGCGCGCCCTGTTCGCCCGCAGGCGCTTCGGCAAGGGCAAGCAGATCGCTCCGCCCGAGCGCTTCGAGCAGGTTCTTCGCAAACTTGATCTCGCGCCCGCCAAGCACGATGTGGCGCGCATCAGCCGTCTGATAGACCTGATAGAACGCGGCTCCGCCAAGCGAGCGCTGGCTGGCCGAGCGCGGCGCCGCGCCACCCGCAATCGCGCTGCCTGCGGTGTGGACGCACCACGGCAGCAGGCTGTCAAACATCGCGCAGTCAATCTAGGCGCCCTCGCCCGTGCGGTCCCGTCCGATCAGCGCCATCAGCACCGCCGACAGCGCGGTGAGCCCTGCGGCCATATCGGCGCTCGGCGCGCCGGGGACAACGGGAGTGCCATCGGGCCCATCATTCACGCTCAGGAACCCGGCAAGCGCCTGCACCGCCATATCATGCGCGGGGTGATGTGCGAGCGCGCCGTGCTGCCCGAAAGCGGAAATCGAGCAATAGATGATCGCCGGGTTGATGGCTTTGGCAGCTTCATAATCAAACCCGAGCCGCGCCATCACGCCGGGGCGAAAGCCTTCGACCAGCACATCAGCGCGTGCAATCAATTCGCGCAGCTGCGCTTTGCCGCCTTCGCTTTTGAGATCAAGCACAAGGCTCTGCTTGCCGCGGTTGAGATTGGCAAACCACACCGAATGCGGCGCCCCGCCATAATCGGCAAAAGGCGCCTGATCGCGCGCCGGATCGCCCGCGGCAGGCTCCACCTTGATCACCTCGGCGCCGTGATCGGCCATCATCACCGTCATCATCGGACCTGGCAGAAACTGCGTAAGGTCAACCACAGTGATCCCGGAAAGCTTGCCCATATCCCCCTCGCGCACCGATCAAATCACGCCGGAGCGGCGGAATCCGGCAATCTCGTCGGCGTCAAACCCGAGTTCGGCCAACAAGGCTTCGCTATCAGCGCCCAGCAGCGGCGCTGCGCGATTGGGTGGACGCTGGCCATCGAATTTGAGCGGACTTGCGAGCACTTTGAGATGCGGATTGTCAGGATGGGCAACTTCGTCCCGCATCCCGATTTCTTCAAGCCAGGGATTATCGAGCGCAGCGCCCAGCGTATAGACCGGGGCGACCGGCACAAAGCCTGCGAGCAATTCCTGCCAATAGGCCATCGGCTGCGTTGAGAATTCGGCATCGAGCAGCGCGGTCAAATCCTCGCGGTGGGCAAGACGATCGGCATTGGTGGCAAAGCGCGGATCGCCCTTGAGGTCATCGCGGCCCATCCGAGTGACCAGAATATCCCAGAATTTGGGCAATTGGCACATCACGAACATCCAGCCATCTGCTGCCTTGAACATCTGGCTGGGAGTGGCGGTGGGATGCGCGCTGCGCGGTGTACGCTGGGTTTCATCGCCGTGGTTCATGTACCACAGCGCGGGATAGCTGGTCTGGTGGAGCGCAGCGGAGAGCAGATCGGTGTCGACATCGCGGCCCTTGCCGCTCCTTTGCGCATCGACCAGCGCACCGAGCAGCCCGATGCAGAAGATCGTGCCGGTGATGAAATCCACCATGGAAAGCCCCATGCGCTGCGGCTCACCGCCGGGTTCACCGGTGATCTGGCAATAGCCGGCTTCGGCCTGCATCAGGTAATCATAGCCCGGCCACTTGGCGCGTGCATTGTCGCGCCCATAGGCGGAAAGGTGCGCGCAGACGATCGCGGGGTTCAGATCTTTCAGAGAAGCATAATCCAGCCCCAGCCGGGCAGGCAGATCGCCGCGCATATTATTGGCGACCACGTGACAGGTCGGCACAAGGCGGCGCAGGATCGCTTGCCCCTCGGTGCTGTTCAGATCGAGAGTGAGCGAGCGCTTGTTGAGGTTGAAGCTCTGGAAATAGGTGCTCTCGCCTGGCCTCAGGAAATGCGGACCGACAGCGCGCGCGGTATCCCCGCCGCCGCGCCGCGTGCCGTCAGGGCCGGGCGAGCCGGGCGGCTCGATCTTGATCACCTCTGCGCCCATTTGCGCAAGGAACATCGTGCCATAGGGCCCGGCGCCATACTGCTCGGCGCTGATGATGCGAAAGCCGGCTAGCGGAAGGGTCATGCGCTGCCTGCCCGCCTAGATGCGGTTTTCGTTAAGGTGTTGCTTGGCGATAATCATGCGCTGCATCTCATTGGTGCCCTCGCCAATGCACATCAGCAGGCTGTCGCGATAGTAGCGCTCGATGTCATATTCCTTGGAATAGGAATAGCCGCCATAGATCCGCATGGCTTCCTGGCTGTTTTCTACAGCGGCTTCCGAGGCAAAATATTTCGCCATGCCCGCTTCCTTGTCGCAGCGCTCGCCCCGATCATAGGCTTCGGATGCATCGAGCGTCAGCAATCGCGCCGCGCGCGCACGCGTAACCATTTCGCCAAGCTTCAACTGGATCGCCTGATGCTGGGCAATCGGCTTGCCCATGGTTTCGCGCTGCTGGGCATATTCGGTCGCATGGCGCAGCGCCCCTTCGGCCAGCCCCACGCCGCGCGCGGCCACATTAATGCGGCCAAGCTCAAGCCCGCCGGTCGCCTGAAAGAAGCCCTGCCCTTCCACGCCGCCGATAAGCTGATCGGCGGGAATGCGATAGTCTTCCATGATGAGTTCAGCCGAATCGATGCTCTTGTAGCCCAGCTTGTCGAATTTTTTACCGGTGCTGAGCCCATCTCGCTTGTCAGCAATAAACAGGCTCATCCCCTTATACCGCGGCTCGGCGGCAGGATCGGTTTTCGCGAGCAGGGCAAAACACTGCCCGTTCAAGGCATTGGAAATCCATGTCTTGGTGCCGTTGAGGATATAGTCGCCATTGGCGTCCTTGCGCGCGATGGTGCGGATCGCCTGCAAATCGGTGCCCGCGTTCGGCTCGGTCAGCGCCAACCCGCCGCGAATTTCGCCGGTTGCGAATTTGGGCAGCCACTTGGCTTTCTGCTGGGTTGTGCCGAAGCGTTCAACCGCTGCCGCCATGATAAGATGCGAATTGAAGATGCCGGTGATCGCCATCCAGTAGGATGAAATGCGCATGACGATTTTGGCATAGGTGGTGGCGGGCAAGCCCAGCCCGCCATATTCCTGCCCGATGGTGGCGCCGAACAGGCCCATCTCGGCCATCTGCTCCACCAGCTTTTCCGGCCAGATATCATTGTGGTCATGATATTTGATCACCGGGATCACTTCACGTTCAAGCCAGCGATCAATCGCGTCCATGAAGGCGCGTTCTTCCTCCGGATCAATCGTGCGCAGCGGGGTTTCGAGATGGGCAGCGGTCGCCATGTCAGGCTCCTGAAAGTGGGTTTGGTGAATGAGAATGTGCAGTAGGATCAGTCATCAAGGTTGCCGAAGCCGCGTTTCCAGACCAGCACAGATCGCTTGTAATGGGCCACGACCACGCCATGCTGGTTCATCGCGGTGGTCTTGAAAGTCACAATGCCCTGCCCTTCGCGGCTCTTGCTCTCGCGCTTGTCGAGCACTTCGCTTTCGCAATAAAGCGTATCACCCACGAACAGCGGCTTGACCATCCGAACCTCATCCCAACCCAGATTGGCGATCGCCTTCGCGCTGGTGTCCGAAACGCTCATGCCGGTCATCAGCGCGATGGTAAGCGGGCTAACCACCAGCGGCTTGCCGAATTCGGTGTTCTTCGACAGCTCATAATCGAAATGGGCCGGATGCGTGTTCATGGTGAGCAGAGTAAACCACACATTGTCCGCGTCCGTGATGGTGCGCCCGGGCCGATGTTCATAGACATGACCGACCACGAAATCGTCGAAATAGCGCCCTTGCGTCTCGCGGAAACGACCAGGGGCAACTTCGATACAGCCATCACGCATTGGTAAGCTCCTCATGGCGCGCGATCAGCGCGCGGTAGTGTTTGATGATCGGGGCTTCGAGCATCTTGCCCTGAAACCGGATGGCCTGCTCGCCGCCCTCGGCATAGGCCTGGACGGCCGCACGGGCCTCTTCGACTTGCGCAGGCGAAGGCGCAAAAGCCGCGCGGATCGCGGGGATCTGGCGCGGGTGGATCGCGGCCTTGGCAGCAAAGCCCAATGCGCGGGCGCAGGCCGCTTCCTCAGCCAGCCCGGCATCATCATCAAGCCGGACAAAGGGCACATCGATCGCAGGCTTCCTCGCCTCGGCGCAGGCCAGGATGAGCTGCTGTCGCGCGGCGAGCAAAGGCTCCCATGCAAGCTCTACACCCAGCTCGCCTGAAAAATCCCCGCCGCCGAACATCACCGCAGCGGTGCGCGAGTGACCGGCAATATCGAGCGCATGGCGCAAGCCCCTGGGCGTTTCGATCAAGGGAACCAGCGCCGGACACCGCTCACCCAGCGCGCCTGCAATCACGCCAAGCTCAGCGGCATTCTCGACCATTGGCACAAGCATCATGTCAGGCAGCACCGCAGCATCAACAAGCGCTGCAAGATCGGCAATCCCGGCCGCTGTTGCCACGCCATTGACCCGGATTGCCCAGCCTGCACCATCCTGTGCGATCTGGGCAAGTGCGGCTGCACGCGCGGCTTGCTTGCCATCGACAGCAACGGCATCTTCAAGATCAATCACCGTCAGATCAGCCCCGCCCGCTTTCGCCTTGGCGAAACGATCAGGCCGCGATCCCGGCACAAACAGCAGGCTGCATGGCGTGAACATGGCGATACTTGAAAGGCCCCTTACCCAATGCGTCAAGCGCGTAAATCAGGCCTTCACAATTTGTCCGGACAAATCTAAAGTCAAGCTAGAAATTTGCAATTTGTCCGGACATTTTGGCATCGGTCCAAGCGCAAATCTGCTGAGGAGGAAAAGAAATATGAAATTCACGCAATCACTGATGATGTCCGTCAGCCTCTTGGCTGCCGGCTTTGCCGCTCCTGCCGCAGCCCAGATGCTCGATCCTGCCAAGCCGGAAGACGCTGTGCAAATCTCCAAGCGCTTGCAATGCGGTGTGTCGGAAGACAAGCCGGCGGTCTATCATTGGTCAGGCAATATCTATGGTCGCAGCCCGGGCCAGCCGGACAAGCTTTTGTTCAAGGGCGAAGGCATGAACATCCGTCGCTGTGTGGAAGTCACCGATCCCAAGCAGGGCAAGGGCTGGCGCTTGGTGAGCCGCGAAGTCATGCTGATGCTCGATCCGGTTACCGGCGAGGTGCTGCGCGAATGGACCAATCCCTACACCGGGCAAAAAGTCGAGGTGATGCACATCCACAATGATCCGGTGAACGGGCGGCCCAATTTCCCGATTGGCAGCGATGGCAAGCCCTACAAAATCAGCAGCCTGCGCGAATCTGGCCCGTGGGTGTTCATGCCCTTCGAAGCGCCGCTGTTCTACACCAACCCGCTGCAGGGCGAGTATCAGAAGTATGTCGGCGGGACCTATCACGCCATGGAGATTTTTGATTTCGCCGCACTGAAGAGCGAACTCTACAATTCCAAGACCCCCACCGCCTATCCGATGGTGAGCTGGATTCGCATCTCGCAATGGGCGCCG
>MEDW01000112.1 GCA_001724215.1 Erythrobacter sp. SCN 62-14 | reverse complement strand
CAGCGGGGCCACCCGGACCACCCGGACCAGCGGGGCCACCCGGACCACCCGGGCCAGCAGGACCACCCGGACCACCCGGACCCTCAGGACCAGCGGGGCCACCCGGACCAGCAGGGCCGCTTGGTCCACCGGGCCCGGTCGGACCACCCGTGCCATCTTGGCCGCCCGGACCCGATGGACCACCCGGACCAGTCGGGCCGCCAGGGCCAGCCGGATTGGTCGGATTGCCCACGCCGGCCGTAAAGCCAACGCCATCAGCGCAAGCCGACACCATCAGTGCGGGCACGGCCACGGCTAGCGCAAGCGAGCGTTTGAATTTGTTGTGATGAGAATTGCGAGTCATGTGGTTGCCCAACCTCCGAATTGAATAATTGCGGAATTCGGGTAGCAAAGCCGGGGGCCTCAGACTGCGAGTTAAGAAACCATTCCGAGGGTTTCACCGCACGCGGGCTCGACCTCTTGCTGCGCCGCTCGCTTTTTGGGTTGTTGCGGTTCCCGGTGAATTTGTCCCAAAATAGGTCAATTCACGCGCTGAATTCGGTGTGCGCCGGGTTTTCGCCAAGCGGCAACCCGTCTGGTGCGGGGGTAAAGCCTCGTTCTGGGTGAGATTATTCATGTTGAGAGGTGTTGACATGAACAGTCATCGCCGCGGCGAAATTGCCAATGCGGCGCTTTTTTGTCTCTCGCCTATGAAGCTTGAGCAGTTTTCAGCGATAATTCGCAGGTTTGTTAACGAATTGGCCGGTCGCAAGACCCGGTAAGCAGGGTCAATAGGCCCGCGCCACCAAAAAGATCAGCGCCGCGCAGATCGCAACAGCATAAGGCACGCCGGGCTGCTTGTGATAGCCAAGCCGCATCATGACAAGCGTGCCGATTGCAACCAGCGCGCCGCCAAGGCTGAGAAGAACGATAAAGGGAATAATATCCACCGGTGCGAGCCACAGCGGCGCTGTGAGCATAAGCTTCACATCCCCGCCGCCCAGCTTGCCTGTCGCAAACAGTCCCAGCAGCACAAGGCCAAAACCGACCAGCACCACGAGCCGGTCCAGCCATTCGGCAATCGAGGGCTCCTTGGTCAAGAGATTGATAAGCCCAAATATTGCCACCAGCGCAATATCACGATTGGGCACAATGCGTCGGGTAATGTCACTCCACGCAATCCGGCCAAGCGTCAGGCCGAGCACCGCCATGCAGACAAGATCCGCTGCTGCTGCAAGGTCACCAAATGGGGCGGGTAGCACCGCGCTCAGCGCCAGTTAGGCCCTTCGATCGACGTCACCAGACTGCAGCGCAGCCCCTTGGTGACGGGCAAGACCCGATGCTCCAGAAAGGAAGGGAACAGCAGAATTGAACCTTGCGGCGCAAATTGTGCCCCCGGACTTTGGACGCTGAAGAATTCGAAGGCGCCGCCCTCGTAATCTTTGGGCTGCGATAATTGCACCACCACGGAAAGCTTGCGCGCAAATGGCCGGTCGCTGTCGAGCCAGACGTCTTGATGCCAATTATACTTGCCGCCTTCGCTGCCGTGATATTCGGTGAACTGCAGTTCGAAAGGGGCAACGATGTCAAAGCCGAAATTGGTGCGGTTGGAAGACTGCGCAAATTGCATGATCCGTTCGACAATGTCGCGATCGACTTTGGGATCAAGCCACCGAATCACCGAACTGCGAAAGCTCTGGTCGGTGCGGCTCCTATCAGAAAAACCCACTGTTGCTGTTTGCGGCTGATATTTCTGCCCACGCTCGATGATGGCGGCGCATTCTTGCGGCGTAAGCGCCGAAGTCCACACTTCCCAGATGTTCTTCATGCAATTACGCCCCCCTTTTGCGCGTAGCGGCCTAGAGGCCGGCGGTGAGATTGACGAGGAACAGCGGCGCGCGGTTGACCAGACCCGAAGGCGATTCGATCGGGATCGCGATCTCAGTGGACGCGCTGTAGCGCCCAAACAGGTTCACGCGCATTCCGCCGCCGGCCGAGGCCAGTCCGAAACTGTCATCGGGAATGTTGAACTCCGGCCGTTCGAGCGAGCGCCCGATTGCACCATCGGCAAAGGCAAACAAGACCACCCGGCGCAGCAGCGGAGATTTGAGCTTGACCGGCTGTGACAGCTCGATGCTTCCGCCCAATCCCTGATCCGCCAGTTCGACACCGGGCAGGAACGCCAGACCCTTGCCGCGCCCGCCCAGCACAAAGCGTTCTGTGATCGGCAGCAGGTCTTCGGAATATTGACCGCGGGTGTTGAACCGCAGGATCAGCTCCTTCTTGATCGACTTGGCATAAACCGCGTTCAGGTTGATCTTGGAGAAGGTGTCGTCGGAAAAGCCTTCGAATGGCCGAGCGCCGAGCACGTCAAGGCCCTGGCTGAAAGTTCCCGACACGGCAAAGGCCTGCTTTTCGTTGCCATCCGACAAGGAACCGCCGAGGCGAACGACGCGGGTTTCGAAATCGCCGAATACGACATCGAAAAAATTATTGCTGCTGCTAACCAGATCAAAGGATGCGCTCAAGGTGGCATTGCGGTTGCCCGAGCGCACCAGTCGGTAGCGCGCCGAGACACTGCCCAAGGTGGCTTCGCCATCGATCCCATCGCGCGTCCGCGTGGTCTGGCGGGCTGCTGCTGCGGCAATCGATAGTCCGGTTGCTCCGATTGGTGTTTCGTGGCTCAGCGAATAGAATTGATACCGCTCGGGCGCGAAGGGCACATTGGCTGAAAATTGCGTGGTGTCGCCTTCGCGAAGGCCGCCGTTGAACGCGACTGTCGTCTGGAGCAGCGGACCATCGATGACATTGATGATCCCGGCATTATCGAGGGTGAGTTCAATTTCGAGTTGCTTGCGCTTGACCTCAAGCTCAAGCACGAGGTCGCCTGCGGTGTTCAGCTGGCGAATGCGGGCGGTGACAGTCTGGCCCGGAATATCGCGGATCAGCGCAAGGTGGCGTTCCAGCGCCGATTTGCGCAAGGGGCCGCCTTGCATACGGCGCACATGGCCGGCAATCAATCTGACCGGAGTGCTGGGTGTGGGGTCGGCCACGGTGTGTTCGACCAGCCGTCCTTCGGTGATGACAACCCGCAAAACGCCCTCCACGGGAACCTGCGGGGGAACGGCCACCGAATAATAGGCGATATCGCTCGAAGCGTAGGCTTTGGAGATTACATCGGCGATTGCCTTGACATTGTCTTGCGTGAGCGGTTGCCCGACAAATTTTGCCACGGCTGCATCCAACACTTTGGCAGGCAAACTGCTGCCCTCGTAGGCGAGTGCGTTCAGGATCATGGCTTGGCCAGCGTCTGCAGCGATTGCTGCAACCTGAGGTTGCGCGCGTTCAATCACAGGTTCGCTTTGCCCGCCAAGGGTGGGTTCGGGCACGCGCCGGTCCGTCCGGTCGCGGTCAATCGCGGGATCGGTGGATGGCGATGGCGCGAGGCTTGGCGGAAATGCCTGTGCAAACGCCGGCGCACACCAGCCAGCGCCAGCACTGGCCACCAGGACTGTGGCCAGCAACCGGCGCGCTCGTGTGTGCTTCGGCGTGAACATTGCGTGATCCTTCGCGTGCATTTTCGGCCAATCTCGGCGCATCAGTGACGCAGCCGATGAACATTTTTGTGGCGATCGCGCTAGCAATCCCGAAGCGCGCCTACATTCGATTTTGGTGCCATTCTGGACATTCAGACCCAGCGTTCATGTGAAGAAACAATTTGTTAACTATGGCATTAAGGCTCGTTGCTGGAACGGGTTGGTTAATGTTTCCTTAAGCAAACAACCATTTCCGTTGCGAAACCCGGTGCGCTGCGGGCCAGTGCAACAGCCCTGCGAGCAGCGCGGCGCCCGATCTCAAGATCACGCGATGGGCAGGCGCCTTTGGCCGGGACTGGCCGAAACCTGCCTGGCATTATCCGGTGGGGTCGCTGGCTTGCCGGTCGCAATGACCGCTGCGGCGCACCAATCCCGTGTTTACGGGATGCCGCGCGGCGACCCCGCGAGCTAGAAAATCGGCCTCGCGAAGCTGCGAGGAGGGGGCCGAAAATGGCAGTATTTTTCCAGATCAACGCTGTGCAGGGCTGAACCTGAGGCCGATCACTGATGCGCGGCGCTGAGGCAACAGGCTGCAAACAGCCCGGCGCTGGCCACAGCAAATGGCTTGCGATCCGATGAAATTAAGGGGGCATGACCCCGGGCAGGAGATATGACAATGAAGCAGAATATCATGGTTTGCGCCGCAGCGCTTGTGGCGACTGTCGCAGGTCTTGCGATCAGCTCCGGCGAGGCGGCAGCGCAGGGGACATTGGAGCCGCAGCAAAGGGGCAAGCGGATTTGCCCGAGCGACTGGGTGATCTCCAGCTCGGTCACGGGTTCGGGGGCAGGGGACGTGTGCCGCCCGCGTTCGAACAGCTCGCGGCGTATCTATGCGGTGACCAACCCGAATAGCTGCACATCGGGGTATGCTTTCAGGGACGGATGGTGTGTTGAACAACGCGAGGCCAGCGCCTCGGCTGCTTCGGCGAGCCCGTCATGGGCGGCGGGCAGTCCGCTTGCCAAGGCAAACCCGCTGCAATTGTGCCCATCGGGCCACATGACAACGCCGGGCAGCAAAAGCTGCGCGCCTGTCGCCAATGCCCCTGCTGCGCGGCCCAAGGGTGCAGGCGCGTGCAACGCGGGCGAGGTTGAAGAATTCGGCGCGTGGTGCACCTCCACCACCACGACATTGACGGCCAAGCAGATCGAGGGCGCAACCATCGGCGATCTCAACCGCATTGTTCAGCAGAATCGCAACCAGATGCCGATCCCGCGGCGCGAAGGCTTCTACACGCCGCTGCTGGCTATGAAGCAGGCCGAGGAAGGCGCCGCCGCGCCTGCGCAGGCAAGCGCTTCGGGCAACTCTGGTGCAGCCTCAGGCGTGCAGCAGGCCGCCGCCGCCACGCCCGCTCAGGCGGATGCTTGCGCTGCCAAGCCCAAGAAGAAAGGCCTTGGCCGCGCGCTGGGCGGTGCAATGGGCGCAGCGCTCGGTGCTGCGGTCGATGCGGCGGAAGGCTGCTGAGGTAATTTCGCGATCCACAAAAAGGCTTTGAACCGACATGAAACACACACTTATGGCCTGCGCCGCGGCGGTGGGATTGGGGCTCACCGGGTTTGCCATCACCAGCAGCGATGCCGCGGCGCAAGGCAGCAATGGCCCGGTTGACCGGCAGAACAAGAATTGCCCGGGAGGCTGGCAAAACAGCAATGGCGGCAAATCCTGCAGCCCCAATTCGGGCAGCTCGCCGGCGATTTATCATGCGCCGCGCGATCAGAAATGCGCAGGCGGCTATGATTATGACACGCGCGGCTGGTGCGTGGAAAACCGCATGGCGACCCGCAATTCGAGCAGCAGCGGCAGCGGCGGGCGCAGCAATGCAGGATCGGCCCCGCAGCCTGTTGGCGCAACGCTTGCCAAGTCCAACCCGCTGCAGCTGTGCCCGACAGGCTACCGCACGTCGGGTGACAACAAGAGTTGCCAGACAATCCACGCAGGCGCTCCTGCCGCGCGTGCGAAGGGCGCAGGCGCTTGCAATGCGGGCGAGATCGAGGAATTCGGCGCATGGTGCACCTCGACCGAGACGACGCTGACAGTGAGCCAGATGGAAAATGTCACCATTGGTGATTTCAATCGCATCTTCACGCAAAACGGCCGCAAGGAGCCGATCCCGGCGCGCGCAGCCTACATCACGCCGTTGATGGAGCTGAAGAAGGCAGAAGGCGGCGCAGCCAGTGCAGCGCCGGGCGCTGGTGCTCCGAACGGCCAGAGCGCTTCTGCCCCCCAAGCCGCCGCTACGCCCGCTCAGGCCGATGCATGCGCTGCCAAGCCCAAGAAGAAGGGCCTTGGCCGCGCGCTGGGCGGTGCAATGGGCGCAGCGCTGGGTGCAGCGGTCGATGCAGCGGAAGGCTGCTGAGGCACTTTCGCAAAATCAACCGGGGCGCCTGTGCGCCCCACAGCACAAGGAAGACGATAATGAAGACCAAGTTTTTCGCTGCCACGGCAGCTCTGGCAACCGCCTTTGCCGGGCTCACCCTGCCGAGCGGCGCAGCGCTTGCCCAGGGCGTGGATGGTCCGTTTGAGCGCGGCAATCGCAGCTGCCCCGGCGTGATCTACAAGCAGGAAGGCAATATGTGCATTCCTTCAAACGGCAAGAAGGCCAGCCGCAAGGTCTATCCGCTGCCCAGCAACCGGCAATGCGCCGATGGCTACAAGCCGGTGGGCGCTTATTGCGAGGAAAAGCGCTAAAGTTTGCTGCTGAGGGAAGCCCCGCTCAGCACCATAGGGCAAGGCCGTTCGCGCTGGGGGGCGCGAGCGGTCTTGTTGTTGTGGGGGCGTTGTTATCGCCAAATGCCGTTTCAGACTTTCGGGATGGTGATCGTGATGCTGGTCCCTTCCGCACCGGTTTCCAGCACAAAACTTCCGCCAACCTCGGCAGCACGGCGCTCCATATTCTCCAGCCCGCGCCCTTTGCGCCAAGTGGCTGGATCAGGCTTGCCATCATCGGCAATGATGATCACCACACCGCCCGCATCATCAGGGTTAATTGCAATGCTCACCATGCTGCCGCCCGAATGGCGCACAGCGTTGTTGATCGCCTCCTGCATGATCCGATAGATCGTCAGGATCGGACCAGGTGGCAAGCTGATCGCGCCGCTTTCCAGCCGGTTGGACCAGACCAGCCGCATTCCGGCGGCGCGCAGTTTTGTTTCGGCACGCTCGCGGAACTGGCCAAGGGCAATGTCGAGGCTGTCACCCACCGAATCCAGACTGTCGATCAAGAGGCGCAGATCATCAATCGCCTGCTCCACCGTCTGCGTGATGGTGGCGCGCGGCGCGCTCTCATCGCGCGAGAGCATTAGCACCGACAGCAATTGCCCGCCCATGCCATCATGCATATCGCGCATGATGCGGCTGCGTTCGCGTTGCACGGCTGCCTCTGCCTCCACGACGCGCAGGCGTTCCGCTGTGACTTCAAGCTCGGCCTCTTTTTGGGCGATGCGCGCATCCAGCAGCGTGTTGGCATCCTCCAGCCGCTGCGAAAGCATCTGGCCGCGCCGGACAATCCCCAGCATCAGCAGGATCGCAAGTCCCAGCACTCCCAAAGGCGCAGAATTGAGCGCCAGCGGATTGATCCGGATGGCAGCGATGAGATCAGCGATGCTGATCGCTGGCACCAGCAGCAACACCGCCGCATCCGGCGTCCACAAGCGGCGATCTGCCACCAGTCCGCGCTTCAGCGAGGCGATTACGGCGAAATTGGCGAGCACCACGATTGCGCCTTCAAGGATGTTCCGGAACAAGGGCGTAACGCCGTCGCTGACAAAACTGCATGTGATGATCACCGCCGCAAACACCAGCGATGCGATCACCAGCGGGCGATCAAAGCGCGGTTCGCCGGGAAACCAGCGGTCAGCCAGCGCCACCAGCCCGGCAAAGGTGGCCAGCAATATCATCTGCCCGGCTGCAACATAGACCGGCTCGCTCGACGGGGTGAGGATGTCGATCGCCCACAGGCCGCTCAAGGCCATGCCGGTAAAGGCAAGCGCTGCGGCAAATGCAATCGTGCGATAGGCCGGGCTGCGTGACACCATCAGGCAGCCGATCGCAGCGAAGATCCCTAGCACCATCAGACCGAACGAGGGAATCACCGACTGCATCCGCCACTGTTGGATCGGCACATCCAGTGCCTCTGGCGGCCCAGCAATCAGCCGCGCCAGATAGGCTTTGCAGCATTCGCGCTGAATGGTCACGGCCAGTTGGTTGGGCCCTTGCTGGAGCAGTTGCGCAGGCACCACCCACTTGATTCCCATCCGATTTGCCCGCCAGGAGGGGGCGTCGGAAGAGGGCACCGTCTCCCCATTCACTGTCAGGCTGGCAAAACGATTATAGCGCGGCACGAACACAACCAGTCCGCGCTCGGGCCGGGCAACCTCGACAATCCCGATAAAGGTCGCCTCGCGCTCGGTGCCCAGATAGTAGTTGGCCCGCCCGTCAAGCGGGGTCTGGGTGCCATCGGCGTTTTGCAAGACGATATCGCTCACCCGGCTGCGCTCAAACGCCGGATCGGGAGCAGAAGGGCGCACCACCAAACCGAGCCCCCAGAACAGCGCCTGCACCGCCAGCACCCACACAATCAGCCGCACAGTGTCGGCGCGGGTTGGCAGCATCAGCGGCGCATCGGGCGCTCTCATCGGCCCTCCACTTTGATAAGTCCTGCGTGGATTGCCTCGAACACGGCCTCTGATCGCGAATTGACGGCCATCTTCTGATAGATTGCCTTGACGTGGCTGACGATGGTGTGAGGCGAAACACCAAGGATTTCGGCGGCCTCGCGCTGGGTAAATCCGCGCGCCAGCGTTTCCAGCGTCTCGCGTTCACGGGTGGTGAGGCCGTAATCATTGGCAGGCGCTGCCTCTATCGCATTGGCAGCCTCGGCAGGGGCTGGCGCGGCGGTCGGCGCAGGCGGCGCTTCGCGGAACGCGCGCAGCAGCTGTGCCGCTGCCTTGGGGCTGATCGGCACACCGCCCTCGCGCGCGGCGCGGATCGCGCTGGCGAGTTCAGCAGGGCCGCTGTCCTTGAGGATGAAGCCGTCCGCTCCCACGGCGAGCGCATCGCTGATGGTCTTGCGATCTCCGAAAACAGTAAAGACCAGCACCTTGTCATCCGCACCGCGTGAATGCAGCGCTTCAATCAATTCGAGGCCCGAACCATCGGGAAGGCCCAGATCAACCAGCACGACATCGGCAAGGCTGGCCGCACTGCCCAGCGCATCAAGCGCGGCGCCCAGCGAGGCTGCTTCGCCCACAACCTGCATATCGGCCTCGTGGCCCAGGCGTTCGATCAGGCTTGCGCGCACAATCGCATCATCCTCCACGACAAAGATTCGCCACGCGTCAGCGCCGCCTGAGCTGGGCTGGCAAGCATTGGATTGGTGGGCGGTCCCCTCATCTGTCATCGCGGCAGTTCCTTAGGCAGGCAGAGCCGATGCGTCCAACCCCTTGTGGCGGGATTTTCGAGACGCGGCGCAACTGGGTGCCGACATGGCCCACAACGCGGTGTTGCGCATCCCGCAATCGCGTGAGGGAGTTGCCGGGCCGTGAAAGCACCCCTCAGGATCATGTGGAGGCTTTCAGCAGTTTGCCGAAATTCTTGTCGGATCTGCTCGGCCCTATGCATTTGGATGGTTGTGTTGATGGGGCAGGGCTTGACAGGGTGAGAACATTTCCAGAACAAAACGGGCATGCTGATCGCCCACCGTATTGCGCTCGACCCGACGAACGTGCAGCGGACCTACTTCGCCCGCGCTTGCGGCACGGCGCGGTTCGCGTGGAA
>MEDW01000111.1 GCA_001724215.1 Erythrobacter sp. SCN 62-14 | reverse complement strand
GCTGCTCTCGTCGCCCGATCACCGCGGCGCCACAGGGCCGATGCTGTTCGCCATCGATCTCGCGATCGAATTTGTCGAGAGCGCAAAGCTGAAGGTGGCCGCTGGCACTTTCGAGGCGCTCCACTTCCGGTTTGTCGATATTCCCGGCCTGCCGCTGGAACACCCGCCCTATGATCTGTGGTGCACCGCCGATGGCGACTATGTGCTGCTGAAGGCTGAAGTCGGCGGCTATATGCAGACCGCCTACGAATTGGCGGCATACAGCAAGACAGGCGGACCGGCATGATCGAGGCCTCGCTGCTGGTAGCGCATATTGCCGTGCTGGGTTATTGGCTTGGCTCTGAACTGGTGATCAACAGCACGTATCGTTACGTTTGCCATGCTGTCTCCATGCCGTTTCCCGAACGCGACCGGCTGATGGATCATGTCATGCATGTCGACCAGCACGTGCGCTATGCGCTGGTTCTGCAAGCCAGCCTTGGCACGGCTCTGGCGGCCCGCTTCTGCTATGTGCCGGGCGGCGATACCCTCGCTGTTGCGGCCGCCGTGACAGGGATCGCCTGGCTGGCTTTCGTCGAGATCGTGCACCGGCTGAGACACCATCCGGCGGCAGCAAGGCTGGGTGCGATAGATCGCGGTTCGCGCTATATCCTGATGGCGGTTCTGCTTGCCCTTGGCATTGGTCTGATCGGCGGAGGGTGGCCGATGCCTGTCTGGCTTCGCTGGAAACTCGCTCTGTTCGCTGGCGTCATGATGGCGGGCGTAGGCATTCGCATGGCTCTCATCGACCATTTCCGCACCTGGGCACAGATGAAACGCAATGGCCCGACAGCCGCCACCAACGCAATCATTCAGCGCACCTATCTGCGCGCCACCTCAGTGCTGGTACTGTTGTGGCTGTTTATCGCGGCCATCGTGGTGCTGAGTGTCGGGAAACCGATGTGAACGACGCCAAACTGCTCGACGCCCTTCGAGCCATCGTGGGCGAAGACGCGGTGCGCACCGATGACTGGGCGCTTGCTCTTGCTGCCAGCGATCTGCACGTTTGCGGCGCGCGCCCGCTTGCGATGATCAGGCCACAAGACGCAGCCGGTGTCGCCGCTGTGGCAGCGCTGGCCATTGCCCACGATTATGCCGTGCTGCCACGCGGTGGCGGCCTTAGCTACACGGGTGGCTATGCACCGCCCCACGCGCAGTCGATCAGTATCGATCTGGGAGGACTTGACCGCATCGTGAATATTTCCGCCGAGGACATGGTGATCACTGTCGAGGCGGGGGTGACCTGGAAACAGATCGCAGCGGCGCTTAAACCTCTGGGGTTGCGCCTGCCGTTCATCGGCACATTTTCAGGCGCCGGCGCAACCATTGGCGGCGGATTGAGCCACGGCGCCCTGTTCTTCGGATCGGCGCGTTATGGCTCGGCTGCCGAGATCGTTCTGGGCCTCGAAGTGGCGCTCGCCGATGGCACACTGCTGCGCACCGGTCAGGGCGCTGTTGCCGCATCAGACAAGCCGTTTCTGCGGACATTTGGGCCTGATCTGACCGGACTTTTCACGCATGACGGCGGAATGTTGGGCATCAAGACCGAGGCGAGCTTTCGTCTGATCCGGACGCCACCGGAGCTTGGCTATGCCAGCTTTGCCTTTGCCCGCTTCGACAGTGCCATTGCCGCCCTCAGCAGGATCGCTCGCGCTGATCTGGCCGAGGAAGTGTACATTCTCGATCCCTCATCGGCAAAGAGTGCCGATACCGGCATGGGCACGATGCTGCAGACAGCCCGATCGGTGGCGCGCGATGCCGCAGGCCCCCGACAGGCGTTCAAAGCGCTGGCTGCTTTGGTGCGGGCAGGCACCAAATTCATTCCACCCGATCATTTCTCACTTCATCTCACAGCTGCCGGGCGCTCTCAAGCCGCAGTCGAGGCCGATCTGACTGCAGCCCGCATGATCGCCACCGGGTGCGCAGGCACGCCGGTTGCAGCGACAATACCGAGGGTCGCGCGGGCCAACCTGTTCCAAGATCTGGATGCAGTTCTTGGCGCAGATGGTGGCCGCTGGGCAGCGCTCAACGCCAAAGTCGCCCACTCGGATGCGCATCGGCTGGTTACCGCATTCGACGCATTGATAGCGCCCCATGCCACTGAGATGGCACGGCACGGCGTGACCTGCACCAGACTGGCATCGGCGCTTGCCAATCACTGTTTCAGCTTCGAGCCGGTCTTTCATTGGCGCGACACCTGGCAACCGCTCCACCGCGCCGCGCTCAGCCCTGGAGCGCTCAAGGAGAGGGTGGAGCCAGCAGCAAACCCCGATGCGCGCGCTTTGGTCGATCGGTTGCGGATGGAAACAGTCGAACTGTTCCGGAGCTTGGGCGCTGCGTCCAACCAGATCGGGCGCACTTATCCCTTCCGTTCAGCCCTTTCCGCCGCACCTGAAGCGCTTCTTGCCGAGATAAAGGCCCTCTTGGACCCCAAAGGGTTGATGAACCCCGGCGTGCTCGGCTTCGGCCTGCGCCAATCGTGAACTTTCCGAAATCTCCCTCAACATCTGTCGCCAAGGAAACTGCCCATGACCAAATTTTTCGCCATCATTGCCACCGACAAGCCGGGCGCCACGGCAACCCGCATGGCCAAGCTGGGCGAACATCTGGCACATGTCGAAGCCGCAATCGACCAACTGGCAGTGGCAGGCCCCTTGCGCGATCGGGACAACAATTTTGTCGGGTCCTTGCTGGTCGTCAAAGCCGATAGCGAGGCCGAGGCCCGGGCAATGCTGGAAGATGACCCCTATTATCGCGCGAATATTTGGGCCGATATCCAGATTCATGCATTCGGCGCAGCGGCTGGCGATTGGGTCGGCGGAAAGACTTGGTAGGTAGCCTGCAGGAGCCTCACCGCCGCCTTGCCGCGATCACATCGACAAATCATGCCTCGCCGAAAACGAAAGCGCTTGTTCGGGTCGGGCTATAAATTCTGCTCCGGTGCTCCCTTGGCCGAGCGGAAATGATCGGAATGACGTCGCAAAACTCCATCGCGCGCGGCTCGGCCCGCTGCTGCCCGTGGCACGATCGGAGGAAGCGCCGACATCCACTTCATCCTGTGCAATGCTGGCAAAAGGCCCCCGGATTGATTTATCCTGCTAGAAGATAGGGGGAAATCAGATCATGTCGATCGATCCGCACGCCCTTGTGGCGCAACTTGAATCCATCAGCAGCGCGGATCTGCCGCTTGCCGGGGGCAAAGGCGCCAGCCTCGGGGCGATGTTGGGTGCGGGTCTGCCAGTGCCCGAAGGCTTTACCGTTCTGACGCAAGCCTATCGCGATTTCGTGGCGCATAATGATCTGGCAGAGCCGGTTCGCCAGCTGGTCGAAGATACGCGCGGTGATCATCCCCCTACCCTTGCCTCAGCAGCGCAGGCGCTCAAGGAGAAGTTTCTGGCAGGCACAATCCCACCGCATCTGATCGAGGCAATCACTGCAGCCTATGCGGCGATGGGTGGCGGGCTGGTGGTGGTGCGATCTTCGGCCACGGCCGAGGACCTGCCGGGAGCCAGCTTTGCTGGGCAGCATGACAGTTTTCTCAACATCGAGGCGCCCGCCGCCCTGTGTGAGGCGGTGCGCGGGTGCTGGGCGTCGCTGTGGAATCCGCGCGCCGTCAGCTATCGCAAGCAGGCCCAGCTCGACACGACCGAGATCAGCATCGCCGTGGTGGTGCAGCGGATGATCGATGCCGAACGGGCAGGCGTGTTGTTCACCGCCAACCCACTCGATCACCGGCGTGACCGGATGCTGCTGTCGGCCTCGTTCGGATTGGGCGAGGCGGTGGTGGGAGGCGATGTCAGCCCTGACAACTGGCTGCTCACCAGCACCGGTCAAGTGCTTGATCACCATGTGTCGGACAAGCAGGTGATCACTGTTCGCGATGGGACAGGAACGGTGAACCGCCCGATGCCGCCAGACCAGCGCCGCGCGGTCAGCCTGTCGGCTGCGGAAGTTGCGCAGCTGGCAGAGCTGGGCGCAAGGGCACAAGATTATTTCGGCAGTCCGCAGGATCTGGAATGGGCGATTGCACAAGGGCGCATCTATCTCGTGCAATCGCGCCCCATCACCTCACTGTTTCCCCTGCCAGAGCCGGTGCCACCACCTGACGATGGCCTCAGGCTCTATCTGTGCTTCAATGTCCATGCCCAGCAGATGCTGGAGCCGTTCACGCCTGCCGGACTTGATTGGTGGCGGGCGCTTGTTGGCGGCTTTGCCCATGCTGCCACGGGCCGACGAGAGCGTGAAGTGCCGTGGCTCAAAGAGGGCGCAGGCAGGCTGTTTGCCGATATCACGCCGCTGCTGCGCAAGCCTGCCCGCTGGCCACAGCTCGCCCATGCCCTCTCCGACAAGGATCCAATCACTGGGCAGGCGCTGCTTGCTTATGGGCAGCGTGAGGGCAGCCGGATTATCGGCCGCAAAGGTGGTATGGGCCTGTGGTGGCGGCTGGGGCCTTTGCTGCTGCGGTTGGGCTGGCGGGGGCTGATGGCCGCTTGGAACCCGCAAAAGGCGCGGCGCAAGATGCTCGAAGAAACCGATGCGGCAATCCGGCAGATCGAACACGAGGCGCGCGGCCTCAAGACGATGCGCGCGCGGGTGGATTTCATCCGCAATGTGCTGGGTCGACGCGGTGCGATCATCTGGATCGTTCCGGTTGCCGTCATGAACCCGGGACTGATGGCGGATGCGGCCTTGCAACGTAAGGTGCGAGAATGGCTGGGCGATGAAGCGCTGTTCGCCCCGGTGCAGCGCGCACTGCCTTACAACATCACCACAGAAATGGGCATCACGCTGTGGCAATTGGCCCGTCGCTTGCGCGCTGAAGGCACAAGCCCTTCAGTCGAGCACCCCGGCGTTGCGGCTTTCCTGCAAAGGTTCGGCCACCGCGCCTTGTGGGAAATTGACCCCGGAATTGCCCGATGGTCGGAAGACCCCTCCTATGTGCTGGACCTTCTGCGCAACTATATGACCGCGCCCGAAGACAGCGATCAAGAGGCACAATTCACGCGCCAGAAAGCCGCGGCAGAGGCAGCAATGGCCAATCTGGTGGCGCAGGTGCAAACGGCCAGGGGAGGCTTGCAGGCGCGCATCTTTGCCTGGCAACTGCGATGTTATCGCGAACTTGCTGGCCTGCGCGAACAACCCAAGTTCGAAGGCGCGCGCATGATTGCGCTGGCGCGGCGTATCTGGTTGGAGGCAGGGGCACAGCTGGTGGCGCAAGCCGCGCTCGATGCTCCAGAAGATGCGCTGTTCCTGCGGCTTGATGATCTGCTCGCTTTTGAAGCGGGCAAGGCCGGCGACTTGCGCACGAAAGCAGCTGCGGCGCGCAGCGAGTACGAACGCGAGAAATCCCGCCGCGCCGTGCCGCGCTTGATGACTTCGGATGGCGAAGCGATTTTTGGCGGCACGACAAGCGAAAGCGAAGCTGTGCTCACGGGGCTGCCGGTCTCGGCGGGCACCTATGAAGGCCGCGTGCGGGTAATCCTGCATCCGGCCGGCGCACAGCTTGAAACCGGCGAGGTTTTGGTGTGCCGAGGGACCGATCCTGCCTGGACACCGTTGTTTCTGCAGGCCGGCGCACTGGTTATGGAAACAGGCGGCGCGGTCTCGCACGGATCAATCGTGGCGCGCGAATATGGTTTGCCGGCGGTTGCAGGCGTGCAGGATGCCACCACCCGGCTGCAAAATGGGCAACACGTTCGTGTCGATGGCCAAAGCGGACAAGTCATATTGCTGGATCGGCATGCTCAAGGCGAATGAATCGCTGAGCGGTCAGGAGCCTTAGCTAAGGGGCTTTCCAACAGCCATGCGGCGCAATTTGCGGGCTTGCGAACCGGTTGAAGGATCGGGTTGGCGCTGCGCCCGATCAACGCAACCACCAGACTGTAAAAATCACATTGTGCCCGGTGCGGCCAGCGCGAACGGTCAGGTCAATGCCGGATCGCGCTGGAGAGACAGTGGGAGGCATTGGACAAGGTCAACACGCCAAGCGACAAGCAAAAAACGCAATCCCAATGAAGGCACCGATTGCATCGGCTTACGATTGCCCATATGATATTTTATATCATCGCTCAAAGTGGATGATTCAATTGCCCAGACCACTGGCGCCCTGTCCGCTGCGATCACGCCAGATCAGATGCGCCGCATTCCAACAAACGCCGCCGGAGTGAAAGTCTTATATGCCCGCAACACGGCTTGAAGCGCGCGCCCTGACCAAGCGGTTTGGCGGCAATCTGGCGCTGGATAATCTTGATCTGGCAGTCGGCGAAGGTGAGACAGTGTGCTTGCTCGGCGCGAATGGGGCGGGCAAGACCACCACGATCAACCTGTTTCTGGGCTTCACCGAGCCGACCAGCGGGGCAGCGCTGGTGGACGGCACAGAAGTCGCGCGCGATCCGGCCGCCGCGCGCCGCAGCCTTGGCTATGTGGCCGAAATGGTGGCGCTTTACCCTGCGCTCACGGGGGCTGAAAATCTCGAATTTTTCGCGCAGCTTGCAGGGCAAAAAGTCGATACCGCTGAACGCGATGCGATCCTGGCCCGCCTGCGCTTTCCCGATGGCGCGATTGAGCGGGCGGCGGGCAGCTATTCCAAGGGGATGCGCCAGAAGCTGGGCCTTGCGATTGCGCTGATGAAGCATGCCAAGGCGATTCTGCTGGATGAACCCCTGTCGGGCCTTGATCCGGCGGCGGCCAATGATCTCGTGAGCGTGCTGCGCGAGACAGCGGCGGGCGGCACCGCGCTGCTGATCTCCACCCACGACATCTTCCGCGCCAAGGATGTGGCGACCCGCATCGGTATCATGCGCCATGGCAAGCTGCTGGAAATGATTGATCCAGCGGCGTTGTCGGCGAGCGAGCTGGAAGCAATCTATCTCACCCATATGACAGAGCGCGCGGCATGAGCATCACCGGCGCTATTGTCGCAAAGGATTGGACCGAACTGCGGCGCGACCGGCGCGTCGTAATCATGGCGCTGATGGTGTTGGCGCTGGCGGCAACGGCGATTCTCACCTCGACTGTGCGGGTTGCGAGCTACGAGGCGGACCGCGCTGCCACGCTAGAGGTCGATCGCGGCACATGGGAAAATCAGGGCGCGCGCAATCCTCACGCCGCCGCCCATTTCGCCAAGTGGGCGTTCAAGCCGCTTACCATGGGCGCGGTGCTCGATCCCGGTATTGCCAGCTATTCGGGCAGCGCGGTGTGGATGGAGGCGCACAACCAGAACCCCGCGGTTGCCCGCCCGATTGACGATCAGACCATCATCCTACCGAGCGGCGAGTTCAGCATCGCCTGGGTGCTGCAAGTCCTGATGCCGCTGCTGATTGCGGTGATTGCCGCAGGGGCGGTGGCGCGCGAACGCGAGCGTGGAACGTTGAAACTCATCCTTGCGAGCGGCAGCGGTGCAGGCGCCTTTGTGCGCGGTAAGCTGGCTTCGGTCGGCGTGGTGACGGCGGTGCTCGCGGGCAGCGTGATTATGGTGGGGATGGTGGCAGCAGCGAGCGCCGGGCCTGCCAATCCGCTGATGCTGGCGCTGTGGCTGATTGCCTATGCCGCGTTCCTCGCCATCATCGTGCTGGGCGCAGTCGCAGTCTCCTTGCGCGCACGCTCATCGGGGCAGGCGCTGCTGGTGCTCGCTGGATTGTGGCTGTTTGCGGTGGTGCTGGTGCCGCGCGCGGGCGCTGCGGTCGCCGAGATCGCCGCACCCGTGCCGTCTTCCGAACAATTCTGGGCCGACATTGCCGCTGCCAAAGCCGCTCAGCCCAGCCCCTTTTCCACCGGGCGCGAGGCTTTCGCGGCCGAGGTTATGGCGCAATATGGCGTCACGCGCCTTGAAGATCTGCCGGTCAGCTTTGGCGGCTTGCAGCTTGAGGAGGACGAGCGCATCGGCAACGCTGTTTATGACGAGCATTTCGGCGCGCTGTTTGCGCTCTATGATCGTCAGCGCGCGGTGATGCGCTGGGGCAATCTGCTCTCGCCGCTGCCGGCGCTGCAGAACCTGTCGATGGCGCTGGCCGGCACGGATATGCCGCAGCAGATCGCTTTTCAACGCCAGGCCGAAACGCATCGCCGCTCGATGGTAACCCAGCTCAACAGCGACATGATCGAACACGGCGCGGGCGCCGGATTCGACTATCAGGCGCATGAAGACCTGTGGGCCGAGGTTGAGGATTTCGCTTTCGCGCCGCCTTCGCTCGGCGAGGTGCTCGCCTCGGTATGGGCCGATGCGCTGATCCTGCTGGCGTGGTTGGCGGGGGCAACGGTGTTCGCCTTACGATCCTCGCGGCGCCTGCTGGCCGAGGGGGCCTGAGATGCTCCGCCTTGCCGTGATGGAATGGCGCACGCAGCTGCGCGACCGCGCTGTGCTGGCGCTGCTTGCGGTGCTGGCGGGCGCGCTGGTGCTGGCGGCGGCCAATGGGCGCGTGCTGATCGCGGCGCAATCCGAAGCCCGCGCCGCTGCGATCACCGCCAAGGCCGAGGCCGACACGCAATTTGCCGAGCGCCTCGCCAATGCCGACCTGCCACCCGAAGACGCGATCCTTAGCCCCTACCGGATGCGGCAGGTGCTGGTCGCCCCGCTCCCGCCGCTGGTCGATGTGAGCGCCGGGCGCGCCGCGCTCGATCCTTTCTCGACCACTCTTTCGATGCGTGCGCGCGCCGACACGCTGTTTCAGCGCCGCAGCCTTGATAATCCCGAATTGCTGGTGCGCGGCGGCGTGGATCTGGGCTTTGTTGCAGTGGTGCTGGCGCCGCTGCTGCTGATCGGCTTGTTGTATGGCCTGTTCGCCGCTGACCGCGACAGCGGAACCGCTCCGCTCATCATGGCGCAGGCGGGCAGCCCGGTGGCGCTGGTGCTGGCGCGGATGATCCCGCGCTTCGTGCTCATCTTTGGGCCGATTGCGCTGACGCTGGGCGTGCTGCTGATGACGGGCCCGGAAGTGCCGGGGCGCGGGCAAGCAGCGGCGCTGTGGCTGGTGACCGCCGCGCTCTATCTGGCAGTTTGGATGGCGCTCGCCGCATGGGTGCATAGCCGTGATGTCTCTGCCGAAAGCGCCGCCTTTGCGCTCGTCGCGGCTTGGGCGCTGTTCACGCTGGTGCTGCCTGCTGCCTTTGCCGCGATTGTTCAGGCGAGCAACCCGCCGCCCTCGCGCTTTGAACAGATCGCCGCCGCGCGCGCTGCCGAAGTTGCCTCGACCGAAAACTACGAGAACGACCATCCCGATCTTGCCTCCTCCGAGTTTCAAGGCCGCCTCGCCTCGATCCGCAAGACTTGGGCGGTGGCGCAGGCCATCGAAGTCGCAGGCGCGCCGCTCAACGCCCGCTTTGCCGAGCGTCTCGCCGGGCAACAGCGCGTCGCCGAGGCGCTGGCGTGGCTCTCGCCCGCGCTGATCGCCAAGGGCGCGCTCGAACAGATCGCCGGGACCGATGCCGCCACCGCGCAAGGCTTTCGTGCCGCGAGCGAAGCGCATTTGAGCGCTTTTCGCAGCTTCGGCGGCGGCTTTGTCGAGCGCGGTGCGATCATGCAGACCGGCGATCTCGCGCAAATGCCGCGGTTTGACTGGGAGCCATCGCGGCACATGCCCTGGCCCAGCCTCGCGCTGCTCGCTCTGTTAGCGGGCGCGCTGATGACATCGGCACTCCGGCGATTTGGCAAACTCACTCTGGCGGATTGATTGACAAACAAGGGGCGAGAGCCTGCCGCAAGAAGGCGCCACCCGCGCGCACCTTCAGCCATTACCCATAATTGACCTTGCACCCTGATCGGATCGACGAACCAACCGATCAGGCGCGCCACAGGGTTGTGCGGCACAATCAGGAGCGCCGCTCTGGCGCATGGTTTTGATAGGTTACCCCTGTGCCCAATTCCACAATGGTCGCTCGTGTCAAACGAGGGAAAGGTGGGACGTGGACGAGGGAAAACTGGCGGGGCGGATCGCCTTGGTTACCGGGGGGTTGCGCGGGATCGGGCTCGCCAGCGCCAAGCGGCTGATTGCCGAGGGCGCAGCCGTGGTGATCGGTGATCTGGATGATGCCGCTGCTGCTGAACCCACCATCGCCGGCCTTGGCCCCAAAGCCAGCTATATCCGTATGGATGACACCAGCGAGGCCGACTGGCAGGCCGCCCATGATTGTGTGATCCGCCAGCACGGCAAGCTGCACATCCTTGTGAACAACGCCGGAACGGATCTCACCGGCCCTGTCGAAGGGATTGCGCTGGCCGATTGGCGGCAAATCATGGCGGTCAATGTCGATGGCGTGTTTCTGGGCACGCGCATCTTCACCCCGCTGATGGCGCAGAACGGAGCCGGTGTGGCAGGCGGGGCGAGCATCATCAATGTCAGCTCGATCATGGGGCTCGTCGGCATGAGCGAGGTGTCTGCCTATAATGCCAGCAAGGGCGCAGTGCGGCTGTTCACCAAAGGCATTGCGATGGAATTTGCGGTGAAGAAAATGCCGATCCGCGCCAATTCGCTGCATCCCGGCTTTGTCGAAACGCCCTTGCTCCATGCCGGATTTGAACGCTGGGTGACCAAAGGCGTTGCCGAAAGCGCGCAAGCACTGATCGACGGGATGAACGCGATGACGCCGATGGGAAGGCTCGGCCAGCCTGAGGAAATCGCGGCCCCTGTCGCTTTTCTCGCAGGGCCTGACAGCAGTTTTATGACGGGGGCAGAATTGGTGATTGATGGTGGGTGGACAGCGCAATGATTGCAGGGCTTGATGGGGCGGTGGTGCTGGTGACCGGCGCGCATGGCGGGATTGGCCGCGCTATTGTGAGCGCGATGGTGGCGGCGGGCGCTGAGGTGATTGCCAACGATCTGCAAGAGGCGAGCGATCTGGAAGATTGCGCGCAATACCTGCCGCTTGATGTGACAAGTGCGCAAGGCTGGGCGAGTGTGAAGGCGCATATCGAGCGCGAATATGGCCGCCTGGACGCGCTGGTGCACAATGCGGGCCGATCCATCGTCACCCGCTTTGAAGACACCCCGCTTCAACAATTCCACGCGATCAACGCGGTGATTGTCGATAGCGTGATATTGGGCACGCAGGCGCTTTTGCCCTTGCTGATCGCAGGCGGAAAAGAGCGCAAGGGCGGGGCGAGCATCGTCAATGTCTCCAGCGTCGGCGGCTTGCGCGGTGCGCCGTTTAACGCGGCCTATTGCACCAGCAAGGCAGCGGTCGCCATGCTCACCAAATGCATGGGGGCAGAATTTGCAGCGCTCGGCTATCCGCTGCGCGTTAACAGCGTGCATCCCGGCGGCATTGATACGCCGATGCTGAACGGCATTTTTGAACGCTATGTTGAGCTGGGTTTTGCCCCTGATGCCGCCAGTGCAATCGCTGGGAGCGCTGCGCGCCATCCTATCGGGCGGCTGGGCCAGCCGGAGGAAATCGCCGGCGGGGTGGTGTTCCTGTGTTCGCCTGCGGCCAGTTTCATGACCTGCGATGAACTGGTGATCGACGGCGGTTTCGCCTCGGTCTAGGGCCTGTGGGGATTCATCGTGAATTGATGGTTGCGGCAGCAAGATAGATCATGGCGGCGAAGCTTTGATCGGTTTTGCATGCGCGCATGGCGA
>MEDW01000110.1 GCA_001724215.1 Erythrobacter sp. SCN 62-14 | reverse complement strand
CATCCACCTTGCCATCGTCGCCACGGGTGCGCGCGCGCAAGTCTGGCTGGCCGATCCGCGCCGCACCGCCATCGCGCGGCGCGGGTTTGCGCTGGTCATGTTGATGGTTGCGGCGTCCTTCGTGCTGGCCGATCTTACAGCGCGCTAGGCAAGGCTTGCTGCGTTTCCTCGCGGCGGGACCGCAATCAGGTCTTCGAGAAACAGCGCAATCAATTCGGACTGGGAGGTGACCCCCGCCTTGGCATAGGCCCGCGTCAGTTGAGCGCGCACCGTGCCTGCTGCTGACCCGCGCAGCGCGGCAATTTCAGCAATGTCGCAACCCTTGAGCGCAAACAGCGCAACATCCGCCTCGGCAGCGGTGAGCTGCCATTCTTCAAACCGCAGACTGATGAGATCGGCCAGTGCGCCTTGCCCCGCAGCCACGGCAATCTCATCACGCCGGGCGGAGGCGATCAGACCGCGCACCTGCACAGCCCCCAGCACGACTGCGACCAGCAGGGCGGCGGCTGCGAAACCTTCGATTACAAGATGTGTGCCGATCCCTTCGGCGATCACGTCGCCTGCAAGATCAACCACAAAGAAACCGCAAGCCAAGGCCTGCAAGGCCACGAGGATGGTGAGCCCCGTGGCCTTGCGCTCCAGCTTGCGTGCTCTTGTGTCCATCGCGCTATGCCTAACGCTTGAACGGCAGCATCGCCACCATAACCTGCTTGCCACTGCGCCGCGTTTCAAAGACCACTCCGGCAAGGTGCAGCAGGATCAGGACATACAGAAGATTGGCGGCGGTTTCGTGGATTTCCTCAAGCGGGCCTTCCTCACCCTTTTCACCCTTTTCGCCCTTTTCGTGATGTTCGTCTTCATCATGCAAGGTGCGCTGGGCAAAGCCTTCTGCGCTGGCAGCGCTGGTGACCGGGGCACCATATTTGCCGGGCTGGTCGGCGCCATTCCACGGCGGCGGCCCGGCCATGGCGATGCCGGTGGCGATGATCGTCAGCAAGGAGCCCCAGATGGCAAAGACCATAAGCGCGCCAAGCGGGTTGTGCGATCTGTGATGCGTGACCTTGCCCTCCCGGATTTCGCAGATGTGGGCAATGGCCTTGCGGGGGCTGGGCCAGAATGCGCTGAACCGCGCCTCGGCAGGGCCAATCAACCCCCACAAGAGGCGCAAGGCAAGGATCGCTGCAAGGCCATAGCCGACCCAGATATGCGGGCCAGACCCTTCTTCGGTGACAAGCGCATTGGCCAGCACAGCAAGGGCGATCGACCAATGGGTGATCTTGACCACGGGATCCCAGCGGCGCGGCGGTGTCAGTGTCTCTATCATGGCGCATCCTTTGCAATCTGCCGCCAGCGGCTGTCGGCGGGCCTTGCACGCGCAAGCCAGCTCGCTGACGATGATCAGATGGCAAGGTCAGCTGTGCGGCGCGATTGGCGGACTGCTTATGCGCAGGCTCGTAAGCGGCTGCTTAGGCCCCGTGTCCCTTACACGCTGACCCCGAACAAGCGCCCAACCGCCGCAGTGCTTGCCATGGCAAACACACCCCACCCGACCACGCGCATGACAGCAGGCGCAAGCGGCGCTGCCCCCGCTTTTGCTCCCAAGGCGCCCAGTACAGCCAGCGCAAGGATCGAGACTGTTACCACGGCAGTGATGATCGCACCTGCCGGCGCAAACCATGCCGCACCCAGCGGCACAGCGGCAGCCACGCTGAAAGTTGCACCCGACGCCAGCGCGGCTTGCAAAGGCTGCGCGGCCAGATGATCTGTGAGGCCAAGCTCGTCGCGCACATGCGCCGCCAGCGGATCCAGCGCCGTCAGTTCCCGCGCTACTGCTGCCGCTGTCTCTGCGCTCAGCCCGCGTTCGCGGTAGAGCGCGGCCAGTTCCTGCTCCTCGGCAGCAGGCATCTGGGCGAGGGCTTCGGCCTCGCGGCGGATATCGGCTTTCTCCGAATCAGCCTGGCTTGAAACCGAGATATATTCCCCCGCTGCCATCGACATTGCGCCCGCGATCAAGGCTGCAACTCCGGCCACAAGAATTGCGTCTGGCTCCGGAGTCGCGGCGGCAACCCCGATAATCAGCGCCGAAACCGAGATAATCCCGTCATTTGCACCCAGCACCGCAGCCCGCAGCCAGCCGGTGCGGTGGACATAATGCGGATCATCAGGATGCGCGCTTGGCGGATGTTCGGTCATGATCTGTCTTCCCCCACCTCACTAGCGCAAACCCTTGCCGCAAGCCGGCCTGCGGCGAAATGTTTTCAACGCGGCCATCTGCGCGCCAACACCATCACGGGGGCGCTGCCAGATGGCAAGCCGTAGCCGCACCTCGGCCGCATCGCCGCGCGCGGTTTGTGCCATTTCGATCCGGGCGAGGCGTTCTTAGGCCTCTGCCGCCGCCGCGCTGGACGCTGCACACCGATCAGCTGGCTTGCATGGTGAATTCATAAGGGCCGCGCTGCAGTTCGTCCGAACGGGCGGGGGCAGCCTCAAACCGCAGGTATTCGCCCGAAATGGCCAGCGCGATCATTCCGCTGACCGCAGCAAACGGGATGTTGGTGAGGATCAGCAACGAGGCCTGCACCGAACCAAGGCTGGCGTAAAGGATCGCGAAAATCAGCAGGATCGCAATCGGCTCCTTGAAGCCAATCACAAGCCTAGGCCGGACACCAAGGGGACGCGCCGTGACTGATCAGGCAGCGGTACATCGGTAAAACGTTCCCGATTGCGGCCAAGACCGGCGTTGCCAAAGGGTGATCATTTGAGGCTTGCTATTTGAAAGTTGTCCGGACAAATTGTTGTCGTGAATCATTGCAGGAGCAAGTATGCCGTCTCTATCATCCAAGCTACGCTTTTCGTCCGTTCTGGTCGGCGCCCTGTCCTTGATTGTCGCTGGTCCCGCGCATTCCGACAGCGCAGCGACGCCCGCCGTCCAGAGCGCAGCAGCGCAAGCGAGCCGTGCCTCAGCCCCCGAGGAATTCAGGATGTGGATTGATGCCCGCGCGGGCACGGGTGAGCCGGTGCATTGGGTCTCGGAAGGGGGGATTTACGAATACCCAACCGGCAAGAAGCTGTTCGGCATGATCGGGTTCGATTCGAGCCGTGTCTTCTGGCCCGAAAAGCCCGGTGATCCCGTGGTGCATCTTACCCGCAAGACCTTTGCATACACCGATGCAGAGACCGGCGAGATCCTGACCGAATTCAACGGCCAGAAGGTTGAGCCCATCGCCTATCCTTACCAGATGATCACCTATCGCTATGAGAACGGGCGTATCTATGGCGATGTCGAACAGGGCGTCGGTGCTGGCGTACAGAAGATCGAAGCCAAGACAGGCATGGGCTGGCGCTGGATGGGCAAGGATACCCTAGCCATCACCGCGCCGGTGTTCCTCGATTTTGCGCTGCCCGGTGGCGCGCGCTATGAGGCATGGGAGAATTATGATTTCTTCATCCACCGCGCCGGCACTGTTGATGAACCGCATCAGATGGCTTGGCAGCGTTATGGCGCCTTGCCGCCTTTCGCGGGGAAGGGGCAGGCCATCTATCATCTGCTTTCGTGGCGAGTGGACAGCAACGCGAAGTTGCCCGAACGCTTGCGCGAATGGGCCGAGCGTGAAAAACCGATGTGGCTCAATCCGCCCAAGGATGTCGCTGAAATCCGCGCGCTCCAGCAGGGCAAGGCGGGCGAAGGCTGGGCGCGCTGATTGTGCGGTGCGCCTATCTTGCAGTATGATCCAGATCAAAGACGCGCAGGCGATAGCTTGACAAATCTGCCCGCGATGTGAATTTGTCCGGACAACTTATCCGGCTGAGCCGAAAGGTGTTGACTATGGCCAAAGACCTGCCCCCGCCTTACACCGCGATGAGCCGCCATCCGATGATGCCGCGCGCCTCCCATGATGAAGCAGCGCGGTTCAATTTCTTGACGCACTTCAACCGCTATCTTTCCGGCAATATCGGGGCGGGCAACCGGCTGGCCTATGAAAAGCGCGTGCTGCCCGCCTTCCGTGCTGAACATGGCCGCGATCCGGAACACCGCTATGAAATCCGCGACGCGATGAACCGCGATGAATGGCACCGCATGTGGTCGGCCTTGAAGCGCAATTCGATGGAGATGCGCCAGCATTTCGGGCGGCAGGTGGTGCTGCGCCAATTGGATGAGCTTGATGCCATGGCGCGCCAGTTCAACGAACATTCGGGCCAGCTCGAACTTGATCCCGCGATTGAGCAGCCGCCTTATCAAACGGCGGTTGATATCCACTGCCAGCCGGGCGGCTATCATGGTGGCGAGCGCCCCGATGATGTGACTGTGGGTGCGAATTACGATGTTGGCCTGTTTGCCACCACCGGCGGCGCGCTGGGCGGGCTGAATGATGGCGGCGGGCAGGCGGTGGTCGGCTGGGTCAAGGCCGAACGGCCCGACTGGGCGCCGAAGCGCATTCTCGATATTGGTTGCACCATTGGTCACAACGCCGTGCCGATTGCGCAGGCCTTTCCCGATGCCGAAGTGATCGCGATTGATACGGCGGCAGCGTCCTTGCGCTATGGCGCAGCGCGCGCGGCGGCGATGGGGGTGAAAAACATCCGCTTTGTGCAGGCCTCGGGCGAAGATCTGTCTCGCTGGGCCGATGGGCATTTCGATTGGGTGCAGACCACGATGTTCCTGCACGAACTCTCGGCAAAATCGATGCCGCGCATTCTCGCCGAGGCCCACCGCGTGCTCGCGCCCGGCGGGCTGATCCTCCACATCGAACAGCCGCAATATTCGGACGAAATGCCGCTGTTTGAACAGTTCATGCGAGATTGGGATGCCTTCAACAACAACGAGCCGTTCTGGTCGGCCATGCATGGGCAGGACTTGAAACAGGTCATGGCCGATGCTGGCTTCCCAAGCGAATGCCAGTTTGTGGCCGGTGTGCGCGCGGTGGTCGATCCGGAAATCTTCCCGCCCTCGCCCGACGCAGGCGAGGAGGATTATGGCCGCGCTGCAATCTGGAACGCCTATGGCGCTTGGAAACCGCTTGCGGGCGAGCAGCAGGTGGCTGCATGAGCGCGGACGAACCGCTCGACTGGGTGGCGCTGTCGGGCAAGCGCGCCAAGGGCAAGCGGCCCGACTTCTTCGAGAACACAGCGCTTGATCGGCTCTATTCAACGGTCTTTGCGCTCGCTGCCGAAGTGTCCGCGCTGCGCGAGCGGCAGGACACCATCGAACGCCTGCTTGACGCCAAAGGCGCTTTGAGCCGCGAGGATATCGAGGCTTATGTGCCGGATCGCGCGGCAGGCGAAGAGCGCGGCCTGGCAACGCAGGCCTATATCGCGCGCATCATGCGCGGATTTCAGCAGGAAGTCGAAGCGATGGAAGCCCATGATCCGCCGATCATGGACCTCGTCGAGCTGCTGTCGCGCGAATAGCGCAGCGCCGGTGCGCAGGGGCCAGCAGGCCGGGGCATACCAAGGCGCAGGACAAAGGTAAATTGGGATTGCGGTTGCCGGGGCAGGGTCTCGGCGCGCGAAGGGGGATGCATGGAATTTCTCGAACTGCACGAACTCGCCATTTTGCGCTGGGTGCATATTCTGGCGATGGTTTACTGGCTGGGCGGCGAATGGGGCGTGTTCCAGACGAGTTATCATGTAACCAATCCCGCGCTCGCGCTGGATGAACGCAAGCGGCACATGGAAACCGCCTATCGCATCGATATCCTCGCGCGCACCGGTATTGTGCTATTGCTCCCGCTGGGCCTTCACATGGGCAAGCTGTTCGGTTTCGTGCCCATTTTGGAAGGCGCAGGCGTGTGGTGGATGTGGGCCTTTTTTGCCGTCTGGCTGGCGATGACATGGACCGCCTTTATCAAGCGTGAGACGGATCTCGGCATTGCTGTCACCAAGGCCGAGGAGTTCCTGCGCTATCCTTTGATCGCTGCGCTGGTGGCGGCGGCGGGAATGTCCTTTGCTGGCAGCGGACCGATTGTGAGCGGTGAGAACAATTTCTGGTATCCGTCCAAGATGGGGCTCTATGCCTTTGCGCTGGTGATCGGGCTGTTCCTGCGTGTGGTGATGCGGCGCTGGACGGCGCGGTTTCGCATTCTTGCCGCGGGCCCCGATGCGGCACAGGAAGCCGCCCTCGCCCGCGAGATCGGACAGGCGCGGATCGCTGCCTATATCTACTGGGTGACGATTGCCTCGGTCTGCTTCCTCGGCGCGGTCAAACCGTTCTGATCGGGAGCAGCCCATGCCCGCCTATATGATCGTGACCGCCAAGGTTCATGACCGCGAGAAATTCATCACTGGTTACGGCGCCGCCGCAGCAGCGTTGATCCCGCAATTCGGCGGCGAATATCTGCTGCGCGGTCCGGGTGCCGAATGTCTTGAGGGAGAGTTCGGAGAGGGCGCCTCGATGGTGATTTCCAAATGGCCCGACCGCGCTGCGGCGCTGGCTTTCTGGAACAGTGCAGAATATGCCGAGGTCAAGCGTTTGCGCGAAGGCCTCGCTGATGTGCAAGTGCTTCTGATCGACGGGCCGGATATCGCAGTTGTGGGTGCTGGCTGACGCCAGCTTCAGACCTCCCGCCCCGCCTCCCGACCCTGCCACCAATGATACCATCGAGCTATGGTGGCCGGGTTGGGCCAAGCAGCAAGGAGGCGGGGCGGGAGGTCTGAACCTCAATCGTTTAAGATCTGATTGAGCTCGATCAGCACGCCATCGGGGTCAAAGAAATTGCACCCCATCACGCGGATATCCGGACCGCCATTACGCCCTTCATAGACCTGCAAACGCGCCTCGGCTGTGAAGGTGATGCCTTCCAGCCCTTTCACCATTTCGCAGCGTTTTTCGGCATCATCGGTGTTAAGGATCAGCACCACATCACCCGGCCCCATGCGTTTGCGATAATCGTCAGCAGGGATGGGCGGGTCCACCCACTCCATCAGCCCAAGCCAGCCGACCCACGGATCATTGGCGTTCATCAGCACCAGCCGCGCGGTCGCCCCCGGCTCGCCTGCGGGCAGGGCCACGCCTGATGTCTCAACCGTGGTGTCGTAATTCACTGCAAGGCCGATGACATCGCGATAGAGTGCCAGCGACTTTTCCATGTCGCGCACAATGATGGTGGCGCGGCGCACATCCGTGGGCAGACGCTCGGCGGGTTTTTCGACGCCGGCTGCCTTGGGCGCGGCGGCAGCAGGCTGCGCCTCGTCTGCCGCATGGGCACACCCTGAAAGACCCACGGCCAGCGCCGCACCCCATGCCCAGATTTTCATGCGCTTTCCTCCACTGATCCTGATGCGATAAGTTCGTCGATGCGCGCTTGCGGGTAGCCCAAAGCCGCCAGCACAGCGCGGGCATCGCGCCCCGGCTTGGGGAGCGATTGGGGCGCGCCAATGCGTTTGCCATCCATTTCAAGCGGGATGGTCGGCAGGCGGACCTCGGTTCCATTGTCGAGCGTCACATCCTCAAGCCCGCCGTGCTGCAAGTGGGGATCGTCAAACATATCCTCAGGCCGCCCGATGGGCGCGAACGGGAGGCCCGTGCCGTCCAGCTTTGCAATCACTTCGTCCCGCGTCATCTGGCCAATCATGGCGCGGATCACCGGCAGGATGCGCTCGCGCGCCTTCACGCGGGCGTTGTTGATGCGCAAGGCCTCATCCGCCCAGAGTTCATCCAGCGCGAAGAGCTTGCAGAACTTCTCCCACAAGGCGTCCGTCACAACGCCGATAAACACGGGATCGTCCTGCGTTTCGAACACGTCATAGATTGCCCAAGCTGATACCCGCGCGGGCATGGGGGCGGCCGGGCTGCCGGTGACAGCAAACTGCGCCATGTGCTGCCCGACAAGATAGATGGTGGTTTCAAACAGGCTGGCGGTGACCTTCTGCCCCTTGCCCGTCCGGTGGCGTTCTTCCAGCGCGGCGAGCACACCGATCACGCCGAACATCCCGCCGGTGACATCGATCACGCTCGCGCCCGCGCGCAAGGGGCGTCCCGGAGGGCCGGTCATATAGGCAAGTCCGCCCATCATCTGCGCGACTTCATCCAGCGCTGTGCGGTTTTCATAGGGGCCGGGGAGGAAGCCCTTCTCGCTGCAATAGATGAGGCGGGGGTTGGCGGCTGAGCAGGCTTCATAAGACAGCCCCAGCCGATCAAGCGCGCCGGGGCGGAAATTTTCCACCAGCACATCGGCGCGCGCGACGAGGTCTTTTGCTACCGCCAGCCCGCCTGCGCTTTTGAGGTTGAGGCAGATCGATTGCTTGCCGCGATTATACATCGGGAAATAGCCCGAGCCCGAGCCAATCAGCCGCCGCGTCTGATCACCGCCAATGGGTTCGACCCGCACCACTTCGGCGCCAAGGCCAGCGAGGATATGCCCGACAGTCGGCCCCATCACCATGTGGGTAAATTCGACGACGCGGATGCCCTTCAAGGGTTCGGGCGCGCTCATGCGGCAATCCTTTGCTCATAATCGAGCATCGGGCCGGCATCGGGCGTGAAGCCATAAAGCGGCTCACCCGGCAACGCTTCGGCAAGGATCGCGCGCACTTCGAGCAATTTCTCCAGATCAATCCCGGTTTTAAGCCCCATCGCATTGAGCATCAGCACAAGGTCTTCTGTCACCAGATTGCCGCTGGCTCCGGGTGCGAAGGGGCAGCCACCAAGCCCGCCCAAAGAGGCATCAAAGGTGGTGATCCCTTCCTCAAGGCCCGCCACCACATTGGCAAGGCCAAGCCCGCGGGTGTTGTGAAGGTGGAGCGTGGTGAGCTTATCCGCGCCCACTGCTGCGCGCACCTTGCTCGCCAATCGCCGCACCTGTGCAGGGTCCGCATAGCCGGTGGTGTCCGATAACGAGAGTTCCTGAGCGCCCGCCGCCACGGCTGCCTCGGCAAGGCGCACGACCTGATCTTCGGCCACGGCCCCTTCCATGGTGCAGCCGAAAGCGGTCGACAGCCCGACGGCGAAATGCACGCCTGCGCCGCGCGCGATGTCTGCCGCCGCCGCGATTTCGGCGAGCATGGCGGGGTGATCCTTGCGCACATTCTTGATGGAGTGCGTCTCGCTCATTGAGAAAGGAATGCTCATGGCGTGAACGCCCGCTTCCACGGCGCGCGCGGCGCCTTTGGCATTGGGGACGAGCGCGACCACGTTCAGCCCTTCGATACCGCGCGCAAAGGCGACCAGTTCCGCGGTGTCGGCCATTTGCGGCAGGAGGCTTGGCGGCACGAAAGAGCCGACCTCGATCTCGCGCACGCCTGCCGCCGCCTCGGCGACGATCCAGCGCTTCTTGGCTTCCAAGGGCATGATGGATTTGATCGATTGCAGCCCGTCACGCGGGCCGACTTCGGAGACGAGGATATCGCTCATGGGCGGGCGGCTTCCTTTGGTGGGATGGGGGCGGGACGGGTGAGATCATAGACCCATGGCCGCGCGGCCCGATCAGCGAGCGTCCATGCGTCGATAGCTGCGGCTTGCTGCAAGGTCAGATCAATCGCATCGAGCCCTTGGGTAAGCATCTCATGCGCCTCCACCTCAAGCGTGAAGGGGTAGCCCTGATCACCGCAAGTGAGGGCAAGCGCGGCCAGATCAATCGTGACCTCGCGTCCTGCAAGCGCTTCGACAACCGCGCGATCAAGCGTGATCGGCAGGATAAAGTTGCGGATGCAATTGCTGCGGAAAATCGGCGCGAAGCTTGCCGCGATAATCGCCTTGATGCCATATTCCGCCAGCGCCCAGACGGCGTGTTCCCGGCTCGACCCGCAGCCGAAATTGCTGCCCGCCGCAAGGATGGCGCTGCCGCGATATTCCGGCTGGTTGAGCACGAAATCGGGGTTCTCGCTGCGCGTATCAGCATCGCTGTAGCGCCACGGGGCGAACATTCCATCGGCCAATCCGGTGCGCCCGGTGCTGCGCATTTCGCGGCTGGGGATGATGGTATCGGTGTCGACATTATCGCGCAGTAAAGGCGCAGCCATGCCGGTAAGGGGTTGGGGAAAGGCGCTCATCGGGCATAGTCCCGCGGATCGGCAATGGCGCCGGCAATGGCGCTTGCCGCGACAGTTTCAGGCGAGGCGATATGGGTGCGGATGCCGGGGCCTTGGCGGCCTTCGAAATTGCGATTGGTGCTGCTGATGGCGCGGCTGCCCTCGGGAAAGCCTTCGCCCCCTGCATAAAAGCACAAGGAGCAACCGCTCATGCGCCATTCAAAGCCTGCCTCTGTGAACACTGTGTCGAGCCCTTCTGCCTCGGCCTGCCGCTTGACCGCCATTGATCCCGGGACAACCAGCGCTTTCTGGATAGAAGGGGAAATGCGGCGACCTTTAAGAATAGCAGCAGCGCGGCGCAGATCGGAAATGCGGCTGTTGGTGCAAGAGCCGATAAAGGCGGTATTGAGAGGCGTTCCGGCGATCGGCGCGCCCGCAGACAGCCCGATATAGTCATGCGCGCGCGCCGGGCCTTGCGGCACTTTGGCGGTGATGGGGATGGTGTGTTCGGGGCTGGTGCCCCAGCTCACCATTGGGGCAAGCTGGCTTGCATCCATTGTGATGGCAGCATCGAAGGCGGCGTCTTGATCGCTCGCCAGTTCCTGCCAATAGGGCGCGGTGAAATCGGCAGGCGCATAAGGGCGGCCTGCGAGATATTCGAAGGTCTTGCGATCGGGCGCGATGATGCCTGTCATGGCGCTGAATTCGGTTGCCATGTTGCACAAGGTCATGCGCGCCTCCATGTCGAGAGCGCGCACCGCTTTGCCTGCAAATTCAACCACATGCGCTGCTCCGCCGCCTGCGCCATGGGCGGCAATCAGTGCAAGCACCATGTCTTTGGCGGTAACACCTGCAGGCACATCACCGGTGAACTCCACCCGCATCGTGCGCGGGCGTTCCATCCTCAGCGTGCCGGTGACCATCGCGTGTTCCGCCTCGGAGGAGCCAATCCCCCATGCCAGTGCACCAAAGGCGCCTTGGGTGCAGGTGTGGCTATCAGGCGCGACAAGGGTAACTCCGGGCAGCACAATCCCCTGTTCGGGCGAGATGACATGGACAATGCCTTGCCTTTCGTCATTCACGTCAAACAGCGTGATGCCCGCCGCTTGGCAGGCGGCGCGGGTTTCGGTGATAAAGCCTTCGCCGCCCTTCATAAGCGTTCCGTCGCCGCGTCCCGGACGCGTATCGACAATGTGATCCATCACTGCAAAAACCCGCGCGGGATCGCGCAACGCCCGGCCCATCTCCGCCATGCGAGCAAGTGCGGCAGCACCCGTGCGTTCGTGCAGGAACACCCGGTCAATCGCGATAATGTCCGCGCCGCCGGGCAGCGAAGCCACCCGGTGCGCGTCCCATATCTTGGCAAAGAGCGTGCGGGCCATCGGGCTAGCTATCAGGCCTTGGCCTGCATTTCGGCATCAATGGCGCGCCAGTCGCGGGTCACGAAAGTCTCCTGAATGGCGGTGCGGGTTTCGAGCATTCCGTTTCGGATCCAGTGCCAGGTGCGGCAGCGGTGCTGGCCGCAATCGGAAATCTGGATCTGTTCATAAAGGTAGAGCGAGGGATCACCCGTGCGCTGCCAATAGAGCATCATGGTGCGGTTATATTCATCGAGCGGCACTTCGGCGGCCCAGCCTTGGATCAGCTCATTATCCCACCAGATGCGCCCGTCACGATAAGTCGCGGGAAAATCGCGCACTTCGGTGCGGCCATCGGGCCAAGTGTAATGATTGGTCTGATGATAGGGGATTTCGGGATCATCGGTGATGCGGCACAGCAAGCGGCTGGCGTGTTCATCGATCTTTTCATTCGCCGCGTTGAAATAGCTGTAAGTCCCATCCCAGACGCCTTCGTGGCGGGCGAGCAGCGGCATGGCGGTTTTAAAATCACTCATTGCGAATGTCCTTTGCGGGTTGCCAGAATATCATGCCAGACGCGCGCCGCCGAGCCTGCGCGCAGGCGTGCACGGGCGCGGGTGGCGATTGCAGCAGGATCAAGCGCGCCTTGGGCCAGCGGGATCGCATTGGCGGCGCTCGCGGCATACCACGGCGCGAAGATCGCCTCGGCGCGTGCGGCGCTCCATGCCTTCGTCAAATGCCCGCCAAAGCGATCGGGCGTGAGATCGGGATAGAGCAAAGCCGGATCGCCTGTGGGCACATCGGGCCAGATCACCTCTTGCGCGCCGAGAGCTTTTTTCGTCGCTTCAATCACGGCCAGCACATTGTCGGCTGCGTCTGACAGTCCGTGGCCCGGCACATCAATCGCGATTTTCTCTGCGCCCGGTTCGGACATTTCAGCACCAGGGGTGTGCAGCACCAGTCGGCTCGCGCCTCTTGTGCCGCGCCAGTGGACGAGCGCGCCATGCGCCTCAATCCAGCCTTCGCCGGCATCCTCGGCAACAGGCGGCGGAGCAATCGCTGTGCCATGCGCTTGCAGGAATTCAAGGCTCGCCGCGTGATGCTCTGCCGGGCTGGCCACTTTGAGCGCCTGCCAATCAGCCGGCATGGCGCCCAGCCTGTCAATATGGGCTTGCAAGGGATCGCCGGCATAAGCGCTGATCAGCACCGGCGGCGTCGCTGCGTCAGGCGGCGGGATGTCGCGCGGGGCGCGCAGCACCGCGCCATAGCCTGCGCGGTAGGCATTGCCTGCATCGAGCATCTCCATCACCGACTGCTGCACCCGCGCAAGATCGGCATGGGCAACGCTCAGGCGCGCTGCATCACGGGTGTCAAACCATGGGAAGAACCAGCTTTGTTCGAGCATCCGGTTCCACAGCCAGGTAAGATGTTCGCCGTATGCGCTGGGGTGAAATTCAGGGAGATATTGCTCGCCAAAAATCCGCATTTCCTCCGCCGTCCAGATGGCATAGCCGCCAATCGCAAGACAGGTGAAGCGGTTGCTCGCGCGCCTCAGCGCGGTCACCAGAATGATCCCGCCCGAATGGAAGCCATAGGCCGGGCAAGGCCCCAGCCCGAGCGCATCCATCGTCTCAATCAGCGCATCGGCAAAGCTGTTGATATCGGGTGCGCCAGGGAGCGGGTCTGACTGCCCAAAGCCGGGAGTATCAGGCGCGATACAGGTAAAGTGGGCGCCCCACGCTCGCATCAGGCTCTCGTACTCGGCGCTTGAACGCGGGCTTTGATGCACCATCAACAGCGGCGGGCCCTTGCCACAGCGCCGGTAATGCACGCGCCGTCCGGTGTCCGCAATGGTCAGCATATGCCGCGTTATCTGCATCAGACCTGAAGCCTCAAAGTTGTCCGGACAAATTTCACTCGACAACCCCATAACCGCGTTTATGACTGGCTGTCAAAGCGGAATCAGATGAGAGGTTATAGAGCACGATGCTTGGCACGAAGATGATCGAAGACGGCAAGACGGCACGCCAGATCTTCGAGGAAGTGATGGCCAATCCGGCGCGGCGCAAGTTCGGCTTTGGCGAGAAACTGGCGATTGTGAATGTCGATGTGCAGCAGGCCTACACCCGCACCGATCTGTTCAAGACCGCCTATGAAACTGACCCGCGCCAGATTGAGTATATCAATACCATCAGCCGGATGGCGCGTGAACGCGGCATGCCGGTGATCTGGAGCCGCGTCGCTTACAAGGCTGATGCAGCTGATGCGGGCGTGTGGGGCACGCGCACCGACACCGAGGATTCCTTGCAGAGCATCAAATACGGATCGACGCGCCACGCTTTTGATCCGCGCTGCGAAATCCACCCCGATGATCTGCAATTCACCAAACGGATGCCGAGCGTGTTCTTCGAAACCCCGTTGGCAAGCTACCTCACCTTCCACCGCGTGGACACAGTGGTGGTTACGGGCGGCAGCACTTCGGGCTGTGTGCGCGCCACAGCGGTTGATGCGCTGTCCCACGGCTATCGCACTATCGTCCCCATCGAAACCTGCGCTGACAAGCATGAAAGCTATCACTTTGCCAATCTCACCGACTTGCAGCTCAAATATGCCGATGTCGAACCGGTGCAGGCGGTGATTGATTGGCTGGAGGCGCGCTGAGATGGAACCGCGCCCGCACGATCCCGGCCTCTACGATTATCACCCCTACCGCGGCCGCCCGAAGATCACTTGGCCCGGCGGCAAAAGCGTTGCCGTGTGGGTGGCGCCCAATCTTGAATATTACGAGATTGATCCCCCTGCGCACCCTGCTCGCAAGGCATGGCCCAGCTTGCACCCCAGCGTGGTCGGCTATGCGCACCGCGATCATTCGAATCGCGTGAGCCACTGGCGCATGGCCGAGGTGATGAGCAAGCATGGCTTTCCCGGCTCGGTCAGTCTGTCGGTTGCCTTGTGTCAGCACCACCCCGAAGTGGTTGAGGACGCCAACCAGCGCGGCTGGGAATTCTTCAGCCACGGCATCTACAACACCCGCTATGCCTATGAGATGGACGAAGCGCAGGAGCGCGCGATCATCGAGGATTCGATCCACACTGTGCAAGAGGCCACGGGCCAGCGCATCAGGGGCTGGCTTGCGCCCGCGCTCACCCACACCCCGCGCACGCTTGATCTGCTCAGCCAATATGATTTCACCTACACCTGCGACCTCTATCACGATGATCAGGTGCAGGAGGTGAAGGTCAAACAGGGGCGACTGGCGTCGATCCCCTACAGCCTTGAAGTGAACGACCATTACGGCTTTTTCGTCTATAATATGTCGGGCCGCGAATATGCCGATGCGCTGATCCGCCAGTATGAGCGGCTGGCGGCAGAGGGCGAGAATTCCGGCACAGTCATGTGCATTCCGCTGCACGCTTACCTCATCGGCCAGCCGCATCGGATTGGCCCGTTTGAGGAGGCCTTACGCCATATTGCCGCAGATGGCCGGGCGTGGATTGCACGGGCTGGCGAGATTGTCGATCATTGGCGCGGCCAGACCGGAGGGCAAGGCTGATGGCACTTGATCCTTCCTATCTCGAATATCCGCATCGCCAGCGCGGCTATGACCATGACTTTTTTGAATGGTCGTGCCTGCACACTCGTCCGCCGGTAAAATGGCCGGATGGCACAAGCGTTGCGGTGTGGCTGTGTGTCAGCCTTGAATGGTTTCCGATTGTGCCGGCAGGCCCCTTCAAAGCCCCCGGCCATATGCAGACCGCCTATCCCGATTATCGCCACTACACCGCGCGCGATTATGGCAATCGGGTGGGGGTGTGGCGGATGCTCGATGCCTTTGCCGCTGCGGGCGTCAAGGCCAGCTTTGCCACCAATGCCGCCATTGCCGAGCGCTATCCCGAACTGGTCGCGGCCGTAATTGAAGGCGGGCACGAGATCATCGCGCACTCCACCGACATGAACGGCACGATTGATTCCTCGCTCACCCGCGAGGCGGAAAGCGCGTTGATTGGCGAGGCCATGGCGCGGATCGAGGCAGCATCAGGCGTGCGGCCCACCGGCTGGCTTTCCATCGCGCGCCAGCAAAGCTGGCATACCGCTGATCTGCTCAAAGAGCATGGGCTCACCTACACCTGCGACTGGGTGAATGATGAATTGCCCTATGCTTTGAAGAACGGCCTTATCAACCTGCCGCTCAATCACGAATTGTCCGATCGCCAGATCATCACCGTGCAACAGAAAAGCGCGGATAGTTGGGCTGAAAGCCTGTGCGATGCCTTTGACTGGCTGGCCGCTGAAGCAGCGGCGCAGGGCGGGGCGGGGCGGATGCTGCCGGTGCACTTGACGCCCTACATCATGGGCCTGCCCTATCGCATCAGCGCGCTTGAAGGCTGGCTCCGGGGTATCAGCCAGCGGCCGGAAAGCTGGTTTGCGACCGGCGAGGAGATCATTGCACACTGGCACAAGCAGGAGCAGCAGGATGGTTGAGATAGCCGCTACCAACCCGCGCACCGGAGAGGTGGATTACCACTTCACTCCCACCAGCCGCGCCGAGATCGCTGCTGAGGCTGCACGATTGCGCGCTATGCAATCCGTGTGGGAAGCGCGCGGGCCCGCTGGCCGGGCCGAAGTGTTGCTCGAATGGGCCAATGCGATCGAGGCCGCGGCAGACGAGATCGCCGCTGCGCTCGCCATTGACACCGGCCGCGACACTATCTCTGCGATCGAGGTGCAAAGCTGCATCGGCAACATCCGCCGCTGGGCGCGGCGCGGGCCTGAACTCTTCGCAGGTCTTGATCGTGGGCCAAAGTCATCGGCGGTTTCGGGAGTGGAAATCCGCACCCATTACAGCGCCTTCCCGCTGTTTGGCGCGATTGCGCCGTGGAATTTCCCGGTGATCCTCTCCCATGTCGATGCGGTCCCGGCGCTGATGGCAGGCGCTGCTGCGCTGGTGAAGCCTTCCGAAGTCACTCCGCGCTTTGCTGCCCCCATGGCCCGCATCGCGGCCAGCATCCCTGATCTGCCGCTCGCCTATATCCTTGGCGGGCCGGAGGTGGGCGCGGCGTTGATCGAGGAGGTCGACTATGTCTGCTTTACCGGCTCGACCGCAACGGGGCGCAAGGTGGCAGAGGCTGCCGCGCGCCGCCTGATCCCGGCCAATCTGGAACTGGGCGGCAAGGATCCGATGATTGTCACTGCGAGCGCTGATCCGGCATGGGCCGCACAGATTGCACTGCGCGCCAGTGTCATCGCCACCGGCCAGGCCTGCCAATCGATTGAGCGCGTCTATGTCGCCCGCACCATTGCCGAACCCTTTTTGGCAGCGCTGGCGCAAGCTGCAAAAGCTGTGCGTCCGGCCTTTCCGCCGGGGCAGGGCGGCGCACTCGGCCCCTTCATCTTCCCTGCCCAAGCCGCCAAGGTGCAAGCCCAGATCGATGATGCGCTGGCCAAGGGTGCGCGGCTGCTGGCGGGCGGCAAGGTGGAGAATCTCGGCGGCGGGCAATATCTCGCGCCCACTGTGCTCAGCGATGTTACGCCTGATATGGCGGTAATGCGCGAGGAGACTTTCGGCCCCGTCATTCCCGTCACCCTCTATGATGACCTCGCCGAAGCCATCGCGCTTGCTAATGCCAGCGATTACGGCCTTGCCGCCGCGGTGCTGGCAGGCAGTCTTGAGGAAGCCGCTGCGATTGCGCCCTTGCTCGACGCAGGCGCTGTGTCGCTGCAGGACGGCGCGCTGACCAGTATTGTGAGCGATGCGCCCAATATGTCGCGCAAAGGTTCGGGGCTCGGCCCCAGCCGCAGCGGGGATTCTGGAATGCTCAGGTTCCTGCGCGAACAGGCGCTGATCGCCCAGACCGGCACGCCTTTGCCGCTCGCCGCCTATGCCGAAAAGGGCGCTCCATGAGCAACCGCGCCGCGCTCGCCGTCGTCATGCCCGCGATGCTGCTTCATGAAGGCTGGTGGGATGGCTGGTATCGCCATTATGATCTGGCAGGCGCGCTGCTCGATGCGCACCGGGTCAAGACCCACTGCGAATTTCCCGATGCAGGCGAGTGGCACTACATCCAGCACAATTGGCTCAGCTGGGATGATGGCCGCGAGGCGCATTACCAATTCGGCGGTCGGCTTGTGGGCGATCATCTGGTGTGGCGCACCGATCGCTTCAGCGGCTATGGTTGGCAGACCGCCGAAGATACGCTGATGCTCAAGCTGGACCGCGCCGATGTGCCGGGTGCCTACTATGTCGAGATGATCAACATTGCGCCCGACGGGCAAAGCCGCGCGCGCACCTGGCAATGGTTTCAGGGCGGGCGTCCGTGGAAGCGCACCTGCTGTGATGAGGAAAGGATCAATCCATGAGCCTGCTGCTTGCCCTGCTGTTGCAAGCTGCGCCCGAAGCGCCCGCGGCCGAAACTTGCGACAAGCCGGTCTACATGGTGGTGGCAGGCCGCACGCTCGACCGCGAACGGATGCTGGCCTATGGCAAGGCGCTTGCCGAAAGCGAAATCTATCAGCGCCTTGGCGGCTATTATGTCACGCTGCCGCAGCCCGTGGCAGTGTTCGAGGGCGATGTGCCGCCTGATTATGTGAATCTCACTGTGCGCTTCCCCTGCCTCGCCAATGCACGCGCCTTCTGGAACAGCCGGGTCTATCAGGAGACGATCCTGCCCCTGCGCCAGAACCCTGCGGCGGGCGATTACACCGTGACAGTTTATGCTGAAATGCCGCTGCGCCCCGATATGGCGGGGCGGGTGGAGGCGGGGCGCTTCCTTGCGGATTTTTCCGGCCATGACGAACCGCAGGTGGAGGCGGCAGAATGAAGGCGTGGCAGATCGGCCCGCGCCCTGCCGCGCCGATCGACGCGGATGCAGCGATTGACCATCTGCGTCTTGCTGAAATCGCTGATCCTGTGGCCGGGCCGGGCGAGCTTGTGGTGCGGGTGATTGCAGCAGGGCTCAATTACCGCGATCTGATGGTGCTGCGCGGCG
>MEDW01000109.1 GCA_001724215.1 Erythrobacter sp. SCN 62-14 | reverse complement strand
GCTACGTCTTCTTCCTTGGCGTCGATCCGGGCCGGCACGGCCTTGGCGGCCCCCCTGGCCGCCTTGACTTTCAGGCGCGCAGCTTCGGCCCACTTCTTGACGATGAATGCCTGGTGCTTGGTCAGGACGGCATCCACCAGCACGAACCCGGACGGCAGTGGTTCGGCCAGGTCATCGGCTCCCACCGGCTCGATGGCCCGCGCCCGCCTGGGCGGTTGCGCCATGCCAGCCAGCCAGGGGCGCACCGGCTTGGCGGCATGCCTGTTTTGCGCTTCGGCTGTCAGGTAGCGACGATGCGCTTTGAGATAGCCGGCGAACACGGCGGCGGCCACCTGGTCAACGGTCATCCCGCCCTGTGCCGTCTCGAAATGCGAACGGTAGCCCGTCTCGGAGATAAATGGCCCGTCCAGGTCAACGACATGGAACGCGAAATGCCGATCCAGCAGCGAACCAAAGCCATCGCCGACTTCCACCAGGCAGCGCACGCCGGCCGACTCCATCAGGAATTCCCCCGACTGGCCCCACATCGGCACCACGCTAGGCGCGGCGCTGCAATGCAGCTCGATCAACGTGCCGGCCGCCTCGGGGTTCGCGCCATCCTTGCAGCCTTGGTACGTGCCGCCGTTGAGCTTCCAAATGCTCGCGTCGTAACGATTCGCGGCTGCTTCGGCGGCAGCGCCGTCGCTGGCCAGCACGGCCGCGTGACAAGCGGCCACGGCCTCGGCCGCGACCGCCAGCAGGCCGGCCCGCTCTTCGGGCAGCTCGGCCGCCAGGTCCGCCGCCGCCTCGTCGCGCTCGCGTAGTCGCTCCTCGACGCCCCCGGCCTTCTTGGCGCGTTTCTTGGTCTTCACGGCGGCCGGCGCTGCCGGCGTCGGATGCTTGACCAGGTGCGAGTCGATGCACTCCGGTTTTCGGTCGTCGTCGCAGAAACGCAGGCCGTCCACCACGCAGCAGCCCGGCAGGGGGTATTGCATCCAGTATTCGGGCTCGGGGTAGGGGTGCAGCAGCTCGCCGCACGCATGGCAGCGCTCGGCTGCGCCCACGTCCCCATCCGCGAGAAGGCGGCCGGCCTCGATGGCCGCATTGCGCCGGTCGGTTCTGTCTTCATGATCCATGATCGCGCTCCAGGTGGCTCCAGCCTTTCGGCTGGAGCCGGCCCCCTTTAGTCGATCGCTCGGAAGATTTCTGCGGCCTCGGCGTGGTCGCGTGCGAAGTCGCGCAGGAAGTGGTAGCGGTCGATCAGCACATCCGCCACGTCCGTGCCCTGGTTGTCAGCGGCAAGCTGGCCCAAGGTGAACAGGGTTGCGACGATGCCGGCCGCATCGGCCGACAGCTCGCCGCTGTACCCGTTCCCGTCGACCTCCAGGCACAGCCGGCCAGTCAGCTCGGGCGCGAGATAGAACCCGCCGTTGTAGTCTTCACTGAGCCGGCGCAGCCAGGCATACACCAGCGATTCGCCGCGCATCATCAGGCGCGGTCCGAAGTAAGTAGGTAGGAAGGTAAGCCGGCGATTGCTGGCGACCAGGGACGCGGTGACGGGTTGGTTTGCTTGGGTGTCGTTCATCGGAATTCTCCGGTTGTTGACCTGGGCGAAATGCCCGGCCTTCAAAATGAATTATAGGGCAAAATGCCCTAATTGACAAGCAATTTAGCTAAACTTTTTAGCCGCTAAAGAGGGAATCGTTGGCCGCTTTGGCTTGGCCGCGCTCGACGGCCTGGGTGATGCGTTCCTTCACGGCCTCGACAGCCTTGCGGAACTGCTCCAGGTCGTAGGGCGTAGCGCGCTTGCATTCGCAGTGCTCGACCTCGGCCAGCACGCGGCCGGCGACGGCTCGCCAGTTGTCCAGCTCGTGGGCACCGACGCAGGCGTGGTAATCGACGTTCGCCAGTCGAAACAGGTGATCGGCCTCGGCACGAAAGGCGGCCACTTTCAAAGTCTTGCTCATCGGAAATGCTCCGGTTGTTGACCTGGGCGAAGCGCCCGGCCTTGCCATCAATTATAGGGCAAAATGCCCTAGTCCGTCAACCTGTACCCGCGTTTCTTTGACACTTGAGGGGCCACTTTTCCCAGCAATCCGGCTAACGGTCGCCGGCCCTTTCCCCCCTTGGAGTAAAACCTTGCGGCCGTTGCGCTGCGCAGTCCTTCCATCTTGGCCGCGATGGTTGTGCGGCATGAACAGTTGCAGGAGTCCAGAGGGGCGCAGCCCCTTTGGGCATAGCGCAGCGACCTGGAGACGAAATTAGGGCTGTTGCAGGCGCTTGCGCCTGTTTGGTAGCCCTCTGCGCCGTTAGGCGCAGCTCGAATGCAGGTGAGGCCGAAGGCCGAGGGGCGCAGCCCCTGGGGGGGATGGGAGGCCGCTTGCGGCCGGGTGGGATCGAGAAGGGGGGTCTCCCCCCTTCGGCGCGTGCTTTTTAAGCACGCAGGTTAATAACTACGGTTTATTAAATTCGGTTTAGAAAGCGGTTATAAAGCGGTTAGCGCATCGGAAAACATGCCGTAAGTCGTTGATACGCCAAGAAAAAAGCAAAACCGCTGCCCCTCAAGTGTCTAGGGTGCGCCCCTCAAATGTCTGTAGCTGGCCCCCCAAGTGTCAAGGAAGCCGCCCCCCAAGTGTCTAGGGTTGCGCCCCTCAAGTGTCTATAGAAATCGGGCTTTTCCACAGGCTTATGCACAGTTCCTGTGCATAACTTGACCGCGGCGAGCGCCTGCAGGCACTTGGCCAAGCCTGGCCAGGCTGAAAACTGACGTTTGCCCCTCAAGTGTCTGCAGTGCGCCGGGGTACTCTGCCCCCCAAGTGTCAATGAACGCCCCCCAAGTGTCACGGTGGGCCGATTTGTCCACAAGCCGCCCACAGGGCGCGGGTGGATCTTCGGCAGACATGGCCCCCGGGGAGGGATCGGCCGGCCTTGGATGGCCGCTTGCGGCGGCCGTATGGCCCACTGGCGGGCCTGCAAGCCCAGCGGCGAGGGGCATGGACCCGGTGAGCGTCGGAAAGGCGCTGGAAGCCCGCAGGGGTCGAGACGCGGAACGTGGCTCGATGCGCAGCACGACATAGCCGGTTTTCGCGCCCGCGAAAATTCCCCGTCCCTGGCTTGGCCCCTCAAGTGTCTGCATGCCGCCGCTGCGCCCCTCATCTGTCAATGAAAAACGGGAGCCTAGGCCCCCGTTCTCTGTCGCATGTCCACCTGGTCTACCGCTGGCAGTAGATCGAGTCACCCTGCACCCATGACAGCTTGATAAGCCCGCTCTGGCTCAACTCTTCGCACGCCTGGCCGGTCTGCTCGCGCCACTTCTTGAGCCTGGCCGAATCGGACCCGCACATCAGCCTGAACGTCTCCAGCTTCAAGGGGAAGGGTTCCTTGTGAGAGACGAAGTAATCGAACATGCGCCGGGCAGTAGGGGACAGCTCGCGGTACTTTTCCCACACGAATTTCGAGTAGTGATCGCCGGCAAAAAGCACTACCATTTCCTCGTCGATTTCGACCTGACAGCGCGACGTTTTCTTGCCGCGATCCAGCACGCGGAAGCGATGGATCAGGGACACCGATTCAAGCCGGCCGATCCGGCCCGAACTGAACTGCATGGCGGTCGCCTGCAGGCGCGTCAGGCACTCTTCGGCCTTGTCGTAGTACCGGCCGTTGATCGGCCAGCCCAGGTCCGTGCAAAGCTCGTAGAACGTGAAGGAAACGGGCGTACCGACCGGCGAGCGCTTCGCGTATTCAAGAACCTGCTGCCAAACCAGCTCGTCGTCATCGGCCCGCAGCTCGATCCCGGTATAGGTGATGAGCACGTCCTTATTGACGTGAAAAATTACGTGTTGCTGCCGCACCTCACGCGGGGTCTTCTTGTTCCTGGTCGTGAAAAGCGCAGCACGCGCCAGGTCGTTCGGCATCGCCCGCATGTCGTCGCCCCAAGGCGCGAGGTCGAACAGCGAAAGCTGCATTGCCTTGATCTGCTCTTTCGTGTGCTTGAGCAAAGCGGCCTGCTTGACTTCGCTCACCTTGTCGGCGGTCTTCTCGACGGCGGTTTTTCGTTTCGGCGCTGGGGCGGGTGCGGACATTGAGGTTCCTCCGAATGGAAATTACGCCACGGCAAATGCCAACGGCGGGTGATTCGGCGGCGTAACTCCTGCCGTCGCTCGACGCATCGGTATCAAAACAGCCGATTGGACGCCAGGGGAGGGGATCGCATCTGCTCTGCAGCTTGATGTATCGCTCGCCCCTTCATCGCGGGTAAGATTACCGATAAATTGGAACCTGTTTAGGCTCATGCATTGATTTTCTTGCGCTAGAGAACTCGAAGTTTAGCTAAACACGGTCTCCCCGTCAAGAACTTTAGCGGCTAAAATTTTGAGCTGCGGATCGCAAGGCATAGCCGACCGTGTACAACCAGATATTCTTTACGAACGTCTTACGCCTGCTCGAAGAGCAAGGAATGACGAAGCATGACCTCGCCGAGAAGGCAGGAATGTCCATATCATTCCTGTCCGACTTGACCAACGGGAAGGCCAATCCTTCCCTCAAGATCATGGGTTCCATTGCGGACGCCTTGAGCGTCCCATTGCCGACCCTTTTGGAAATGACCGACTTGGACAAGGCAACGCTGGACGCCTTGTCCGGGGGCAAGGCCCCCAAGAGTCTCCCGGACGGGTTCGCACGCATAGCGGCGATCCTCAACGAGTACCAGGCATTCACAGTGCGGCAATGGGATGAGGCGAACAGGAAGCAAATAGCCAAAAGTAAAGGCAAAAAGTCCTGACGCCAGAGGGGAAATTTTTAGCGGCTAAAGCCCCCCATTCACGGGGATTGCCGCTTCGCTGGGTAGCAACCCAGCCGCCAGCCAGCCGCGCAACTCGCCAGCCAGCGCCTCCTTTCACCCCGCAGCCTTCAACCGGGCACCCCATTTGTCAACAGGGGTAACAGTTCGTTGAAGGCTTTGGCTTGCCTTGCTTTCCTGTTCGGTATATCGTTTGTCCGTGTAGAATACGACGAACGAAATGGAACAGGACGGACATGGCAGACACAGAAGACTTCTCAACGCTCAAAGAGCGGGCCAAGAAGAAATTGGAACGCGACATGGGGCCGCTGCTCTTGGGTGCATTGAATGACCCTCGCACGGTCGAAATCATGCTCAACGCGGACGGCAAGCTGTGGCAGGAAAGGCTTGGCGAAAAGATGAAGTGCATCGGGTCGCTGCGCGTGGCGCAGTCCGAAGCGATCATCAAAACCATTGCCGGCTACCACGGCAAGGAAGTCACACGCGGCAAGCCCATCCTGGAAGGGGAGTTGCCGCTTGATGGCTCGCGCTTCGCGGGCCAGCTCCCCCCGGTGGTGCCTGCGCCCACGTTTGCAATCCGCAAGAAGGCCGTGGCCATCTTCACGCTGGAGCAATACGTCGAGGCCGGCACCATGACGCAGGGCCAGTACGAGGCCCTGAAAGCCGCCGTCAAGAACCACCGGAACATCCTGGTGATTGGCGGCACTGGCTCGGGCAAGACCACGCTCGTGAACGCGATCATCAATGAGATGGTGATTTGCGATCCCATGGAGCGCGTTTTCATCATCGAAGACACCGGCGAAATTCAATGCGCCGCTGAAAACTTCGTTCAGTACCACACGTCCTTGGAAGTGCCGATGACGGCGCTTCTGAAAGCGACTCTGCGCATGCGCCCTGACCGGATTCTGGTCGGGGAAGTGCGTGGGGCGGAAGCGTTGGATTTGCTCGATGCCTGGAACACCGGGCACGAGGGTGGGGCGGCAACGCTCCACGCCAACAACGCAGCCGCTGGCCTGGCTCGTCTGAGGTCGCTCATTACCCGTAATGAGTCGGCACCGGCCGAAATTGAACCGCTGATAGGCGAGGTGGTTCATGTCGTTGTTCATATCGCCCGCACCCCTGAAGGCGGTCGCCGCATCCAAGAAATCCTTGAGGTTTCCGGGTACGTGGACGGCCGCTACATCACCAAAACCCTCTAGGAGTATTTCCAATGCAAGCGTCTCTTCTCCGTCCCTTCGCCATCAACCGCACGACGATGTTCTACATCGGCGCGGCGCTGCTGATGGTGCTTTTCCTGCTGTCTCCACAGCATGCCTTTGCCTCGGAAGGCACGGGCGGCTCGCTGCCCTATGAAAGCTGGTTGACGAACCTGCGCAATTCCGTCACCGGCCCCGTGGCCTTCGCGCTGTCGATCATCGGCATCGTGATCGCGGGCGGCGTGCTGATCTTCGGCGGCGACCTGAATGGCTTCTTCCGCACGCTGATTTTCCTCGTCCTGGTGATGGCCCTCCTGGTCGGCGCGCAGAACGTGATGAGCACCTTCTTCGGCCGTGGCGCTGAGATTGCTGCGCTGGGCGATGCCGTGATGCACCAGCTCAAGGCCGCATCGGTTCTGACCAACAGCGTCCGCACGGTCTAACGATGGCCCTCCGCACGATCCCCATTCGTCGCGCCGGGAACCGAGACAACCTGTTCATGGGTGGGGATCGTGAACTGGTGATGTTTTCGGGTCTTCTGGCCTTCGCGCTGATTTTCAGCGCCCAAGAACTGAGGGCAACGGTGATCGGGCTTCTGCTGTGGTTCGGTGCGCTCTTCGCGTGCCGGCTCATGGCGAAGTCCGATCCCAAGCTGCGCTTCGTGTACCTGCGTCACCGTAAGTACAAGGGGTACTACCCAGCGCGCAGCACGCCTTTCCGACTGAACCCGAATAGCCAAGGGAAGCAATACAAATGATCGAAGCAATCGCAATTGGCATCGCGGCGCTCGGTGCCTTGCTGCTGCTCATCCTGTTCGCTCGCATCCGAGCCGTCGATGCGGAATTGAAGCTCAAAAAGCATCGTTCCAAGGACGCCGGCCTGGCCGATCTACTCAACTACGCCGCCATGGTCGATGACGGCGTGATCGTGGGTAAGAACGGGTCGTTCATCGCCTCTTGGCTCTACAAGGGCGACGACAATGCAAGCAGCACCGATGAACAGCGGGAAATGGTGTCGTTCCGCATCAATCAGGCGCTCGCGGGCCTGGGTAACGGCTGGATGCTCCACGTCGATGCCGTGCGCCGGCCGGCACCCAACTACACCGAAACGGGCCTTTCGCATTTCCCTGATCCGGTGTCGGCCGCCATGGACGAAGAGCGCCGCCGACTCTTCGAGGGCCTGGGCACGATGTACGAGGGCTATTTCATCGTCACGATGACCTACTTTCCGCCGCTTCTGGCGCAAAGCAAGTTCGTTGAACTGATGTTCGATGACGAAGCGAAGACCCCCGGCAACAAGGCCCGCACGCAAGGCTTGATCGACTACTTCAAGCGCGAATGCAACAGCATCGACTCGCGCCTTTCGTCGGCCGTCAAGCTGCAGCGCCTGCGTGGGAACAAGGTGGTGAACGAAGACGGCTCCACGGTCACGCATGACGATCTGCTGCGCTGGCTGCAGTTCTGCATCACGGGCATGGATCACCCTGTGCTGCTGCCCAGCAACCCGATGTACCTGGATGCCGTGATCGGCGGCCAGGAACTGTTCGGCGGCGTGGTGCCCAAGATCGGCCGCAAGTTCGTCCAGGTCGTCGCCATCGAGGGCTTTCCTCTGGAGTCAACACCGGGAGTCTTGACCGCCCTGGGCGAGCTGCCCGTCGAATACCGCTGGTCGAGCCGCTTCATCTTCATGGACTCGCACGAGGCCGTGAAGCACCTGGACAAGTTCCGCAAGAAGTGGAAGCAAAAAATCCGTGGCTTCTTCGACCAGGTGTTCAACACGAATACCGGCTCGGTGGACCAGGACGCTATGTCCATGGTGAACGATGCCGAGTCTGCGATTGCCGAGGTCAATAGCGGCCTGGTCGCGGTGGGTTACTACACCAGCGTCGTCGTCCTGATGGACGAAGACCGCGAAAAGCTGGAAACCTCTGCACGCCAGGTAGAAAAGGCCATCAACCGCCTGGGCTTCGCTGCGCGGATCGAGACAATCAACACGCTGGACGCCTACCTGGGAAGCCTTCCGGGCCACGGCGTGGAGAACGTTCGCCGCCCGCTCATCAACACGATGAACCTGGCCGATCTGCTGCCGACAAGCACGATCTGGACGGGCCTCAACAAAGCGCCTTGCCCGATGTATCCGCCGCTGTCGCCGGCACTCATGCATTGCGTGACGCACGGTGCCACGCCGTTCCGTCTCAACCTGCATGTGCGCGACCTGGGCCACACCTTCATGTTCGGTCCCACGGGTGCCGGCAAGTCAACGCACCTTGCGTTGATCGCGGCGCAGCTCCGTCGCTATCAAGGCATGTCGATCTACGCCTTCGACAAAGGCATGTCCATGTACCCCTTGGCCAAGGCCACGGGCGGCAAGCACTTCACCGTGGCGGCCGATGACGACAAGCTGGCCTTCTGCCCTCTGCAGTTCCTGGAATCGAAGAGTGATCGGGCTTGGGCGATGGAGTGGATCGACACGATCCTTGCGCTGAACAACGTGGAAACCACCCCGGCGCAACGCAATGAGATCGGGAACGCGATCATGAGCATGCACGCCAGCGGAGCGCGCACGCTGTCCGAATTCAGCGTGACGATCCAGGATGAAGCGATCCGCGAGGCGATCCGGCAGTACACGGTGGACGGCAACATGGGCCATCTGCTCGATGCCGAAGAAGATGGTTTGTCGCTCACCGACTTCACCGTTTTTGAAATCGAAGAGCTGATGAACCTGGGCGAGAAATACGCCCTGCCGACGCTGCTCTACCTGTTCCGCCGCATCGAGCGCAGCCTGAAAGGCCAGCCGGCCGTCATCATCCTGGACGAAGCCTGGCTGATGCTGGGACATCCGGCGTTCCGCGCCAAGATTCGGGAATGGCTCAAGGTGCTGCGCAAGGCGAACTGCTTGGTGCTCATGGCAACGCAGAGCCTTTCCGACGCGGCGAACTCGGGCATCTTGGACGTGATCGTGGAATCGACCGCAACCAAGATTTTCCTGCCCAACGTGTACGCCCGCGATGAGGACACGGCGGCGCTCTATCGCCGCATGGGCCTCAACGCTCGCCAGATTGAGATTCTGGCTACGGCCATTCCGAAGCGGCAGTACTACTACGTTTCCGAGAACGGTCGGCGACTCTACGACCTGGCTCTAGGCCCGCTGGCCCTGGCGTTCGTCGGCGCGTCCGACAAGGAATCCGTGGCGGCTATCAAGAGCCTCGAAACCAAGTTCGGCGATGCCTGGGTGCATGAATGGCTCGCCGGCCGCAATTTGAAACTTTCTGACTATGGGGTGGCAGCATGAGCTTTGCAGACACGATCAAGGGCTTGATTTTCAAGAAGCCCGCACAGCCGGCTGATCCCCGGCGCGCACCGGATTCGGTGATGGAAGGTGGCCGACGCAGGGGCGAGGTCGAAAACCCGTACCTGGCGGCACGCCGCACCTGGAATGAACACGTTGGCGCGGTCGTCTCGTCGCGCCAGACCTGGCAGGTTGTCGGCATTCTGTCGTTGTTGATCGTCCTGGCCGCCGTGGGCGGGTTGATCCACATTGGCAGTCAATCGAAGTTCGTGCCCTACGTGGTCGAGGTAGACAAGCTCGGCCAGGCGGTGGCCGTCGCGCCGGCACAGCGGGCCGCTGCAGTCGATCAGCGCGTGGTGCACGCCTCGGTGGCCTCGTTCGTCAGCGATGCCCGCTTGGTGACGCCTGACGTGGCCTTGCAGCGCAAGGCCGTGTTCCGGCTCTACTCGATGCTTTCGGCCAACGATCCGGCCACGGCCAAGACCAATGAATGGTTGAACGGCAGCGAGGACAGCAGCCCGTTCAAGCGCGCCGCGAAAGAAACGGTCAGCACCGAAATTCTCTCGGTGATCCCGCAGACGCCCGACACCTGGCAAGTGGACTGGATGGAGACGACACGCGACCGGCAGGGCGTCGTGAAGGGCCTGCCGGTCCGCATGCGGGCCTTGGTCACGGTCTACACCGTCGCCACCACTCCAAACACCACGGAAGAGCAAGTGCGCAACAACCCGCTTGGCATCTACGTCCGTGACTTCTCTTGGTCGAAACAGCTTTAAGGGGCAACACTCATGAACAAGTATCTTCTCGCTTTGGTCCTGGGCGCTGCGCCCGCATTCGCACTCGCTGCAGGGCCGGCCGGCCCGGCTGAAAAGAACCTGGCCGACCTCTATTTCTCCAAAGACAACCCGACGCTGACGCCGCAGGAAAAAGCGGCCGTCGCCATCGCTCAGAAGTGGCGCGACAACAGCGCGACGGGCATCAAGCCGGTGGCCGGCGCCGATGGCTCGATCCGCTTCCTGTTCGGTGCGCAGCAGCCCAGCATCGTGTGCGCAGTGCTGCAGGTCTGCG
>MEDW01000108.1 GCA_001724215.1 Erythrobacter sp. SCN 62-14 | reverse complement strand
CGGCTAAGGTTCGCTCGTTAATCCGCTCTTATAAAACAATTTTCTTGACAGCAGACCCCGCGCGAGGCCGGATTCTTACGTCGCGTTCGAACCACTAGTATGTGCCCATCAAATCCAGCAATGTCATAGGCATTCCATAGAGTTCCGAGGCGTTCGAGGATCGCTGCGCAGTCTTGTTCCGCCGGATCGTAAACGATCCTAACTTGAAGGGCGTGGCTACGTCTGGCGCCAATCAGGAGGGCATTGACCTAATCGGCGCCCGCGACGGCGATCCCGGTCAACCCGTTTCCGTCCAGTGCAAGCTCAAGAAGAGAAAAACCGACTCAGCGTCTCCGAGGCGAGGGCTGACATCGGCCGGACGCTTAAGATCGAGCCAAAGCTTACAGAAATCTACCTCTTCACAACCGCGCCGGACGATTTGACCCTCGATAAGCTCGCGATCGAGATCCGGCAGGAGCAGGCAAACCTTGGCCGTGCGGTGCAAGTCCATATCTGGGGCTTGGACAAGCTCCAGCGGCGGATCCGCCTGTATGCTGACGCCGTCCGGGCCTTCGACCCCGATTACAGCGCGTCGACCGACGAGTTGATCGAGCTTGGCCGCGAGAATCTTGAGGTTGGCAGGGAGACGGCTGCGGAATTCGCCGCAGTGCGGGCTGGCCAGCAAGTCATGGCGGGAAACGTCGAGCAAATCCTGGCCATCGTACGCAGCGTGGACAGGGGAAGCGGCGCAGCGCTTGACAGGGTCATCCGTAGCTCTCCGATACCGCCCCTGAGCCCAACGCCTTCTTCATGAGGCTTGTGATCAAAGCCGCGGCGCCCATCGGCAAGGTCACCTATCATCCAGCTTTTGGTCAAATTGCGGCATCCTTGGTTTCGGTCAGTCTTCAAACTTGGATATAAATGATTGCCACCGTTCCTTATCCCTCAGCTTAATGCCCGGAGGTCGGACTTCTTCAGCGCGCGGATTGCCATCAATCGCTGGCTTCAGCAGTCGCTACTTCGACTTCGGCAAGATCCAGCTGGCTTCGCATCCAGCGATCGCGGGCCTTTACCATCGAGGCATATTCCGATCGGGAAAGCAGGATGTGGCTGGCTCGACCAGGTTCGTCGCGTGCCAGGCCAACGGGGCGTATGTCAGCGTCCCCTAGCGCAGCATAAGGATCGCGGCGAAAGTCATCGAGATCTACCGTTTCGTAGACCAACCGTCGGTCATCTTCGTGGGCTCTTTTCATGGGCACGGCCTCGCGTCGCGAACGTGATGTGCGATCCTACCGCGGGGCGCCCTGTTTCCCAAGAGGCGCTACGCCCACTGCTTTCGCGGAAAGTTCCTCAACAATTCAGAGGCCAGCCCTCGAACTGACAGCATCAGGATTGCCAGTCGATACGGCACTCGCCCCCGTCCGCATCCGCATGAGGGCAGGAATTTTGTCAAAGCGGGCAGGTTTTGCTGTCAAAGGACAATTTGATGGATGCCCCGCGAGGATTCGAACCTCGATTGACGGAGTCAGAGTCCGCTTCTGACGTTACGGACTTGAGGCTTTTCAGCTCTCATGTTGCACTCATGTTGCATCGCCAAAAAGTGCGCGCTCGATCGCGGCCGCATCGCTTGCATCTCGGTCGCGCTGTTCGAAGAGGTGCCCATAGGTGTCGAAGGTCACCTGAATCGACCTATGGCCCATGAGCGTCTGCACCCGCTTGGGATTGAGTCCCTGTTCGATCCAAAGTGAGGCAGCCGCGTGCCTGAAAGCGTGCATCCCATGATGAGGCGTGCCAGCCGCGGCTAGCAGCGGGGCGACGTGGAATTTCATCAGGACATGATGCGAGAGCGGCTTGCCCTTCGCGCTGGGGAAGACGAGATCAGCCTCATGCGCCGGGCAAGCGAGTTTCCATTCCTTCAGCACCTTCACCACCCGAGGCGGCAGGCTGATTGTCCGATTGCCTGCGCCAGACTTGGGCGGCCCGATCAGGCCCTTCGCGTCGGCGCGCTGGTCGATGCGCACAGTCCCCTCGCGCAGGTCGAGATTGGACCAAGGCAGGCCGCGCAACTCGCTCGCCCTCATGCCGGTGAAGATTGCCAGCTCGACAATCGCACGGGCCTTCGCGTCCTCGCTCTTGGCCGCTGCGATCAAGATTGCCTTCAGGTCATCCTTAGGTGGCGGGGTCGCCTTCGATCGCTCGCGCGGCGCTTTGCGGATCTTGACCGCCAGCGCGACATTCTGCGCCACCTGTCCCCGTTCCTGCGCGTCTGTGATCAGGGCTTTGAACGTGCGGAAGACGCGCACCGCCATAGGCCGGGAGAGGTCTTTCATCAGCGAGTCGAGAAAGCGGCGAACGGCTGGGGCGGTCAACTGCGATAGACGCTGTGCCCCCATGCGGGGGTTTATGTGCAGCCTGATATGCTGATCATAAGCGGCAATCGTGGTGGGCTCTAGCGGGTCATCACGCATCGTGCGCAATCCCTTCAGCCACTGCTCGCCGGCCTTTTCGACCGTGATGGACTCGCTGTCAGGTGTGTGCGTCCCGGTCGCTACCTGATGCTCAGCGGTGACGCGCCATGCATCTGCATCTTTCTTCCGGGCGAACTGCTTTGACCTGCGCTTTCCAGCCGCGTCCCTGTAATCGACAAGCCATGCCGTGCGCTCTTCGCCATCAGGTGCGGTCCAGGTGCGGCGGCGAACGCTAGTCATTTTCGTGAAGTTCGTCTTCGAGTTGATCGAACCACGCAAGGAGCCCCTTGCCGAAGTCGGACCTCTGCACTCCGACTTTCTCCAGAGCTAAAGCCGCATCAGTCAAAACCCGGGTCACATTGATAGCGACAAAGTGCCTTCCCGGCTTCGACAGATCCCAGGGGTGATCTTCATCGGAAAGCGCCACCCAAGCCACTTTCTCTCTGGGGAGCGGGTTGGCGCCCTCCTCACCGCGAAGCCCCATGAGGCCATCAGGATCGAGAACGAGCAAGGCACCTTTCATCGCGAAGCTGTTCAGCCGTTGGCGACCATCATCAGGCGATCGCACAAGGTATTCGCCCGCCCCGCGGAGCCGCTCACCCGCATCTTCCCAATCGATGCCGCCCAAGATTTCGACCGCCTGCTCGGGAGGTATGCGAAGCGCCACGAGTTCAAAAGCCATGATGATCTTGACGATCGCGGACACCGTGTAAGCCGCTGGTTTTCCTCGCCCCGTCTTAGTTTCGGCAGGGAATCCTATCTTCTGAAAGTGCTGAAATCGCGCCTTAAGAGCACTCTCCCGGCTTTCGGGAACGCCGTGAAGTTCCGCCAAAAGGCTCAACACATGGCGGAGGCTTAACGGCTCCAATTCATCAACTCCACGCTAACGGAACCGTTTCCTTCTTGCACAATCGAATTGATGAGTCTATTTCAAAATAACCGAAGCGTTACCGTTACCTTCAAAGGAGTCGATTATGGCACTTGACCTCATCCCCGGCGCGCAAGGTGCCGCCGAATACCTCGGGATTTCCCGAAACGCCGTCTACCACCTCGTCAACAAGGGACACCTTCCGGTCATCCGTAAGGGCCGGGCCCTCTACTTCAGAAAGTCGGCGCTCGAAGCCGCCTTCAGCTCTGAGGACGCGGCATGAGCGCCCCGGCCTCCAATGAGGGCATGACCCGCGCCAAGGCGCTCGACATGCTCGAAATCATCCGGGAAGCGCATGCCGACATGGTAGCGGGCCTCGATCCGTCGAGCCCCACGTTTGCCGTGTCAAAGGCGTCGGCAGATAGTTTCGCCGAGGGGGTGAAGAAGCTCGAGCTCTACATCGAGCAGACTTACGGTGGCGAACGATGAGCGCCTCGGCCCTGAGCGATTTCGACCGCCTGCACCGCGCTTGGCGCTTTGCCCGCGCGCAGTGGGATTGCGCCGAAAACGACCCCGCGCGGCCAGCCGGGCTTTCGGACGAGGAAGACGAGGAATTCTGCGACCGTGAGCACGCCGCGCTTCTCGCCTTCCTCACGCATCCCGCGACCGATGCGCGGCAGTTGGCGATCAAGCTCAATGTGATCTGCGAGGCGCAGGCCTGGGGGTTCAATGAAACCCCGGCGATCATGAGCCAGCTTGCGAGCGATGCCCATGAACTCATCCCGACTATGGAGGCCGCACATGGGCGCTGAAGTCGTCACCAGTGACCGCTTTCCCCCTGCAGCTGCGTCATTGATCTTTGCTCGGCTGCTGAACCGCCACAGCCCCGCCGAGATCGCTGCGGCGGTCGACATCCTCATCGACGTGCTCGACCTAGTCGACGGCGACGCCGATGCCGAGGATGATGACCCTTGCGGTGAGGAGCCAGCCGAATGAGCACCGCAGCCCGCATCAACGGCCTTGTCTTGATCGAGGCTGCGATGCCCGAGCCCTATTGCTTGGTGAGCGTGCGCACCGCCTCACCTGATCGCGAGCGCGGCAGGTTCTTTCCTGACATCGCCGAGGCCCGAGCCTTCGCCACCGAACTCGCCGAGCAGCGCGGCCTGCTGCTGGTCGATCTGATCGCTGCGGCTGAGGCGGGTGCAGAATGAGCGAGCAGCCGCCGAGGAAGTCGAAGAACCGCGGCCACTTCGCGGTCCTTGATATGCCCACTGTTCGGGAGATTTGCCGACGCTACGACGCCGACACGGCGGCCATCTATCTCTGCATGGCGATGGGCACCGATGCGACCGGGCAAGTCTCGTCTTGGACCCGAGAGCCGATCAGGCGGCGCATCTCGATCAGCTGGCGCAAAATCGACAGCAAGCTCGCTCAGGTCGAGCGCGATGGCCTGATCGCTTGGCAGGACAAGTCTTCCCGCAAGAACCGCATCCGGCTGAAGCTACACGAAACCCGCCCCATGCACTCCGGCTACCATGCCGCCCTAGAAAGAGCCCGTGCCGGTATTGCCCCTGCTTCAGCACGGGATCTGCGCATAGCTGAGCAATTGACCGCTGACGGGTGGCTAGATGCCGAAGGGCAGGTGATCGAAAGGCGGAAGATCCAGCCGGTCTACTTGCCGCTCTCCCTTGTGGGCGACGAGAAGGGGATGCCAACGGCGGCGCCCTGCATCATCGAACGCATCCGGAAAGCCCGCGACCCGCTTGCCTTCCTACTGCTGGCGCAAATGTATGCCGCGCAAGACCTGCCCGAGAACGGCGGCACTGCTTGGGAGTTCATCTGGCGGGCCTTCGACGAAGAGTCGGTGATCTATCGGACCGCCGAGACCTCTGTCATCGAGGCCGAAAACCCGCGCGATTGGATGCGCACTACCTCCCTGACAGCCGATCATCGAAGCAACCGAAGCGACGAGGACGCAGCCGCATACTTCGAGCGCATGAAGATCCTGCAAGATGCTGGCGCGGTGGAATTCGTCCTGAGCGTTGTCGAGGATGATAAGCCCGGCGCACAGGTGATTTACCCCTTGGGCGTCGTGCGCAACGGTAAGCTTGTGAGGGACGAGCCCGAACACGCAGTTGGGGTGCTCGCGATCGGTGCGGCGCTGGCGCTGTCAGGCGATGCCGACGAGATCGAACACCACCTCGGCGAGGCACCAGATAGCTGGCGGGTGCCGGTCGACCGGATGTATCGCAAGGCCACCATCAGGGGCATTCCGCGGCTGGTCGCACGGCCCAAGACCCGCGCAACAGAGCGGTGGCAGGCTGAGCGCATCGAGCTTTTCCGGCACTGGTGCGAGTATTTTTCCGCCGTCATCCGAGAAAATGCGCCCGAGCTTCTCGCTCCAAGCGGTCGACTTCAAAGAGACTTCAATGAGGCTTCAAAGAGACTTCAAAGAGACATCAACGACCTTATGAGGTCTGCTAATCACAACGCCGCTGGCGCGGCCGAATATGGCGACGATGCTTTCGGGGGGAATGCATCATGGGCTTCGTGATTAAGCCGAAAGGTGATATAGTCCAGCAACACACCAAGGAGATTTGGCATGCTTCATCCCCTGCAAGCCTTTTCCAATGCCGCGCATTACATGGCGCTCGGTCGAGCAGTGCTCGAACGCCCAGCAGTAATGGATTCGAACGTCATTCGCTTCCCTGTCGAGCGCCTGAAACCGCGCGACCGCTAACCCGGCCGACTTCCGAGACATCGCAGAATCTGCCGCGCGGCTGGCTTGGCACTTTGCCGGGCACGTCGACGCGCGCCGACACCATCCCCGCCCCAAACACCACTGAAAGGATTGATTATGAGCGCACACAGTTACACCGGCCTGCGCGGTTACTTGGCCCGCCAAGAAGCCGATTTCGGCCATCTTGCCCCAAGTAAGCCGACCATGAGCAAGAAGGCGGATGCCATCGCGCGTCTGAAGGCCCAAAAGATTGAACGTGATCGCGAGTTCGAAGCCAGCGAGAGCAAGCGTGCGACCACCACCACGCCGAAGGCCACCGGTGCAGCCAAGGCTGCCCCTGCAAAGGTCGCGGCACCGGCACCGAGCTATGCGGACGGCCTAAGCAAGGGCTTCACCACCTGCCGTGACATCGAACGGGCCCGCATCAAGGCTGTCGCTGACGTCGCGATCGAACGGGGCCAAGCTGCCGATGCATTGCGGATGCTGGCAACGGATGCCGAGGCCCCTGCCATCATCGCCAAGCTGCGCGAGTCCAATCTGCTCGCCGATGCGATGCTCAAGCGCTTCGGAGGTGCGGCATGATCGGCGCCAAACCTGCAACAACCCCGATGGCCGCACTTGAGAGGGCTTTGGCCGTGCTCGATTTCAGCGAGACAAATGCCGAACTTGCCCGTCTCGACGCCGAGCGCGAGAACCTGAACGCGAAGATCGCGGAAGCCGAAACCGAAGCGCAGCGTCTCGCGGCAGAAGTCCGTGATTGGCAGGGCCCCGACGCCGAGGACCTCGCCGACCGCATCCTAGCGGGTGAGTCTGCGTCCGAAGTCGCGTCAACTGCACCGTCGCGCGAGGCACTGACAGAAGCCAGGCAAGCAATGCTGTCGACCATCGGCGCGCTTCAGGACCGCGTAACGCGGGTGACGCGGGAGCGGGACGAAGTGGCGCATAGCCAGCGCCTCAGCATCGCCGATGCCGCCAGCGACTTCCTAGATCAGCTGCGCGCGGAACAGGTCGAGGCTGCCGAGCGGATCCTGACGGCGGATGCGGCTATGCGTGCCCTGCATCACGTCACGGGCTGTTGGCTCGGTGGCGATCGCGCTTCGAAGCTGGCTGTCGAAGGGCTCACGAAGGGGGACGGCCTCCTCGGCTATCGCACGAAAGCTACTGTCCCGCCTGATGTGGTCGCTGCACTGAAACCGTTGGAGGCAAGGGCCCAGGGCCTGCGCGCTGCGGTCCCCGCTGAGATCGGCGTCTACTGATGAGATGCCGGCGCCCGCTAAATTCGGTCGCGGGCGCCGTCTAGGGCGGGTTCTTTCCTTCCCCCGCTCGGCGCGGCTGGCTTGACGGTTATCGGGCCAGCCGCGCTTTTTACTATGGAGATACCGATGAAGAATCCCGCCATAGCTATCGAGTGTGCGACCTGTGCGGTGCCGGTCAATCCGGTTCTGCACCCCAAGCCAGACACGGTGATTTCCTGCCCGCAATGCGGCGCGGCAGAGCCTTATTCAGCCGTTTGGCAAGCATGCATGACGGATTTCCCTCAGCGGCTGGCGGGCAAGCCATCGGATGCGAGCTGGCGGTTTCGCACTGGGCCGACGCCCGTCACCAAAATGCCTGATGCCGATTGAGCAGGTGCCGCAGGTGCGATAGCAAGACCTATCCTGCTCACAAGCGGGATCGGGGCGGCGCAACAGCGACCCTGCGCCGCCCCGCATTCCTCAGCCTCAGAAGGCCAGCATCTGAGTGGGGAAGTTGAGAAGGCCACCACCTCCGCCACCCAAGAGGCTGCGGTTCTGGAAGTCGTCATTCGCACTAGGCCCGCGTGAGGCAATCGCGATCTGTGTCTCATTGATCGCCCGGAGCCAGCCCGCCAATTCGCGCGTCTGGATATCAATACTGCGATCAATCTCGACGCGATCAGGGAACGGTGAAGGCTGTGCGGCCGCAATGCTGGTGATGTTGGTCTGGTCGGCCACCGCTTTTTCAGTCAGCGCCGTGATCTGTGCCAGCCGGTCGAAATAGCTCTGCGTCGATCCGAACAGTTGCCGCTCGATGTCAAGAAGCTGCTTGGAGATGTCGGCGAAGTCATCAAAGGCGCTGGTGTCACCAGCCGCAACCCGCGATGCCAAGCTATCGAACTGGGCAAGGGCGTTCTGCTGGCGGCTGCGCAGCGACAGGCCGCTATTGCCGATCGTCAGATCATTTAGCAGCGATTGCAGCGCGCCTACGATCCGGCTGTTTGCGTCCTCGATGGCTCGCGCCCGGTCAAGGTCATAGAGATCGCGCAGGTCGGCAAATTCCGCAGCGCCCGCCCCAGCCCGATTGAACAGGTCGATCATCCTCTCGAATTCGCGGTTCAGACGCTCCACTGCGAAGCCAACCGGGTCACGGATCTCGCGCAGCCGGTCGAACACACCTCGGAAGTCGAGCACGTCGCGCAAGCCATCCTCAAGCGTCTTTCCGGCTTGAAGCAACCGCTGCTCCGACGCCTTGATGCCTGCGATTACACCGCGCTCAATCAGCAGCATGGCAGCGTAGCGAACAGCCGCCTCCTGATCCTGCCCGAAGTCGATAGCTCCGCCCGCAACGCGCGTTGTGCCCCGGCCCCTGGGATCGACACGGAAGTCGCCATCGCGGATGCCGATTGAGACAGGTGCAGCCGCGGCATTGATGCGCCCGCCCAACTGCTTGGCCACCTGCGAAACAATATCGTTGACACCGCCGCCAAGCCCGCCAGCCGCTTCGCGCAAGCTACCGCGATTGCCTACAACAGACGTGACGCCAACACCGTTGACCGTAGCCGAGCCCTTGGGGATGCCTGCGATAAGCGCGCCGAGGAAATTGCCAGCAACCGCGCCGACTATGCTGCCAACAGGCCCAAAGGCGCTACCAAGAGCACCACCGATCTGCGCACCAGTGGAGTTTGATGGCAGGCCCAGCGCCGCAGTGATGCCTGCAACCTGAGAGCCGGTCTGCGCGCCGTCGAGCGCCTTGCCAAGCACCGAGGAAATGCCCTCAAGCCCCTTAATCTGGCCAGTCAACTGTTCAAGGCCGCCGAGGATGGCGCCAGTGGTGCCGCCGCGTGCCTGCCCTTCAATGACGCCAGCCACCACATTGCCCACCGCACCGGCAATCTCACGCCCGATCAGGCGTGACAGCAATTCGACACCGGGCTTCACCGCTTCCCGCGAAATCTCGCGTGCGATTTCCTTGATCGACTTCTGCGCAAACTCGGCAGGCGGCGGCTTCGTGCCGTTGACCGTGATGCCGGGCAATCCAATCGAACTTAGTCCCGCCATCGCCATCGCAAGGCGGGGGTTAAACCCTGCACCATTGTCGTTCGCTGCGCCGCCGCGCATCTTGTCAGCCGCCGTGTCCGTCGCATCCGCGAGCTTGCTGAGGGCGCTTTCAAGCCGGGTCGTAGTGCCAGCCGTCTTCTCGACTTCAGCCACATATCGGGCATTGGCGCGGCCTTCAGGGGTATTGCCCGCCAGTTCCTGTTCCAGCGCTTGAAAGGCTGGGCCGAACAGGCTTTCGAACAGACGTGCGCCCTGAAGGTCTTTGAGCGCCTGCTGGAAGTTGCCGAAGAAATCCGTGCTTCGGCCGGAAAGGATGCTGCGCAAGTCATTGGCGACGGTGCGTGCCACATTGGCCTGTGCGGCGAGCAATTCAGCCTGCGCCCGCAATTCGCGGGTCTTGTCCTGTTCGAACCTGATCTGGTCGCGAATGTCCTGCCGTTGCTGGGCAGTGACGTTGCCGATCTGCTGCTCAAGGCGAAGTATCTCTTGCAACGCGAGCGCCTCATCAAGGCGGCCGGCAGCGATCAGGCCCTCGATCCGCAACCGCTGTTCGCTCAGTCGCATAAGCTCATCAAATGGCCGCGCAACTGCTTCTTGGATCACGTCCTTCGCCGCTTCGGCGTCAGCAGTCATGGCCCGCCAGTCGATTGGCTTGCGCTTGGCAAGCTGGGCGATGATGCGATCAAGCTCGCGCGTGGCCTGCGCCGCTGCATCGATCAGCCGCGGCTGGGCGTCGAATTGCGCGTTGATCCGCGCAATCCGCTCCCCGGTCTGATCGGCGAAACGGGCAAGGGCGTTCTGCTCGCGCAGCGCTCGCCGGGCCTCAGCGTTGCCGTTGCTCTTGCGGCTGCGGTCAGGCTTCAAGGCCTTGAGCGCCGCTTCCTCTTGGCGGTTCAGTTCCACCAGCTTCGCGGTCGTTCGCTCTACATCGAGCCCCAAGGCCCGCACTTCCTCGCGTGCGACCGCAAAGCGCTCCTTGATCGCCTTTGCCGGGTCACTGAGGATCGCAGCCTGTTCCGTCGCAACGTCAAAGCGGGCGTTGCCAAGGTTCTGCCGTGCCGCCTCAATCTCCCCCCTGAGCTGGCGGGCGCGATCGTCGGCGCTGTTACCGATGTTGCGCCCCAAGTTGGAACTCGTCGGCGTCGTGACCGCCAAGAGCCGCGAGTTTGCCTCAACCTCGATGAGCTTCGCTTCAGCGACCTTGAGCACGTTGTCGGCATTGATGGCCGCTGCACTCGCCGCTTGCAGCGAAGTCTGCGCTGAGCGCTCGACCTCGCGGTTGTATTCGCGCGCCGCCTCGATCGCCAGTTCGTAACTGACGCGGGCCAGGTCGAGCTTCTCGGCAAGTGTCTGGGTTGCCCTGCCCGCCCTATCGGACTCGGCCCCTGTTTCGAATAGCTTGGCGACAAAGGGGGTCAAAACGATGGCAGCCGAGGTTACAGCCAGCCCCCAAGGCCCGCTCAGGAAGGCTGCAAGGCGGCTGGTCCCGCCCGTCAGCAACTGGACGGCTTGCGTTACTTGCCCGGCCTGGCTGGCAAAGATCTGCATTGGTCTAGCCCCGAGCGCATACATCGTTGCTATATCATTGATCTGGAACGATAATTGTTGCATTCCCGCTTGCTGCGCGCCCGTCATCTGGGTCACGTTCCGGCCCGCCTGCACCATTGCTGTGCTCTTTACGGCAGTCCGATCAAGCTCTCTCTGCACCGCCTCAAGCGCGATGACATGCTCAAGCGCCTCTCGCGCCGCCGCCTCCTCAGCCATTGCGAGGGCGTTTGCGGCCGCTGTGGTGCCTGCCAGCGAGGCGTTGAACCGCCCACCCTCGGTTGTCGCGCGTGCCGTCGCTGCTGCCACCTGTCGCGCTGCTGCTGCAATCTGCTGCTGGGCCTCTGCTGCGCGGCGCATCTCATCGACACCAAGGTCGAGCGTGCCGCCCTGCATCTTCGACTTCAGCGCCCGGTCGAGAGCAGCGCCGACGCCTTCAAATTCTCGCTTGGCCTTGTTCGCCGCATCGTTGGCAGAGCGGACGAATTCTTTCAGCCCGTCGCTGCGGTATTCGGCTCGAAGATAAATCGGGAAAATTGCTGAATTCGCCATGACTTAGGCTCCCAAGAGGTATGCCCAAGCATAGCAGACATTTGGGCAAAAACACAGCGCCGAGAGAAGCAGTCAACGTAAAGAATTAATGCGAGCGAGTCGCATCAGCGACAAAAAAAGCGGTCGATTAGCGATGAGGGTCTGGCAACTATAGGGTAAGGAACCGGTTTTTTATTGCGTGATGGTGCAGGTCTATTACGCGGCGCGCGCCGCGCTCACGTTCCTACAGTTCCGAGGCGGCACCGCTTGGCGCGGCACGGTATTCAATCGACCAAGCCGCAAACTGGCTTGGGCCACGCCCCAGCCATTCAACGGTCATTCCGGGCCTAATCCATGTCAGACTCTCTCGGGCCCTGTTTGCATGCGCCGGAAGAATTGAGCGACGGGTGTTGTCCATGTCTGGCGATCCGAACTTCTCAAACAACGCAAGGCGGGCCTCTTCCGTGCAGGTCGGTTTCAATATGCCTTCGTCCCGCACCCAAATTCGAATGCCGGTCACTTGGCCCTGAGGGTGGATGATCTCGACGCGGGGTTTGCACTTGCCGATCGTCATGAAGCCGTGAAGCTCGGTGTTGCGCTGGTGATGCTCGACCTTGCGCCCCTCGCCTGGGTTCAACGGATACAGCGCGCGAACCTCCTCGGCTGCCATTCCCGCTTCAATGTCTCGCCAGAGGGGCTCGGCATGGGCAGGCGCTGCACAAACCGTGAGCGCTCCGATCATCATGGCAGTTATGGCATGTGACTTCATCATGGCCGCTCTTCCTTTGCCTTCATTCGCCTCGGCCTGTTGTGCCAGCCGATCACAGCAATGCAAGGCGCAGAAGGAGTCGAAAGAAGCGGAACCCTCTCGCTCGGGTGATCTCAGGGGGAGAGCGGATTCGCCAACTATTGGGCCTGCAAGGGCGCCGTGAGCGCGACTCTCATGACGCATCTATGTTGCATCAAGCAGCCGCGAAGCCATGCGAAACCGCGCAATTCTGCCAAATTTGGGCGAAGCGTCACGAATGCAGCATAGGCAACTTTCAGCGCCGAGATTTGCCGGTAAGATACTGAGAAATCGCAGGAAAAATTGGATGCCCCGCAAGGATTCGAACCTTGATTGACGGAGTCAGAGTCCGTAGTCTTGCCATTAGACGACGGGGCAATCGATGCTGGCTGAGCGAAACTCCAAGCTTCGCCGCCGCAGCAAGACGCGCCCCTTAGGAGCGCTCGTCAGTAAGGTCAAGACCATGCACTGTGAGAACACCGCTCTCCAGAACCTATCCAAAAATACTCATAGCTGACTAAAGCTATGCAGCAGCTTTGATGTCTGGTTCCTGCTTCATCGAGGCCAGTGCGGCTTGGCCGCACTTCCGTTTCACGCGGGGCTTGCGACCCACGCCAGAGCGTTCCTCTCCACAGGCTGTCACCGCAGAGCTTGCGGCCAGATGTTCAA
>MEDW01000107.1 GCA_001724215.1 Erythrobacter sp. SCN 62-14 | reverse complement strand
CAAAATCGCCATCACCGCCGTCATGCGAAAGCTTGTCGTCACCGCAAACGCCCTGCTCAAAGCAGATCGGTGCTGGAAGCAATCTCTCACTTGACCATCGCGGATACTCTAACGGCAACCCTCTTATTTATGAGGGCAGAGCCGCGGCCTGAAATCGCTATGGTGTCATTCTGTGTTGCAAAAAGGTCAAGCCGATGAACGTCGCTGCCAAGATCGCCTCGCCCAGCCGCGCCGCCCCCTATGGCCACCCGGGGTTTGATCCGATCAGCCGCGAAATGTGCGGCGTGGACCTGGTGGTCGAAGGCGAATTACCAGCCGAACTCGATGGCGTGTTCCTGCGCAACGGCACCAACGCCCTGTTTCCGGCCCGCCGCCGCCACATGTTCGATGGTGAGGCGATGCTGCACATGATCGAATTTCGCGGCGGCAAAGCGCGCTATTCCAACACACTCGTGCGCACACCGCGCACGCGTTATGTCGAACAGGCTGGCCGCAATCCCTTCCTTGGCATCGCCGAAATGACCAGTGGCGGCAAATCCGCTCTGCTTGCCCTTATGATCGAACGGGTGAAAGTTCGCTTTGGCCTCTTGCCGCGCTTCACGCCGATTGAGGCCGGCAATAATGGCACTGCGGTCTTGCATCATGATCGCAGCCTTTATTGCTTACAGGAAACCGCGCTGCCTTTTCGGCTTGATGTCGCGCGCGATGATGATGGCTGGCTGGCTTTGAACGGACAAGGCCGCAACGAAACTTTCAAAGGCCGGCTGGCCTGCCCGTTCAGCGCTCATCCCAAAAGCGACGAGCGCACCGGCGCGGTCTATTCGATCGGGCAGGATTTTGTCTCAGGCACCACCCATCTCAGCGTTCTGGAGAAAGGCGGTGCCATTCACACCAGCACAATCATGCAGGGCAAGCCTGCGGCCTTCTTCGTGCATGATTACATCCTCACCGATACCCACATCATCTTCCCCGACACATCGCTGCGCTTCAATCCGGCAGGATTGGCCGGGCCCGATGCCAGTGTCGCTACATTCGACCGATCGCACAATTTGCGCTTTGGAATGATCGCCCGCGATCACCGCGATGGCGACCCGGTGCGCTGGTTTGAAACCTCGGCGCCAGGCCATATCTGGCACATCGCCAATGGCTGGCAGGCCGACGGCGCCATCCATATCTACGCCCCGGTCTTTGCCGATTACCCGGCCACCATGCCGATCCATTCCCCGCAAGAGCCCCATTCACGCTTTGTCCACTGGCGGCTGGATCTGGCGAGCGGCGCAGTGAGCGAGCGCGTCCTGCTCAATCATCATTATGAACGCCCCGGCATTGACTGGCGTCGCCATGGCGTGGCGTCGCGCTATGCCTGGCTGCTTGATGAAAGCGGCGGCGTGATGGGCAAAGGCGTGCTCAAATATGATCTGTTTAACGAGAGCGGAGCCGGCTATCTCGATTACGGCGATCTGTTGGGCGGCGAGCCGGTGTTTGTGCCGCGCAAGCACGGCACGCTTGAGGATGATGGCTGGCTGATTGATCTGCTGGCCGATGGCACACGCGCCGAGATCCTGGTTGCCGATGCCGCGACCATGACGCCGCAATGCCGCATTGCCTTGCCGCAGCCAGTGCCTTTCGGAGTGCACGCCTTGTGGCTTGATCGCACCGCGACCGACGCGCTGATCACGGATTGATCAAACCGCGCTGCGCGGCCGTGCGGCCGTTTATATTGCTAGCAGAGGGCAAGCGGCCCTTATGGCAACCTGCTGATGAGATTGGAGCAACCCATATGACCAAGGCGTTTTTCGATCACCCTTATCTCTCCGGCCATCATGAACCCGTGCGGTTTGAAGCGAGCGCGCCCGATCTCATTATTGACGGCGAATTGCCCGATGATCTGGCAGGCGTGTTTTATCGCAACGGGCCAGAGCCGCTCTATCCCACCCGCGAGGGCGACTATCACTGGTTTGATGGCGATGGCATGGTTTACGCCATGCATTTTGCCAATGGCCGCGCCTCGCTGTGCAATCGCTGGGTGCGCACCGAAAAATTTGAGCTGGAAAAGGCCGCCGGGCGCCGTTTGTTCGGAATGTTCGGCAACCCGATGACGGCCGATCCCGCGGTGCAGGGCAAGCATTACAACACTGGCAACACCAACATTATCATGCATGGCGGCAAGCTCTTGGCGCTGATGGAGGGCTCGCAGCCAGTGGCGATGGACCCGCGCGATCTGAAAACTCTGGGCATACATGATTATGATGGCCGCATCGGATCAACCTTTTCGGCCCACCCCAAGATTGATTACGCCACGGGCGAGCTCATCAACATCGGGGCCAACGTCAACGGCTTTACCGGTGATGCGGCGCTGCAATACACCATCACCACAGCTGAAGGCGTGGTGCGCCATGCGGTGACCTTGCCGATCCCGCATTTCTCGCTGATCCACACCTTTTTCCTGACCCAAAACTGGGTGGTGATCCCGGTTGTGCCGATTGATACCGATATCGAGCGCGGGATGCGCGGCGGCCCAATGACCGCGTGGAATAATGGCCGCGCGACCAAATTGGCGATCATGCCGCGCGAGGGGACCGCTGATGATGTGCGCTGGTTCGAATTTGAAGGGCGCAACATGTTCCACGAATGCAACGCGTGGGAAGAAGACGGCAAGATCATTGCCGATGTTGCCGCCGCCAATGGCACCGCGTTGTTCCCCGATCAGGATGGCAATTGGCTGACCCATGGCGAAACCAAGATGTCGCTGCGGCGCTGGACGATCGACATTGCCGAGGCAAGCATGACCGAGGCCACGTTGAATGATCGCGACATCCAGTTCCCGCGCCCGGATGATCGGATGGTCGCGCGCCCCACGAGACAAAGCTATGGCAACATCAATTTCAATTCGGTTGATGGCCGGGTCGATGGAATGGACGCGGTGTTGCGCTTTGACACGGCCAGTGGGACAGAGGATTTCTACCATTTCGGCAATGGGTCAGCGGCGGGCGAGTTGGTGGTTGCACCGCGCATCGGCGCCAAGGACGAATCCGATGGCTATGCAATGACCCTGGTGCACCGCGCCAATTCGCCCACCAGCGAGCTGGCGATCTTCGCAGCCAAGGATATTGCAGCAGGCCCGATTGCAACCGTGCGGATCCCCTTCCGCGTGCCTTCGGGCTTCCATTGCAATTACTATTCCGCGGACAACCCTGTTTATCAGGCAGCGATGCCCGCTGCCTGACGCGGGCGGCTCACACCAGCGCGCTGAGATGCTGACGCATCACGTACTGGAATTGCTGGGGCACCGCACAGGCTTAACCAATGCCCGATGAGTCAATCTCATGGGGCATTGGTATCAGCCAAGCCGCCAGCGACTAATAGTGAACTACCCCGCCATGAATGACGGGGCTTCCAAGAGACCTCAGACTGCGATGCAGCCCGAGGAAGCAAGTTCTGGCGGCATGCCGCCAGAACCCAAAGAACATTCGCGCTTCGCTGCCCGGCTCACGCCAAAGGCTCCACGCGCTGTCACGGCGGTTCCCGCCGAAAAGCCGTTAGGATCGGCCAATCCAAGTCGTAGCAGGCCTAACAGCCTGATATTAAGCGCCGCATTGTAATCGGCATGAGCCTCGTGGCCGCAAGCAACGCATTCGAAACGCTCCTGCGATAATCGCGAGGTTGCAGCCACATGGCCGCAGGCGTAACACCTCTGCGAGGTGTAGCCTGGCGGCACAGCCAAAAGCCTGCCGCCCTTACGAGCAAGCTTCTGGCCAAGCCGGACACGAAACATGCCCCATCCCTTATCAAGGATGGCGCGGTTGAGACCCGCCTTGGCCGCAACGTTACGACCAAGATCTTCCGCAGTTCCGCGTGCGGATGCAGTCATAGACCGCACCCGCAAATCTTCGAGCACCACGACCTTGCCCTTACGGGCAACGCGGGCCGAAGCCTGCTCGATCATATCCTTGCGCTGGCGCTTTTCGCGCGCCTTGAACGCGGCAAGCCGCGCCCTTGCGCGGCGACGCCGTTTCGAACCCTTGCGGCAGCGCGCCAGTTGCTGCTGCAGACGCTTCGCGCGTTTTGCGCGACCGGCCCCCGGTCGCGGGTCAACAAAATAGCCGAGCGCCTCGCCATCGCTGGTCATAAAAGGCACAGCCACACCGCAATCGACCCCGATCACTTCTTCCGGCAGCACATTGTCGTTGATCGGTTCTGAAACCTCGACCTTCACGCGGTATAGGATCGAAGCATACCAATGGTTGCCATCGCGAACGATCGTCACCGAACGCAAGCTGCCTTTGATCCGGCGATGAAAACGGCACCGGATCGGGCCGTTATTGCCTTTGCGATAGCCGCACTTCGGCAAATACAGCAGACCGCGGCGACTATCGAGGCGAACCTGCTTGCGATCGGGAAACCTGAAACTGTCGTGCTCATAACGCCGACGCGGCTTGGGATAGGCTGCGCGGCCTTCGAAAAAGTTCCTGAAAGCCGCATTGAGATCGAACAACGCCATTTGCAGGCAATGCGCCGGCACGTCCTTCAGGAACGGTGCGGCCTGCTTTAGCGCTGGCAGCTCGGCCTTCTGCGTATACCACGACAGCGAGCGCCCTTCGGCTCGTTGGTACTGCCGCCAGAGAAAGGAGCGCTGCACCAAGGCCGTGTTGTAAACAAGCCGCGTGCAGCCTGCGATCTGACCAAAAAACGCCTCCTGATCGTCAGTCGGATACAGCCGTACACGTAAAGCAAGGTCCTGGAACACACCATGATCATTAACAGAACAAATCAGCATCTGCCAGAGCACAATGCGCTACTACGAAAAGAAAAACCACGCCGTTCACGCGCTGCATGCGCACGTTGTTCTCACGCCGCGCTATCGGCGCGCCGTGTTCACCGATCCTGCCGTGCGAACACTGGCAATCAACAGCATCGCTGCAATATGCAGCGACCTTTGTATCGCCCTCGAAGCCATCGAGATCGACAGGGATCATATGCACCTTCTGATCCGTTATCAGCCCACGCTCTCGCTCGCTACAATCATCGCCCGGATCAAGGGCGCAAGTTCCATGGCAATCCGAAAGCAACGTATCCCGACTGTAAGAAAGATGCTTTGGGGTGACCACTTCTGGTCCCCCAGCTACTGCGTAATCTCCTGCGGTGGCGCTCCGATCGAAACGATCAGGCGCCGCTACATAGAACAACAAGGAAATTAACATCTTCCCCGGCCTAAAGGCCGGAGATTTCCAAGAGGGCCACTAGGCCACAGCAAGGAGAGTTGACGCATCTTGGGCCGCGCTACCGCAAGCCTCCACGTCCAGCAACGGTGTGTTCCACCGCCGTTCAATATTGATTGCCGCATTCAGGTCG
>MEDW01000106.1 GCA_001724215.1 Erythrobacter sp. SCN 62-14 | reverse complement strand
ACAGCGGGTGTGTTGAGCGCAGCGCTGTGCGCATCCAGATCATCCTCGCCGATCTGGCGCAGCACCAGCCGCGCCGTCTCGAGCACCACCTCAGCCATTCAGCAGGCGCGCGGCGTGGGGCGCATGGTAGGTCAGAATGCCGCTCGCGCCCGCGCGCTTGAAGGCGAGCAGCGTCTCCAGCACCAGCGCATCGCGATCCCCTGCGCCGGCAGCAGCGGCGGCTTCGATCATCGCGTATTCGCCGCTTACCTGATAGGCGAAGACGGGCACGCCGAATTCGTCCTTAACCCGCCGCACAATGTCGAGATAGGCAAGGCCCGGCTTGACCATCACCGAATCCGCGCCCTCGGCCAGATCCAGCGCAACCTCGCGCAAGGCCTCATCGCCATTGGCCGGGTCCATCTGGTAGGTCTTCTTGTCGCCCTTCAAGAGCCCGCCGCTGCCCACCGCATCGCGGAACGGGCCGTAGAAGGCGCTGGCATATTTGGCGGCGTAGCTCATGATCTGAACATTGGGAAAGCCGTTCATCTCCAGCGCCTGACGGATGGCGTGGATGCGGCCATCCATCATGTCGGACGGCGCGATGATATCCGCGCCTGCGCGCGCCTGATTGACCGCCTGATCGACCAGCGCTGCAACAGTGTCGTCATTCAGCACATAGCCTGCCTCATTCACCAGCCCATCCTGCCCGTGGCTGGTATAGGGATCGAGCGCCACATCGGTCAGCACACCCAGCGCATCGCCCACTTCCGCCTTGATTGCCCGGATCGCGCGGCACATCAGATTATCAGGATTGTGCGCCTCCTCGCCATCCGCGCTGCGCAGTTCACGCGGGGTATTGGGGAACAGCGCGACAACCGGAATGCCGAGGGCGACGGCTTCCCGCGCGCGTTCCACAATGAGATCGACCGACCAGCGCGACACGCCCGGAAGACTTGTGATGGGCTCCTCCACACCCTCGCCCGAGGTGATGAACAAGGGCCAGATCAGATCGGCCGCAGTGAGCATATTCTCGCGGTGAAGCGTTCGGCTCCACGCGCTCGCACGGGTGCGGCGCAGGCGGGTCAGAGGATAAGAACCAGTCATGACGCAAAGCTCTAGGCGCAATCGCGCTGGCCGCACAAGAGCCTATCCCGCCTTGAGACCGGCTCTGCCCGGCCGCGCCCGCGCCAGTGAATCGATCTTCTCGATCTCGCGTTCGGGCGCGCGGGTTTCGGTGGGCAGCGGGGGTAGATCCTTGAGCGCGGCGCCCGGCTCCACCTCTTTCAGATCAATCAACCGGCGGCGGAAATCGAGCAGTTCGGTGCCCGACAACTGCGCGCGGGTGACAAATTGCACGCTGGCGGGATTGATGACGCGGCCACCGCGATACATTTCATAGTGAAGGTGCGGCCCGGTCGACAGCCCGGTTGATCCGACATAGCCGATCACCTGCCCGCGCTTGACGCTTTGCCCCGCGCTCACCGCCATGCGGCTCATGTGGCAATAGCGGGTGGCAAGGCCCTCGCCATGTTCCAGCCGCACCGCAATCCCGCAGCCGCCCGCGCGGCCCGCCGCGCTCACCCGCCCATCGGAAACCGCCACGATTGGCGTGCCCTGGCTGGCCTTGAAATCAAGCCCTTCATGCATCCGGCGATAGCCCAGAATCGGATGCCGCCTCATGCCAAAGCCCGAAGTGATCGCTCCGGGCACCGGCGCGAGCAGCCCGCGGCGCTGTTCGCCCACGCCCGAGGCTTCGTAAAAGCGGCCCTCCTTGCCCCAGCGCAGCAATTGGGTCTGCGGTTTGCCGCCGCGATCGATCCCGGCATAGAGCAATTGGCCTGCCTGCCTCTCGCCGGTCGCAGCGCGGCGATAGGCGATGATGATGTCGAATTCGTCAGAGGGCCGCACATCGCGGGCCAGATCAACCTGATTGTCGAGCGCTCGCAGATAGTCCTGCACCGCCGAGGCCGGAACGCCAGCCTGCCGCATCGAGCGATAAAGACTGCTGCCAACCTGCCCGCGCAGCCGCAGCGGCGTATCATCGACGCGAATCACATTGCGTTGCAAGGCCAGCGGCCCGGCGCGCACCGGAGCCTCACCCTCGGCCGCAGGGGCGATGAGCGGGCGGGCGATTTCCAGTTCCAGATCGAACCGCGCCCGAAAGGCAAGCTTGTCGAGCGGGCGCGGGGCTTCCCCGTCGGGGCGGCGGCCCAGCACCACATCCATTTGCGTGCCGGGGGCAATCTCCGAGATCGGCATGACCTGCCCGATCAGCGCCGCGACCTGCGCACTGTCATCACCCGAAACCCCGGCACGGCGCAGCATCGAGGCAAAGCTGTCCCCCGGCGCCAGCGTCATCACCAGTTGGATCTGCGGACGTTCGGGCGCGGTTTTCAAGGGGATCACCGCCGCTGTCGGGCCCATCCTGCGACCGCTGTCCNACCGCCGCTGTCGGGCCCATCCTGCGACCGCTGTCCGCGCCAAGCCCCAGCGGTGTAATCATCTGACTGCGCAATTCATCACGAATGGCGGCGCTTTCGGGCATGGCTGGGCGCACTTCAAGCGGGGTAAAATCGGGCCAGAAAGCAAACGCCAGCGCCCCCAGAGCGAGCATTGTCCCAAGCCCGCGAAACCAGCGGCGGCTGCCAATGTCCTCGGCAAGGTCAGGTGCCAGATCGAGCCCGGCAAGCCAGTCTTCGGCGTCAAGACGCCATTCCTCATAGCGATCCCCCAAAGTGCGCGCGCGGGCGAGCACCTTGCGCTTGATCACCGCTTGGCGGGTCGGGGGTGCGAATTTCTGGGCGTTACGAAAATAGGGCAGCAATGCTGCGGCCTGAGCCGGATCAAGCGGCTGGGGCGGCACAAAGCCGCGCTCGCCGAGGGCTCCGTCGCCGGAGCCAGCGCCAGCCTCCTCAGCGCTTGGCTGATCCATCAGATTTCGGGATTGGTCCAACACGTATTCCCGCAAGGTCCCCTAAGCGCGCCGCCCGAGTGGCCGTCATGCCCGCTTTTTCTGCCCGAACAAAGTAAAGGCCCTATTAACCATCGCCCAAACGAAGCTGGCAAGCGGCGAGGCGTTGCCAGATGCTCGCCTTAGGCCCCTTGCCCGCCACTCTCAAGCCTGACACAAGCAATTGCGTGACCTTGCCAGCCAGCCATACCCTGCGAAACGGCGTCAAGGGCGATGAGCGGGTGCGCGCCGTGCTCGGGCCCACAAACACCGGCAAGACCCACCTCGCGATCGAGCGGATGTGCGGCCATTCATCAGGCGTGATGGGCTTTCCGCTGCGCTTGCTGGCGCGCGAGGTCTATGACCGGGTGAGGAAGCTAAAGGGCGACAAGTCCGTGGCGCTGATCACCGGCGAGGAACGGATCGAACCGCCTGAGGCACGCTATTTCCTGTGCACCGCCGAAGCCATGCCGCGGACAAATGGCGAGCACGCTTTTGTGGCATTGGACGAGGCGCAGATCGGCGCAGACCCGGAACGCGGGCACATTTTCACCGACCGCCTGCTCCACGCGCGCGGGCGAGAGGAAACAATGATCCTGGGCTCGGCCACGCTGGAGCCGATTGTCAAAAAGCTGATCCCCAAGGCGGAAATCGTCACCCGGCCGCGCTTTTCGACATTGAGCCATGCCGGCACAGTGAAACTCTCGCGCCTGCCGCCCAGAAGCGCGATTGTCGCTTTCTCGGTCGAGCAGGTTTACGCCATGGCCGAGGCGCTCAGGCGGTTTCGCGGCGGCGCGGCGGTGGTGATGGGCGCGCTCTCGCCTGAAACCCGCAACAAGCAGGTCGCGCTGTTCCAGTCGGGCGAGGTCGATTACATCGTTGCGACCGATGCCATCGGGATGGGGCTTAATCTCGATCTCGATCATGTCGCCTTTGCCTCGCTCTCCAAGTTTGACGGGCAGCGCCAGCGGCGGCTGACGCCCGCCGAAATGGCGCAGATTGCCGGGCGCGCGGGGCGGCATCAGCGCGACGGCACTTTCGGCACGCTGTCCGGCATGGGCGCGCGGCATCAGCGCGGCGGCGAGGCAATCGAATTCTCCGAGGAAGAAATCTACGCGATCGAGGAACATCAATTCGCCCCCCTCACCCACCTGTTCTGGCGCGAGGCCGAGCCGCGCACCGATTCGCTGGCCGCGCTGATCGCCGATCTCGAAGCCAAGCCCGATGAAGCCATGCTGCGCGGCGCCCCGCAGGCGATTGATCTGGCGGTGCTCAAGCGGCTCGCCGAAGAACATTTCGCGCAGGATATCCGCGGGCTTTCGCAGGTTCGGCGCTTTTGGGAGGCCTGCTCGCTCCCCGATTTTCGGCAGGTGGGGGTTGATCCCCACGCCCGCTTTGTCGCACGGCTGTGGCAGGATTTGCGCGGCGGTTATCTGGGCGCCGATTTCGTTGCCGCGCGCATTGCCGAGCTGGATCGCACCGGCGGCGATATCGACACGCTTCAGGGAAGGATAGCCGCGATCCGATCCTGGGCCTATATCTGCCAGCGGCCCGATTGGGTGCTGGCGCGTGATGAAATGGCCGCCCGCGCCCGTGCGGTGGAGGCCCGGTTGTCCGATGCGCTGCATGCAAGGCTGACCGAAAGATTTGTGAACCGAAGGACGACACTCTTGATGAAATCGCTTGGGGCGGATGCCAGCCTGTTGCCTGTGGCGCTTGAGGAAGATGGCCGCCTGACTGTCGAAGGCGAGGTGATCGGGCGGCTTGATGCCTTCCGCTTCACCGTTGATCCGGCAGCCGGCGTGGCGGATCGGCGGATGCTGCTGGCAGCCGGCGAGAAGGCTTTGCCGGGGCTGCTTGCCGAGCGCGTGGAATGGCTGCTTTCGCAAGGTCTTGCAGAACTCACCATCAGCGGCGGCGCGGTGTGCTGGCAAGGCCGCAGCTTGGCCGAAATCACCTTTCCCGGCAGCACTATGCCCGGCGATTTCGGAACCCCCCGCCTTGCCCTGACCCGCGATTGCGCCTTGCTGTCAGAGGCTTCCCGCGCACGGCTTGAAGCGGGACTGGCGACGTGGCTCGATGAACAGCTCGCCCCGCTCGAACCCTTGCGCAAACTGGCCGAGGCCGCGCGCGATCCTGCCGCCGCCACCGAGGCGCGCGCGCTGCTGATCGCGCTGATCGAGGCGCGCGGGGTGATCAGCCGCGAGGAAGCGGGCCTTCAGCACCTGCCCAAGGAAGCGCGGCCTTTCCTCAGAAAACTGGGCGTCACCTTCGGCGCGCTCGATATTTTTGCCGCCCCCTTGCTCAAACCGGCGCCGCGCCGCCTGCTCCACGCGCTGGGGCTGGATCAGCGCCCGCTCAGCGAAGCGATGCTGTCGGTGCTGGCTGAGGGGGGCTGGCCCAAGGGGCGCTTGCCTGCGGGCTATCGTCTTGCAGGGGCGCAGGCGATTCGGGTCGATCTGGCCGAGAAAGTCTTTCGCGCCGCCTTTGAGGCGCGCAGTGCCAAGCCGAACGCGCCGCATTTCCGGCTCGATCTCGCACTCCCGATTTCGATTGGCCTTGCCGAAGACAACGCCCGCCGCCTGCTGGGCAGCGCCGGTTTTCGGGTCGACCGCGCCCGCGCCTTGCCCGAAGGCGCCCACGGCGCGCCTGCTCCCGATCGCTGGAGTTGGCGACCGCGCCGGGCCGAGCCCGGCCGCAAGGAGGGGGGGCGCAGCAACGCGCGGCGTCAGGGCGAGCCTCGCAAGCCGCAGCGCAATGCCAAGCCGCAAGGGCGCGGCAAGCCGGGGGCAAAGGTCCCGCCCCGCTCCGCCGCGCCGCGCGCGGTGGAGGCGGGTCCGGCGCGTGCCGGCGGTGCGTTTGATGCGCTCGCGGATCTGCTCAAGAAATGACGGCAACGCCCAGCGCTTCTTCCGCCCCTTCGATGCGGCTGGATCGGCTGCTGGTTTATTTGCGCTTTGCCAAGACCCGTTCGGCCGCCTGTGCCCT
>MEDW01000105.1 GCA_001724215.1 Erythrobacter sp. SCN 62-14 | reverse complement strand
ACCGGATCCATTTCAGCTTTGCGCGCTTGGCTAGCGCTCTGCCATTCCCTGGTTCTTCCGGCCCCGTCTCGCCGACTATTGTGCCATACCCTCCTTCGACCGCCTACGCCCCCGACGCCTCTGACCGCTTTCTCAGCTTACGCCGAGACTGCGGCCGGAGCTCTGTAATCTTCCTTCCTGGTCAGCAACGCCCAGACCATCCGCGCCATCTTATTGGCGAGCGCGACCGAGACGAGCATGCGCGGCTTGCGCGCCAGCATCCGCTCCAGCCATGAACCACTCGGAGCGCCGCGCCTGCTGGCCTGCAGCACCACGGAGCTTGCGCCGATGATGAGCAGCCGCCGGATCGTTCGCTCGCCCATCTTGGTTATGCTGCCGAGCCGCTGCTTGCCTCCGGTCGAGTGCTGGCGCGGTGCAAGTCCAAGCCAGGCGGCGAAGTCGCGGCCTTTGCGGAACGTCTCGATCGGCGGCGCCAAGGCGATGATGGCAGTGGCTGCGATCGGACCGATGCCAGGGATCGTCATCAGCCGCCGGGCTGCTTCGTCTTCCTTGGCCCTGCGCGCGATCTCACGGTCGAGCGTGGCTATCTGCTCGTCGAGCTCAGCCAGAAGATCGATCATCAGCTTGAACATCGGCCGCGCAGCGTCCGGCAAGCTTGATGCCATGTCCCCGTCTTCCAGCAGGTCAGCCAGCAGCGTCATGGATGCGGTGCCTCGCGGCGCAACCCAGCCATACTCAGCCAGATGCCCGCGGATCGCATTGATCAGCTGGGTGCGCTGACGCACCACCAGATCGCGGGTGCGGAACACGAGCCCGGCAGCCTGCTGCTCCTCGGTTTTTACCGCAACGAAGCGCATGCCGGGGCGCTGTGCTGCCTCGCAGATCGCCTCGGCATCGACTGCATCGTTCTTGTTCCGCTTCACGAACGGCTTCACGTAAGCTGGCGGGATCAGCTTCACATCATGCCCCAATGCCTGCAGCTGACGCGCCCAGTGATGCGCGCCGCCACACGCTTCGAGCGCCACAGTGCACGCCGGCTGACCGGCGAAGAACTCGAGCAGCTTGCCTCTCGTCAGCTTGCGACTGAACACCATCGCGCCGCGCTCGTCAGCGCCATGCGCATGAAAAACGTTCTTTGCGATATCGTGATAACCTTCGACACGGACGCCTCCCTCAGTGGTGTTACAACACCTCCACTATGGCACATCGATGCCGTCGGGGGGCGTCCACCCCATCAGCTTTGGCCGCAAGGTGGGGATGCTATTTGCCACAGGCCTGACGATTGAACTGGCGCTTATGCCGATTGTGCTGTTCCATTTCCACCGCGCGGGGTTTTACGGGGCTTTTGCCAATCTGATTGCGATTCCGCTGGTCACCTTCATTGCAATGCCACTGATTGCGCTTGCTTTATTGCTTGATCTGGTCGGGTTGGGCGGGGCTGCATGGTGGTTGGTGGAAGGCTCACTCAACCTGCTGCTGGGGATTGCCCACATCACTGCAGCGCAACCGGGGGCCGTCAAGCTGATGCCACAAATGACGCAAGCCACAATCGCGGTGTTTGTGGCAGGCGGCTTGTGGCTGGCGCTCTGGCAGGGACGCAGCCGCNTGGCAGGCGGCTTGTGGCTGGCGCTCTGGCAGGGACGCAGCCGCCTGTGGGGCCTGGTTCTTATTGCAGCAGGCGTGGTGATGCTGACACGCACCCCCGTCCCCGACATCCTGGTCAGCCGCGATGGCAGGCAGGTTGGAATTACAATTACCGAGAATGGCACCCGGCGTTTGCTGTCGCTGCGTGACAGCAATTCGCATTACACCCGCGATAATTTGCTGGAACTGGCTGGCGTTGCTGCCGAGCCGGTGCCGCTGGCACAATGGCCCGGCGCACGTTGTTCCAGCGCTTTTTGCGTTTTGACCATCGAAGCCGGGGAGCGCGCATGGCACCTGTTGCTTGCCCGTAATCGCGACCGGATCGAGGAGCGTGCTCTGGCCGCCGCATGCGCGCAAAGCGACATTGTCATTGCCGATCGTTACCTGCCGCGGTCGTGCCGTCCGCGCTGGCTCAAGGCTGATCGCCGGATGCTTGACCAAACCGGCGGTCTAGCAATCAATCTTGACCGCGAGACCATAGCCACAGTGGCCGCTCATCAAGGACACCATGGCTGGTGGCGCCCTCCGCCCGTTTCATCGCAAGGCCAACGAGCGCGGCGCCTCCCGGACGATGCGCTCGCCAGCCCATCGGATCAGTGATAGCGCCGCAGGAGCCCGGCGAGCTTACCCTGAACCTCCACCTCGTGGGCATCATAGAGCTGCGGATCATACATTGCATTTGCTGGATCAAGCCGCACCTTGCCGCCTTCCTTGCGCAGATACTTCAAGGTGGCCTCTTCACCGCGCACCAGCGCCACCACAATCTCGCCTTCGCGCGCGGTGTTGGTCCGCCGCACCAGCGCGAAGTCGCCATCGAAAATACCCGCTTCCACCATCGAATCGCCCGACACTTCGAGAGCGTAATGTTCGCCCGGGCCAAGCAGCGCGGCCGGTACAGGCAGCGATGTCTGGCCCTCGAGAGCTTCGATAGGGGCACCTGCCGCGATCCGGCCATGCAGCGGGATTTCAATCACATCATTGGCCGCCTCGCGCGCCGTGACTGGCGCGGCTGCAGAGCTATTATCCGCTGCCAGACGCAGCGCCGGGCGAGCTGCCGGAGTGGAATCTTCAGGCTGACGGATCACCTCCAAAGCGCGCGCGCGGTTGGGCAGGCGTCTGATAAAGCCGCGTTCTTCAAGGGCGGAAATCAGCCGATGCACCCCCGATTTACTCTTCAGATCGAGCGCTTCCTTCATTTCCTCGAAGCTCGGCGAGACGCCGGTTTCCTCAAGGCGATGCTGGATGAAGCGGATCAATTCGTGCTGCTTGGCAGTCAGCATTGAGACATCTCCCTTGGTCGCACCCGGCTGCTGCCTGTTGCCAGCGCTGCAGCAAGTGCCAATGACTGGCGTGCTCCCAGAGGCACCAAGGGAAGTATTCCCCAAAAGGTGCAATCAGCGCACTAAAAATCCGTCGATAAGGTGAACGGATGCGGAACAATTAGGAAACTCTTGTAAAGGAGTCAAGCATACCGCTCACGCGGATTCGCGCAATTCAGCCAATGTGGAGCAAGTAACCCCACACATCACTTCCTTTTGGCAAGGCGGGGCTGCCCGCGGTCCGATCGATCAGACAATTGGCTTCGGCCAACGCCATCAAAGCACTGGAATCCTGCGAGCCGACAAGCCTTGCGATCCCACCATCATTCATCGCGCGGAGAAATTCGCGTCGCGGGCCAACCGGCGGCAAATCTTCCCCCGTCACCAGGCGGTAACGCAAGGGCAACGCCTCACGCGCGCCCATGCTTGCGCGCACCACTGGCAGAGCAAACAGGAATGCGGTGACAAAGCACGACACCGGATTGCCGGGAAGACCGATCACCAATTGATTGGCACGGGTGGCAACCATCATCGGTTTGCCCGGCTTGATCGCAACTTTCCAGAACGCAATTTCAGCGCCCCAGCGTCCCAGCGCGGCCTGCACCAGATCGTGATCGCCCACCGAGGCGCCGCCCGAAGTGATAAGAATATCAGCACCCTCTGCCTGCGTGAGAGCTTGGGCCAACTTGGCATGATCATCGCTAACCGGGCCGAGCCGGATGACCTCGCAGCCAAGAGGCGTCAGCATTGCGCTCAGCATTGCACCATTGCTGGCCGGGATTTGATGCACAGCACAAGCCAAGGGATCAGCCGCCAGTTCATCGCCTGTGTCAAGGATTGCCACCCGCACCGCACGCGCCGCTGCCAAGGCTGGGCGTCCGGCGGCAATGGCAAGCGCAATGCGGGCTGCTGTCATGGCTGTGCCTTGCTGCAAAACCCGAACGCCGGCCGCAAAATCAAACCCACGTGGGCGGATATGACGACCACGTGACGGCACTTCGGTGGTGCTCACTTGGCCGCCTGATACGGCCGCATCCTCTTGCAGCAGCACCCGATCCGCGCCTTCAGGCACATGAGCGCCGGTCGAGATACGAACACATTGTCCCGGCCTCAACGCAGCTTCAAAAGGAGCGCCTGCCCGGCTTTCGCCCACCTTTTGCCATGGCCCATCGCCGCACAAGGCATATCCATCCATCGCTGAAAGATCGGCAGGCGGCTGTGTCCGCGCGGCGTGAACATCCTCGGCCAGATAACGCCCCAAAGCCTGCTCGGTGGGGATTGTTTCTGGTGGAAACACCGGCGCCAGCGCCAAAAGACGCGCCTGCGCTTCCTCGAGGCTGAGCGCCTCGGCCATCAGGCAGGTGCTTTCCAGTGGCCCGATTTGCCGCCGACTTTTTCAATCAGGCGGACATTATCGATCACCATGCCTTTATCAATCGCCTTGGCCATATCGTAGATTGTCAGCAGCGCTACGCTGGCCGCCACCATGGCCTCCATCTCGACGCCGGTTTTGCCGGTCAGCGAAGCGGTGGCAGTGACAGTGATAGAGGTGTCGGCAAAGGCGAAATCGACGCTCACCGCTTCAAGCCCCAAGGGGTGGCACAGCGGGATGAGATCCCCGGTGCGCTTGGCTGCCATGATCCCGGCGATGCGGGCAGTTCCGAGCACGTCCCCCTTGGGCGCATCGCCAGCCCTGATCGCGGCGAGCGCTTCTGCCGACATGGTGATCCGGCCAGCAGCCACTGCGCGGCGCGGCGTTTCAGCCTTGGCGCCGACATCGACCATGCGCGCTGCGCCGTCATCGGACAGGTGGGTAAGCTTGCTCACGCCCCCGCTTGTGCGCCGAGCAGCGCAGCGGTGGCAAGCGCAATATTGTCAGCGCGCATCAGGCTTTCCCCGACAAGGAAGGTGCACACTCCAGCAGCGGCAAGCCGCTCGCAATCCTCGTGGCTGTTAATCCCGCTTTCGCCGACGATCAGCGCGCCTTCAGGGGCAAGCGGGGCGAGCCTTTCGGTGACGGCAAGCGAGGTGGTGAAAGTCTTGAGATCGCGGTTGTTGATGCCGATCAGCCGGGAGGTGAGGTGAGTGGCTGCGCGTTCCATCTCGGCCTCGTCATGCACTTCGATCAGCACATCCATGCCCAGTTCCAGCGCGGCGGCCTCGATCTCGCGCATTGCGCTATTCTCGAGCGCAGCGACGATGATCAGGATCGCATCGGCTCCGATGGCGCGCGCCTCAAGGCATTGCCACGGATCGACCATGAAATCCTTGCGCAAGACTGGGAGATCGCACGCCGCGCGAGCAGCGATGAGGTACTCCTCATGTCCCTGAAAATAGGGCGCGTCTGTCAGCACCGAAAGGCACGCGGCGCCGCCTGCCTGATAGTCACGGGCGTGATCGGCAGGGCGGAAATCGGGGCGGATCAGGCCCTTGGAGGGGCTTGCCTTCTTGATTTCGGCGATCAGCGCAAAGCCGCTGGCCGCACGCTCACGCAAGGCGGCTTCGAAACCGCGCGGCAGGGTTTGGGTGCGCGCCGCCTCGCTGAGCGCGGCATCGCTGAG
>MEDW01000104.1 GCA_001724215.1 Erythrobacter sp. SCN 62-14 | reverse complement strand
GCAGCAGTGCGGCCTGATCGGCCAAAGTGGGATTGTCGAGAACACTCATCAGCAATCGCTCCAGTCGAGAACCATCTTGAGGCATTCAGGATCGCTGAAAGCCTGGGGGTAAGCCTCGTCAGCGGCCGTCGCGGGACGGCGGTTGCTGATGAGGCCGGTGAGATCGAGCTTGCCGGTTTCGATCAACCCGCGGGTTTCCGCGAGATCGACCGGCTGCCATTCGGCGGCGACGCGCAAGGTTGCCTCTTTCATGAAGGCAAAGGGGAAAGCGAAATTGAGGCGGTCGGAATAGAAGCCCGCCAGCACAATCTCGCCGCCTTTGGCCATGCGCATCACGAGGCTGTCGATGATGTTGGAATCGCCGCTTGCGTCATAAATTGCGCGGTAATCGCGGCGCTCGTCGGCATCGGGGTGGAGCACGGTGTAACCCTGCGCGCCGTCGCAGCGGGCTGGATTGGTTTCCCACACTGTCGGAGCCGCGCCGCCAAGTGCAATGGCAAGCCGGGCAATCAACCGGCCCAATACGCCGTGGCCAATCACCAGATCAGGCAGGGCGCAGCGGTTCGCCGGGTTGCCATCATAGCCGCCACCATTGATCGCATGGAGCGCGGTCGCCGCCAGTGCACATAACACGCCTGCTTCGCCCAGTTGTTCAGGGATCGGAATGGCGCGGGCGGAATCGACGATCACCGTGCGCGCCGTGCCGCCGAACAGGCCGCGCGCATCCTGGTAGCAATTGGCGCCCGGCACAAACACCCAGTCACCAATGCGGGCGCGGGCTTCGGGCCCTGCATCAACAATCCGGCCAACCGATTCGTAACCGGGCACGAGCGGATAGCCAAGGCCCGGGAAGGGCGGCATTTTGCCCGTCCACAGCAGCTTTTCCGTGCCCGTGCTGATCCCGCTGTAATGGATCTCGACAATCACGTCGCTTGGCCCTGCCGGGGTCAATTCGAGCGTCCGCAGCGCGAGGCGCTCCGGAGCTTCAAGAATGACAGCCAAGGTGTTCATCAAACAGTCCCTCGTTCCGATTTGTCGAGATCACGGGTGGCGACTCAAACAATCTGGAATTCCACTCTCACCTCTGTTTGCTATGCCTTACACCGCGGACTGTCAACTTATTTGGACAACTTTTCCCTAGCGGCGCGCGATCACCACACTTGCGTTGACTGGTTGCGCAGTCGCGATGACCTGAGCGCTGGAAAAGCCCGCCTCGCGCAGCATGGCGATGATTTCGGCAGGGCTGCGCGGGCGGCCTGAGCCCATCGCCCACAAATAGAGCCCGAAAAAGGCCTCTCCCATAGCCTCTGCTCCCGGAATCTGCGCCATGGGTTCGGCAATCAGCAGCCGCGCGCCGGGGGTGAGAGACTTGTGGATATTCGCCAGCAGCGCGAGCGCCGGCGCGTCATCATGATCGTGCAAGATACGGACCAACGAGACCATGTCGAAGCCGGTGGGGATGGGGTCGTTGAAGAAATTGCCGCCGTGGGCGGTGATGCGGTGCGCGCCGAGGCGTTCTGACAGGATTTCTGCACCCTTTGCAGCGACTTCGGGCAGGTCAAATAGGCCCAATTCAAGGTGGGGAAAGGCGTTTCCCACCGCTCCCAGAAAGGCGCCGTGCCCGCCGCCGACATCGAGCAGGCGGCGCACATCCTTGAACGACACTGTGGCAAGCACCTCATCGGCCACGAAATGCTGCGAGGCGGCCATAAGCGCCGAATATTCCGCGGTATCCTGCCCACGGGTCGCAGCGCCATGGAGCGCGCCCGCATAGCTCCAGAAGCGGGAGAGCTGCGTCGGCTCGCGGCGATCGGCCCTCAGCAGCGCTAGCGGATCGGCAAGATCGGCGTATAACAGCCGGTGGTGGCGCACCATCGCCTGAACGCCGGGATTGGCGGCAATCACCGCCCCCTGTTCGCCCAGCATCCAGCCATCGCGGCGCGCTTCTTGCGACAACATCAATGCGCGGCCTGCGCGCAGCAGGCATTCGGCCGCCTCAGGGCTGAGGTTAAGCTTTTCAGCCACTTGTGCGATGGTGACGGGGCCTTCTGCTAGCACCTCAAAGATCCCGCTCTCGACATAGGCGCGCAAGGTCTGGGCATAGGCAAAGCCTGCCAGCATATCAAAAGCGCCCCGCGCGCGCGATTTCGCGATCCAGCTGATGATCGGCAGGCGCGCGGCCCAATGCTGGAAACGCGGATTCGCAAAAATCGCATTGCGCCGCGCCACATAGCCTACCTTAAGCGCGGCAAAATCCATCACGACCTGTCCAAATGTGATCCCATATGTCTAATTCATTGGACAGATGACGTGACAAGGTCAATGTTAATGTCCTTGTGACGTGACAGTTGGCGCAAGGGAGAGGCAGTGAGCGCGCGAGTCGTCGTGATCGGAGCGGGAATTGGCGGGCTGGTAAGCGCGGCGTTGCTGGCTGCGCGCGGGGCTCAGGTGACAATTTGCGAGAAAGAAGCCTGGGTCGGCGGCAAGGCGCGCCGGGTTCGGGTTGATGGCGCCGAAATCGACGGCGGGCCGACTGTCTTCACCTTGCGTGAGGTGTTCGATGAGGTGTTCGCCGCTTGCGGCGCGCGGCTGGACGATCATATCTGCGCAAAACCTGCCGAAATCATCGCTCGCCACGCGTGGGATGAACGCGGCCAGCTTGATCTTTATGCCGATCCCTTGCGCAGCGAAGACGCCATCGGCGATTTCGCAGGGGCTGCGGCCGCGCGCGGCTATCGCAATTTCCGGCTTGAGGCGCAGCGCATTTTCCAAGTGCTCGAACAGCCCTTCCTGCGCGGCGACAAGGCATCAACGCCGCTTCCCATGATGCGCCAGATCGGGTTCACACGGATGGGCGATATGCTGGCGATGCGTCCGTTTGACCGGCTGTGGGATGCGCTGGGCGAACATTTCGCTGACCAGCGCCTGCGCCAATTGTTTGGCCGCTATGCCACCTATTGCGGGTCTTCGCCTTACGAAGCGCCCGCCACGCTGATGCTGATCGCCCATGTCGAGGCGCGCGGGGTGTGGCTGATTGACGGCGGCATCCATGCGCTTGCCAAAGCGCTGGCGGGCTTGGCGCAAGGGCAGGGGGCGCAAATTCGCACCGGCGCAGGCGTGGCCGAAGTGCTCACCAAAAGCGGGCGGACCAGCGGCGTGCGGCTGGCCAGTGGCGAGGTGATCGAGGCCGATATCGTCATCATGAACGGCGATCCCAATGCGCTGGCTGAACTGCGGCTCGGACGGCAAGCCTCCCACGCTGTGCCGCCGATACCGCCGCCCAAGCGTTCGCTGTCAGCGCTGGTGACTTACGCGCACGCCGCCACCGAAGGCTTTGCGCTTACGCACCACAACGTGTTCTTCTCGCCCGATTACGCGCGTGAATTCAAGGAGATCGCGAGCGGCCGTCCGCCGTCCGACCCTTCCGTCTATGTCTGCGCCATCGATCGCCCCGCGCGTGAGGCGGACAACGCCGCGCTTGCCCCCGGCACGCGCGAGCGGCTCCAGATCATCGTCAACGCGCCTGCCAATGGCGACAATCACCCCTATCCCGAACAGGAGATCGAGCAATGCACGAAAGCCATGAGGAATTCGCTGGCGCGCTGCGGCCTTATTCTGGAGGAGGGCGCGCCCATGCAAGTGATGAGCCCGCGCTCGTGGGAGCAGCTGTTCCCGTCCACGGGCGGCGCGCTTTATGGCAGAGCGTCGCACGGCTGGGCGGCTTCTTTCCAGCGGCAGGGGCCGAAAACCCGGCTTCCGGGGCTCTATTGCACGGGCGGGGCGACCCATCCGGCAGCGGGCGTTCCTATGGCAGCCTTGTCCGGCTTGCTGGCAGCGAAGGTTATCGCACGGGACCTCGCTTCGACGAGGCTATCCCTGCCGGCGGCTATTCCTGGTGGTATGTCGATGCGATCAGCGACGACGGAGAGCACGGGCTGACCATCATCGCCTTTCTGGGCAGCGTTTTCTCGCCCTATTACAAGCGTTCGGGCCGCAGCGATCCGCTGGGTCATTCGTGCCTCAATGTCGCGCTTTATGGCCCGCAGGCGCGCTGGGCGATGACTGAGCGGGGGCGCAGCGCGGTGAGCCGCGATGAAAGCAATCTGGTGATCGGGCCGAGCGCGGTGCGCTGGGATGGCGATGTCCTCGAAATCACCATCGAGGAACGCGACAAGCGATTGTTCAACCCGTTCCAGCGGCGGGTGGCGGGCGTGGTGCGGGTGATCCCTGAGGCGCTCAATCCCGTCGCCTTTGCGCTTGATCCGGCGGCGAACCATGTGTGGCATTGCCTTGCCCCGGTCGCGCGGATCGAGGTGGAGATGACCTCGCCCCGCGTATCGTGGAAGGGCCGGGCCTACCTCGATCACAACCGCGGATCGGAGCCCTTGGAAGCAGGCTTTCGCACCTGGCACTGGTCGCGCGCCCACATGAAGGAAGGCGCGGTGGTGTGCTACGAAGGCGAGCGCGCCGATGGTTCGCTGTTTGCGAGCGCCTTGCGGTTCGGCGCGGATGGTGCGCCTGAGCCCGTGGAACTGCCCCCCGTCGCGCACCTGCCGCGCAGCAAGTGGCGCATTGCGCGCTCAACCCGCTCGGACATCGGGGTTGCCCGCGTGCGGCGCACCTGGGAGGATACGCCCTTCTACGCCCGCTCCGAACTCGCCTCGCGCTTTGCCGGCGAGGAAGTGATCGCGGTACAGGAAAGCCTTGATATGGTGCGCTTCGCCTCGCCCTTGGTACAATTCATGCTGCCTTATAGGATGCCGCGAAAGCGGGGGTAGGGGGCTTGCTTTCCCCTATCGTCACCCCAGCGAAAGCTGGGGCCTAAAGCCGTGTAGTCATCGGCTTGCCTCTCTAGGCCCCAGCTTTCGCTGGGGTGACGGTGATGGCAAGAATGGTGCCGAAACCCGAACGGCATCTGTGGACGCCCCTTCGGATGCAAGCAGTAATTTCGGGTATGTTGGCACGTAGTCGGATGCTGTCATCTGTCCGGCCTCGATGAGCAG
>MEDW01000103.1 GCA_001724215.1 Erythrobacter sp. SCN 62-14 | reverse complement strand
AATATGCGATGCTCGAACTGCTTTCGCTTCGCAAGGGCACGACGCTCACCAAGGAAATGTTCCTCAATCACCTTTACGGCGGGATGGACGAGCCGGAACTCAAGATCATCGACGTCTTCATCTGCAAGCTGCGCAAGAAGCTGGCGCTGGCCTGCGGCGGTGAAAACTACATCGAAACGGTGTGGGGCCGCGGCTATGTGCTGCGCGACGAAGGCGAGGAAGCCGAAGCGGCGTAACTTGAAACGCCCTCAGACGCCGGGCGGCGGACATCCGTCCGCCTTGGCTTTCGCGCCATAAGGCGCGGCGGGCAGGCGCCCTTGCGGTCTTGCAGACCGGTGGCTGGTTTTTCGCTCGCCCCTCCGGGCGAGCGTCCTCGCTGCGTTTCGCACTTCGTGCGAGCAGCTGCGGGCGCGCAGTCGCGCTTGCGGCCCTGCGGGCCGGATCAGCGATTGCTTGAATATCAGAACGCTCGGGGTGGTAACACCTCGGGCGTTTTTCTATGGGGCCGCGCATGACTGCTTTCAAACCCGGTGACCCGACCACCCTGAACCGCCTCTATGGCCGCTCTGTCGGCAAGAAGCTGCGTCAGCATCAGCAATCGCTGGTCGATAATCTCCTGCCGCAGATCGCCGTGCCGCGGGAAGGCCCTGTCACCTCGGAAATCCTGTTCGGCGATACACGCCCGCTGCATTTCGAGATCGGCTTTGGCGGCGGTGAGCACCTTGCCTACCGCGCCGATTTGCTGCCCGATCACGGCTTTATCGGGGCCGAGCCTTTCGTAAATGGCGTCGCGCAGGCGCTCACCCATATCGAAGACCAGCGCCTTGCCAATATCCGCATTCAGCATGGCGACGCGCTCGAAGTGCTCGCCCGCGTGCCGGACGGTGCGCTGACGATGATCTACCTGCTTCACCCCGACCCATGGCCCAAGGCGCGCCATGCCAAGCGGCGGATGATGAATGACGGGCCGGTGCAGATGTTCGCTGACAAGCTCAAACCCGGCGGCGAGTTGCGCTTCGGCACGGATCACGCGGTCTATCTTCGCCACGCACTGATGGTGATGCAGCGCCACACCGACAGATTCGAATGGGTGGTCGACAAGCCCGCCAACTGGCAGGTGCGCCCGTCAGGCTGGCCCGAAACCCGCTATGAACACAAGGCGCGGCACACCTATGGCCACGAGGTCTGGTATTTCCGGTTCAGGCGGAAATAGCGCCGCTGCGAACCCGCCACCACGGCATCAGGGCAAACCCAATTTGCGCGGCAAGGCCGAGCTGCGCATGGAGAGCGGCGAACCCGCCAAGCCAGTCGCGCGGCGATTGGCTAATCAACAAGCGAGCGAGCGCCAATTCGGCACCCATCAAGAGGCCGAAAGCCAATCCGCCCAGCGCCAGAGCTGCCCCGCGGGTGAGAATCGCAAAGCGCCGCACCGCCCAGCCAGCCGCCCACCAGCTTGCTGCCAGCATGATGGGCAATTCCACAATCGTCGCCGCCGTGACGCCGATTGCAGGGGCGAGCCACAGCGTGCGCAGCGTGCCGAGCACAAAGCCGAGCGCGAACACCACCGCCCAATAGGCGATGGCGGCGCGCAGCACCATTACCCCACCACGCCCGCGCTGGTCAGCACGGCAAGCGTGAGCACATCGGGCGCAAGCGCTGTCATCGGCACGATCTGCACCGGCTTTTCCATCCCGATCAGCATCGGGCCAACGGTGGCATTGCTGCCCAATTCGCGCAGCAGCTTGGCCGAAAGGTTCGCTGATTGCAGCCCCGGCATGATCAGCACATTGGCCGGGCCCGACAGGCGGCTGAAGGGGTAAAGCGCCATCACCTTGGGATTGAGCGCGGCATCGGGCGCCATTTCGCCTTCATATTCAAAGCCGGGCTCTTCCTTGTCGAGGATCGCAACTGCTTCGCGGATGCTGGCAAGCCATTGGCCCGACGGATTGCCGAAGGTCGAATAGGACAGGAACGCAACGCGCGGTTCATGCCCCATCCGGCGAGCGACCGCTGCCGTCTCGCGCGCGATGTGGGCGAGTTCCTCGGCATTGGGGCGTTCGTTCATGGTGGTGTCGGCAAGGAAGGTGGTGTGGTGCTTGCCGATCATCATGTGAATGCCGAAAGGCAGCGCGCCCTGCTTGCGGCCGAGCACCATGTTCACCTCGCGCACAGTCTGCGCGAAAGTGCGGGTCATGCCAGTGATCATCCCGTCGCCATGACCCAAGGCCACCAGCAGCGCGGCAAACACGTTGCGCTCCTGATTCACCAACCGGCGCACGTCGCGCATCGTATGCCCGCGCCGTTGCAACCGCTTGTAGAGGTAATCGACCATCGCGGGCACGTGCTCGCTATCGGCCGAGTTCTCGATGATGAAGCTGCCGGGATCGCTTACGGAAAGCTGGTGCAGCTTATCCAGCACCGCCTTGGTGCGGCCCACCAGAATGGGCGTACCATAGCCGAAATCGCGGAACTGGATCGCGGCGCGCAGCACCACTTCTTCTTCCGCTTCGGCAAAGACCATCCGCTTGGGGTTCGCCTTGGCGGTTTCGTAAATGCCGGTGAGCGCTGAAGTGGTGGGATTGAGACGCGAGCGCAATTGCACGCGGTACGCGTCAAAATCATCAATCCGCGCACGCGCCACGCCCGAATCCATCGCCGCCTTGGCAACGGCTGAGGAAACCACTTCGATAAGGCGCGGATCGAAGGGAGCAGGGATGATGTAATCCGTGCCGAATTTCTGGTTCTTGCCATAGGCGGATGCCACTTCTTCGGGCACCTGCTGGCGCGCGAGTTCGGCAATCGCTTCGGCTGCGGCGACTTTCATTTCCTCGTTGATGGTGGTCGCCTGCACGTCCAGTGCGCCCCGGAAAATGAAGGGGAAGCCCAGCACATTATTGACCTGATTGGGGAAATCAGAGCGGCCTGTGGCGATGATCGCATCGGGGCGCACCGCCTTGGCTTCATCGGGCATGATTTCCGGCACGGGATTGGCCATGGCAAAGATGATCGGCTTGTCCGCCATCTTCTTCACCCAATCGGGCTTCAAAGCGCCTGCTGCCGAGAGCCCGAGGAAGATATCCGCGCCCACCAGCGCTTCTTCAAGATTGGTCGCAGTGGTCGCAACCGCATGGGCGCTTTTCCACTGATCGACATTGTCGCGTCCGGGGGTGATCGGGCCAGAACGGTCACACAGAATCACATTGTCATGGCGCACGCCCATCGCCTTGATCAAAGCGGTGCAGGCAATCGCGGCTGCGCCTGCGCCGTTCACCACCACTTTGACATCGCGAATGTCGCGGCCTGTCAGATGGCAGGCATTAAGCAAGCCGGCAGCCGTGATGATTGCGGTGCCATGCTGATCATCATGCATCACCGGGATTTTCATGCGTTCGCGCAAGGCTGCCTCGATGATGAAGCATTCGGGCGCCTTGATATCTTCAAGGTTAATGCCGCCAAAGCTCGGTTCCATCAAGGCAACGGCGTTGATGAAGGCTTCGGGGTCTTCGGTGGCGAGTTCGAGATCGATCGAATCCACATCGGCAAAGCGTTTGAACAGCACCGCCTTGCCTTCCATCACCGGCTTGGAGGCCAGCGCGCCGAGATTGCCGAGGCCAAGGATGGCCGTGCCATTGGAAATCACCGCCACAAGGTTGGAACGCGCGGTGTAGCGTGCAGCAAGCGAAGGATCAGCGGCAATCGCCTCGACCGGCGCAGCCACACCCGGCGAATAGGCAAGGCTGAGATCGCGCTGGGTTGTCATCGGTTTGGTGGCGACGATCTCCAGCTTACCGGGGCGGATCGTCTCGTGATAAAACAGCGCCTCGCGCGTGGTGAAGCCGCTTTTGTTGTCGTCAGCCATGATAATCCAGTCTTTCCTGCCCTGCCCGCCCGCGAACACGGGTTAAGCGCTTAGCTTGGGTGAACGCAAAGCGATAGGGGCGAGTTTGGGGGAAAGCGTTTAGCCGGACAGTGGCGAATCGGAGACAGGGCAGTTAGGCGAAGCCTATGGCCGATGCGTCCCCCACCAAACCCACCCCGATGATGGCGCAATATCTCGCGCTGCGGGCCGAGGCAGGCGAGGCCATGCTGTTTTATCGCATGGGCGATTTTTTCGAGCTGTTTTTCGATGATGCGAGGCAAGCCGCGCAAATCCTCGACATCGCGCTCACCTCGCGCGGCGAACATGGCGGCGAGCCGATTCCGATGTGCGGCGTGCCGGTGCATTCGGCAGAAAGCTACCTTGCGCGCCTGATCAAGGCAGGCTGCCGGGTGGCGATTGCCGAACAGGTTGAAACCCCTGATGAAGCAAAAGAGCGCGCCAAGCGCGAGGGACTGCCTTCATCGAAGGTGCTGGTGAAGCGCGACATCGTGCGGCTGGTGACGGCTGGCACACTCACCGAGGAAGCGCTCTTGGAGCCGCGCCGCGCCAATCTGCTGGTGGCCTTGGCCGAGGTGCGGGGCGTGATCGGCCTTGCCTCCTGCGATATTTCGACAGGCGCAATGGTGCTGGAGGACTGCGCGCCCGACCTGCTCGGCGCGGCTCTCGCCCGGCTGGGGCCGAGCGAAGTGGTTGTGCCCGAAGACTGGCAACACGGCCCGGAAGACGCGATCCTGCATTCGCGCGCGCGCTTTTCGAGCGATGCGGGGGCCGAGCGCTTGCGGGCGCTGCACGGCGTGGCGACCCTGGACGGGTTCGGCCAGTTCTCCCGCGCCATGCTGGCCGCTGCAGGGGGGCTGATCGCCTATCTCGATCATGTCGGGCGTGGGCGCTTGCCGCTGCTGCTCCCGCCGGTGGCGCGCGCAGGGGATGCGGGCCTTGCGATGGACGAGGCAACCCGAACGAGCCTTGAAATCCTCGAGGCCAGCACCGGCGGGCGCTCAGGCAGTCTGATCGGGGCGATTGACCGCTGTTCGACCGGCGCAGGCGCGCGGCTGCTCGCCGAAGACTTGTCCGCCCCGCTCACCGACAAGGCGGCGATCGAGGCGCGGCTTCATCTGGTGCAATTCTGGCAGACCCGCCCGATTGAACGCGCACGGCTGCTCCCCGCGTGACTTGGGGCAATTGCGCGATGGGCTGGCCGAAGCGCAGCGGCTGCACAGCTGGCTTACAGGCGCGCCGGATCAGCCCGCCCTGCTCGATGAAATCCTTGGCGCGCTGACCGGCCACGGCGCGCTGACTGATCACTTTGCCCGCGCGCTGGTCGCCTCGCCCCCGACTGAACGCGGCAATGGCGGCTATATCGCCGAAGGGTTCGACCCGGCGCTGGACGAATTGCGCGCCGCCGCTGGCAATGCCCGCCGCGCGATTGCCGCGATGGAAGCGCGCTATCGCGACGAAACCGGCATTGCCAGCCTCAAGATCAAACACAACGGCGTGCTGGGCTATTTCATCGAAGTGCCCGCGCGCCATGCTGACCGGCTGATGGCGCCCGATAGCGGCTTTACCCACCGCCAGACGATGAAGGACGCGGTGCGGTTCAATTCCATAACGCTCCACGCCGAGGCGAGCCGGATTGCCGAGGCAGGCGGCCATGCGCTCGCCACCGAAGAAGCCCATTTCGCGCGGCTCGTGGACGAGGCGATTGCCGCGCGTGAGGCTATCGCGCGCACCGCCGCAGCCCTCGCCCGGCTTGACGTCGCTGCGGGCAATGCGGAGCGGGCCGCGGAAGGCAGCTGGACGCGGCCCCACATCACCGAAGACACCCAGCTCACCATCACCGCCGGGCGCCATCCGGTGGTTGAAGCCGCGCTGGCCAAGGCTGGCGAGCGCTTTGTCGCCAATGACTGCCAGCTTACCCCCGATAATCACCTGTGGTTGATCGGCGGGCCGAACATGGGCGGCAAGTCCACTTTCCTCAGGCAAAACGCGCTGATCGTGCTGCTCGCACAAGCGGGATGCTTCGTGCCTGCCGAGGCGGCCACCATCGGGCTGGTTGATCGCCTGTTCAGCCGCGTCGGCGCATCGGATAATCTGGCGCGCGGGCGTTCGACCTTCATGGTCGAAATGGTCGAAACCGCAGCGATCCTTGCCCAAGCCACAGCCCGCAGTTTCGTTATCCTCGATGAAGTCGGGCGCGGCACGTCGACCTATGATGGCCTCGCGCTGGCCTGGGCCGTGGCCGAAGCGGTGCATTCGCACATCCGCTGCCGCTGCCTGTTTGCGACGCACTACCATGAGCTCAGCCGCTTGGGGACAAGCTGCGAGCGGCTCTCGCTGCACCATGTCCGCGCGCGCGAGTGGCAGGGCGATCTGGTGCTGCTGCACGAGCTTGCCGACGGGCCAGCGGATCGCTCATACGGGCTGGCGGTGGCGAAGCTTGCTGGCCTGCCCGCCCCCGTCATCGCGCGCGCAAAATCCGTGCTCGAAAAGCTTGAGGCCACCCGCGAGACGACCGGCGGGATTGCCGCAGGGCTTGGCGATCTGCCGCTCTTTGCCGCGAGCGTGCAGGCAGCGCCGCCTGCGACCACGCCCGCCGACACGCTGGCCGCCAATCTGCGCGCCGCCGATCTTGATGCACTTTCCCCGCGCGAAGCGCTCGATCTCTTGTACCAGTGGAAGCGCGACTTGGGCGGGGCACAGGCTACCAAACCTTAACCAGTGCTGGGCTAGCCTTTATCCCATGTCGCTGAATGTCTTTCAAAGCAGCAAATCCGCGCTGATCTTTGCCGGATCGGTGATTGTCACAACTTTGGTGTTGGTTGGCCCCGGAGAAGGCAACGGCGTGCTGGACACAGTCTCGAAGGGCTATCTGGGCGAGCGTGAACGGATTGCCGAAGGCGCTGCTGCCGCCTCCAGCGAACTCAGCGCCGTGCAAGTTCAGCCTGCACCCCAGCCGCCGAAACCAAGCGCATGGGACGCCAACCCGATGGTGGATCACAATCTCGGGGCAAACCCCTTCGCCAATCATGGCCCGGGAAACAGCTATGGCACGAGCGGAGGCTATGGTGGCTCGCCGCAATATGCCAATCCGGCCACAGCGCCGCTTTCACCCCAAGCGATCAGTTCAGGCGGTGGCGGCAACGACCTTGCCGATGCCTCCGAGGCCCCGCGCGGCGAGGCTGTGGTGACTTCGCGTTACATCAAGATTGAGCCGAAATAGTCAGCGCGTCGGGACGGGCGCCTCGCCGGTGTAATCGTAAAAGCCGCGGCCCGATTTGCGGCCCAGCCAGCCCGCCTCGACATATTTCACCAGCAGCGGCGCAGGGCGATATTTGCTGTCGCGCGTGGTGCGATAAAGCACTGTCATAATGTCAAGACAGGTATCAAGTCCGACAAAATCAGCCAGTTGCAGAGGCCCCATCGGATGATTGAGGCCAAGTCGGCAGCCCTTGTCGATATCCTCGATGCCCGCCGTTGATTGGCCCAGCACAAACACCGCTTCATTGATCATCGGCAGGAGAATGCGATTGACGACAAAGCCCGGTTCATCCTGGCTCAGCACCACCTGCTTGCCCAGCCCTTCGGCAAAAGCCGTAACGCGTGCAGTGGTTTGCTTGGAAGTGGCCAGTCCGGGGATGACCTCGATCAAGCCCATCACCGGCACCGGGTTGAAGAAGTGAAGGCCGATAAAGCGCGCCGGATCCGGCGAATGATTGGCCATGCGGGTGATCGGGATGGAAGACGTGTTGGACGAAAGAATCGCTTCCGCACTCAACACCTTACCGGCGTTTTCGAAGATCGCGTTCTTGATTTCCTCGCGCTCGGTGGCGGCCTCGATGATCAGATCGGCCTCGGCCATGGGGGCATAATCGGCCACCGGCGTGATGCGGGCGAGCAAGCTGTCCGCTTCGCTTGCCTCGATCTTGCCGCGCCCCATCAGTTTCGCGAGCGCCTTTTCGACGGCGAGCTTGCCTGCCTCGGCGCGCGCCAGATCAACGTCGGCAAGCAGCACCTGCATACCATGAGCCGCAACGGTCTGGGCAATGCCCGTCCCCATCTGGCCCGCTCCGATCACGGCGACTGTGTGCATGGCATTTTCCTTCGCAAGTGCAGCAATTGGCCGCGCTGTTAGCGATCAGGCAGCCGAAAAGCTAGCGGTTTGCGCCGGGAACCCACTTCACATCGGCCCTGCCATCATCATTCGCCACGCGCGCAAGCACGAAGAGCAGATCGGACAGGCGATTAATATAGGTGAGGGCGGCGGGGTTTACCGGCACTTCGGCTGCCAGCGCCACCATCNGTGAGGGCGGCGGGGTTTACCGACACATCGGCTGCCAGCGCCACCATCGCGCGTTCGGCTGCGCGGGTGGTGGCGCGCGCCACATGGACCCGGGCTGCGGCCTCGCTCCCGCCGGGCAGCACAAAACTGGTGAGCGGTTCGAGCCGATCATTAAGCGCATCGATCTGCGCCTCGACCCATTCGCTTTGCGAGGGCACAATGCGAAGCACCATTTCGCCGGGTGCAAAATCGCCATCTTCTGCAGGAGTGGCCAGATCGGCGCCCAAATCGAACAGATCGTTCTGCACGCGCGTCAGCATCGCTGCGAGCGCCGGATCAGCAAGCGCGCAGACCGCAAGGCCAATCGCGCTGTTGGCCTCGTCAACCACGCCAATCGCGGTGATGCGCGCGGAATATTTCGCACAGCGCGAGCCGTCGACGAGCCCGGTTGTGCCATCATCGCCTGTTCGGGTGTAGATCTTGTTGAGCTTGACCATGGGCTCTAACGGGCGGTTGCCATCAGAATCGCGACCACCACAATGGCGAGCGCCTGATACTTGATGCGGGCGAACATCGCCTTGTTTTGCGCCAGTTGCATATCCGTGGCGGTTTCGCCCTCGCCGGTTTCAAGGTCGATTTTGGTGGTTTGCAGGAAAGCCACAACGCCGCGCACCAGCGAAACAACCACCATGATGCACAAGATCACGAGTGCAGGAACAATAATATAAGCCATAGGTGCTCAATGGACTGCCTTGGCTCAGGTTCCAAGTGGCAAATGTTGCAATCTGAGTTGCGCAGCAAGCGCGCGGCCATCTTCACCCGCTTCGCGCCGCGCGGCCAAGGCGGGCGAACCGCGCCGCTTGGCGAGTTTTTCGCCGGTCTCATCCAGCAGCAAGGGATGATGATGCCAGCGCGGCACGGGCAGCCTCAACAGGGCTTGTAGCGTGCGGTGGACATGGGATGCGGCAAACAGATCGGCCCCGCGCGTTACCAGCGTGACGCCGTCGGCTGCATCATCGAGCGTTGCAGCCAGATGATAGCTGGCGGGCAAGTCTTTCCTCACCAGCACGACATCGCCCAATCCGGCCAAATCGACCTTTTGCGGCCCGGCCAGCGCATCCTCCCACACCAGCGCCCCGGTCAGCGCCAAAGCCTTCGCCGCATCGAGTCGCCACGCCGCAGGGCGCGAGGGATCGGGCGGCGTGCGCTTGCAGGTGCCGGGATAGATCAGGCCGTCCGAACCGGGCTGCGCTCCTGCCTCCTCGATCTCCTTGCGCGTGCAAGTGCAGCGGTAAAGCACGCCCAGCGCGCGCAGCCGCTCAGCGGCGAGCGCATAGCTCGCAAGGCGCGTGGACTGCGCGGGCACTTCCTCCCATGTGAGCCCGAGCCATTCCAGATCGCGGCGAAATTCCTGCGAAAGTTCAGGGCGCGAGCGCGGCCCGTCGATATCCTCGATGCGCAGCAAAAACCGGCCACGCGCGGCGCGCGCCAGGTCATGCGCGACAATCGCGCTGAAGGCATGGCCGAGATGCAGCGGGCCATTGGGGCTAGGAGCAAAGCGGGTGACGATTTCCACGGCGATCTCCATGCCACAGGCAATATCCTTAGCCTATCCACAAGCTATCCACAGGCTCATCCTGTGGATATCCGCGCTGTCACAGCTTTGACTCTTTGGCTTGGCAATGCAGGATGGACATCAATCAGGGAGAGCGCGACGCGTGTTCAATGCCGAACTGATCGAAAATGCCGCCCGCTTCCGCGGGGCTGATGAAGACCCGACGCGCAACCTGTCGGCCTGCCCTGCGCTGGTGCTCAACGCAGATTACACCCCGCTTTCCTATTATCCTTTGAGCCTGTGGCCATGGCAGACCGCGATCAAGGCGGTGTTCCTTGACCGGGTGGATATTGTCGCCAGCTATGACCGCGAGGTGCATTCGCCTTCGCTGGACATGAAAATCCCCAGCGTCATCGCGCTTCGGCAATATGTAAAGCAGAGCGAGTTTCCTGCTTTCACGCGCTTCAATGTGTTTCTGCGTGATCGCTTCCAGTGCCAATATTGCGGCAGCACCGATCATCTGACCTTCGATCATGTGATCCCGCGCCGCTTGGGGGGGCGTACCACGTGGGAAAACATCATCACCGCCTGCGCGCCATGCAATATGAAAAAGGGCGGGCGCACGCCGAAACAGGCCGGGATGCACCTGCACCGCGCCCCAATCCGGCCCACATCCTGGCAATTGCAGCAGCAAGGGCGGCTGTTCCCGCCCAATTACCTACACGAGACCTGGCGCGACTGGCTTTATTGGGACATTGAGCTCGAAGCCTGAACCTCAGGCGCGTTCCTTGCTCAGATGTTCGCGCACCACGGCACAGAAATCCGGGCCCCAGGTTTCAAGCTTCCTCGCCCCGATGCCTGAAATGCGCCCCAGTTCCGCCAAGGTTTCGGGGCGTTGCAACGCCATGTCGCGCAGCACTGAATCGTGAAAGATCACATAGGCAGGGATGCCGTGCTCGGCTGCCAGATCGCGGCGACGCGCGCGCAGGGCCTCGAACAGCGGATTGCCGACCGGATTGGCGACAAAGCCCGTTGCCTCGGCTGAACCGCCACGCGCGCGGCGGCTGCGGCGGGCGCGCTCGGGCGGCTTGGCGATGGTAACGCCCGCTTCGCCTTTCAGAACAGGACGCGCCTCAGGCCCCAGCATCAAGCCGCCATGCTCGCTGGGAGCCAGAACACCTGTCGCCACCAACGTGCGGGCAAGTGGGCGCAAAAGGCGCGCGTCCTCCCCACCGACAATCCCGAACACCGAAAGCCGATCATGGCCGCGCGCCGTCACTTTTTCATCGCGCGCGCCGGTGAGCACTTTTTCGATGTGGGCAATGCCAAAGCTCTGCCCGGTGCGATAGACCGCCGACAGCAGCTTTTGCGCCAGCTCGCTGGTGTCGATCACCTCCGGCGGATCAAGGCAGCGGTCGCAATTGCCGCATTGCGCAGGCGGGTTTTCGCCAAAATGCCGCAGCAAGACCGCCCGGCGGCACTCCGTCGTTTCGACCAATCCAGCCAGCGCATTGAGCCGCGCCTGTTCGGCAGGCAGGCGCTCTGCCTCCACCTCGGACAAGCGTTGGCGAGCAAGCGCAAAATCGCTCATGCCCCACAACAGATGGGCTTCGGCCGGATCGCCATCGCGGCCCGCACGCCCGGTTTCCTGATAATAGGCCTCGATCGATTTGGGCAGGCCTGCGTGGATGACAAAGCGCACATCGGGCTTGTCGATCCCCATGCCAAAGGCGATCGTTGCGACCATCACCATGCTTTCTGATGCCACGAATTGCGCCTGCACCGCGGCCCTTCGTTCGGGCGGCAGGCCCGCGTGATAAAACCCCGCCTCGCGGCCCGTGCGCGCGATCTGGGCGGCGATTTCCTCTGTCGCCTTGCGGCTTGGCGCATAAACAATGCCAGCGCCCGGCAGGCGGGCGAGCAGATCGGTGATCTGGCGCGCGGCGCTGTCTCTGGGCGTGATGGTATAGCGGATATTGGGCCGGTCAAACCCGGACACAATCAGGCCTTCGTCAGGAATGCCAAGCTCGCGCAGAATATCGCTGCGCGTCGCGGGATCGGCCGTGGCGGTGAGCGCCAGGCGTGGGACGTGCCCAAAGCGATCGAGCACCGGGCGCAGCATCCGGTAATCGGGCCGGAAATCATGCCCCCATTCGGACACGCAATGCGCCTCGTCGATAGCAAACAGCGCGATGTCCGCCTGTTCGAGCAGGCTTTGAAACCCCGCGGTTGAGGCGCGTTCGGGCGCGACATAGAGCAA
>MEDW01000102.1 GCA_001724215.1 Erythrobacter sp. SCN 62-14 | reverse complement strand
TCTGGCCGCAAGCTCTGCGGTGACAGCCTGTGGAGAGGAACGCTCTGGCGTGGGACGCAAGCCCCGCGTGAAACGGAAGTGCGGCCAAGCCGCACTGGCCTCGATGAAGCAGGAACCGAACAGCAGCCTCGCCGCATAGCTTTCATCAGCTATGCGCAGGTGTGCGTAGGTTTCGGAGAGCGGTTCACAAACTACCGCGCCGGCTGTGTCTCAAGCCTCATCCTGCCCTTCGAGTATCGCGTGCTTGCGAATCGCATGCCGCAATTGATCATAGGTCAGCCCAAGGGCACGCGCGGTTTGCCGCTGGTTCCAGCGATGCCGCCCCAGCGCATGCACCAGAATGGCGCGTTCGTGACTATCGACGGCCGCGCGCAGATCGGTGATCGCATCCAGATCGCCAGTGTGCCCGAGGTTTGATGGTGGGGTGGAACCTGAAGGCGCAGGTGCGGCGGCAGCAGAACGGCGATGTTCAGGCTCACGCGGGCGCCACGGGCTGTCGAACGGATCGAACTGGACATGGGCAATCGGCTGGCCCCAATCATCCCAGCGATAGACCGCGCGTTCGATCACGTTGCGCAATTCGCGGACATTGCCGGGCCAGGCGTAATCCTCAAGGCTCGCCATAACGTGAGGCGCAAAGCCGGGCCAGCCATCCCAGCCCAGTTCTGCCGCCATGCGCCGTCCGAAATGTTCAGCCAGAACGCCAATGTCCCCCTCGCGCACCCGCAAAGGCGGCAGAGTGATCACCTCGAAACTGAGCCGATCGAGCAGATCGGCGCGAAATTCGCCCTTGGCCGCCAGCTTTGGGAGATCATCATTGGTGGCTGCGACAATGCGCACATCCACCCGGACCGGACGCGATGCGCCAATGCGGGTCACCTCGCCATATTCAACCGCGCGCAGCAGGCGTTCCTGCGCGCCCATCGAAAGCGTGCCGAGTTCATCAAGGAAGAGCGTGCCCTTGTCCGCTTCTTCAAAACGGCCCGCGCGCGCTTTTGTAGCACCCGTGAAGGCGCCAGCCTCGTGGCCAAAGAGCTCCGCCTCGATGAGGGTTTCCGGCAAGGCCGCGCAATTCATCGTGACAAGCGGTTCATCCCAGCGGCTGGAGAGGTGGTGGAGGCGTTCGGCAATCAATTCCTTGCCCGTGCCGCGTTCACCAATAACCAGCACCGGCCGGCTCATCGGCGCAGCACGGCTGGCGCGCTCGACGGCGTCCAGAAAGGCCCCCGACTGGCCGATAAAGTGACTCTCGCGCTTCACAGGCCAAGCTATAGTGAATTTCGCCAAGCATTGGCAATAGACACCATATCACCACCCGCGCAGGCATAGAAAAACGATGGAATTGCGCCGTTTTTCGAGTTTGGCACGCCGGTTGCACAACACCTTCACGTAACCAAGTTTCAACCGGGGAGACCCACCATGCTGAACCGCAACAACACTGCTCAGGGCTTCTGGCAATCCAAACTCGGCCATGCCGCGCTCGCCAGCATTGCCGCGATGGTGCTGATGATTGCGCTCACCTCGCAGATCATTCCCACCACGGCCAGCAACGGAGCCGGCGGTTCAGGCCATGCGCTGATCGGCACCGCTATCTCGCTGGAAATCGCATGAGCAAGCCTGATCCCTTAGGGCCGGAGCGCAAGTCCCCCGCAACCCCGGCTGGCGACAAGGACGTTCGTCCCCTGCGTCCTGAAACCGCCAGCGACGCTCCGGCCCACCCCGCAAAGGCCCGCGCCTCGCGTCTGGATGAGGAAATTGAGGCCTTGCGCCGCAGCCCCACTCCGACGCAAAATCGTGAGCGTATAACCGCTGGCGAACGCGCCGCATCCTTTCTTGATGGAGTAGCCTTCATGGGCATTTTCAGCCGCACCCGCGATATCATCGCTGCCAATTTCAACGACATGCTGGATAAGGCCGATGATCCGGCCAAGATGATCCGCATGATTATCCTCGAAATGGAGGAAACGCTCGTTGAAGTCCGCGCTAGCGCTGCGCGCACGATTGCCGATCAGAAGGAGATGCACCGCCATTGTGTGAAACTTGATCGCCTGCAGGCCGATTGGGCGGAAAAAGCGCAGCTGGCGCTCTCCAAAGACCGCGAGGATCTCGCCCGCGCGGCGCTCGTGGAAAAGAAGAAGGCCGCTGACATGGCCGATCAGCTCAAGGCAGAAATTGCCGTGCTCGATGATGCCTTGCGCGCTTACGAGGATGACATCGCCAAGCTGCAGCACCGCCTGCGCGAGGCCCGCAGCCGCCAGACCGCCATCGCGGCCCGTCTCGAAAGCGCGGAGAACCGCGTCAAGCTGCGCACGCTTTTGAGCACTGAACGCACCGACGAGGCGCTTGCCCGCTTCGACCAGCTCGAACGCCGGGTCGATTATGCCGAAGGCCGTGCCGATGCGCTGCGGATTGCGGAAGGCAATACACCGAGCCTTGCCGATGAAATCGCCGCATTGGAAGGCGCCGATGCCATCGACGACGAACTGGCAGCGATGAAAAAGGCGCTCGGCAAGAGCGATCACGACAAGGGGGAATAGGCCATGGATTTTGAAGTCATCTTTGTTGTCGCGGCCATTTTCATCGGCCTGCCCTGGGTGATCCTCCACTATGTTACCAAGTGGAAGACCGCCGCCACCATCACCACCGATGACGAGGTTTTGCTGGAGGAACTCTACAACCTTGCCAAGCGGCTCGATCAGCGGATGGAAACTGTTGAACGGCTGGTGGCGAATGATGACCCGGGCTTTACACCCGCCCGCCGTCTGATGGCCGAACACGCTGAGGACAATGATCAGCTGCGCGAGCTTGAACAGCTGATGGCCGAAAAGAAGGGAACGAGAGCATGAACAGCCCCCGCACCACGCTTTACCGCGACAAGCACAATGGCAAGATCATGGGCGTGTGCGCCGGGATTGCCGACTACACCGGGATCGATGTGTTCTGGGTGCGGATGGCGGCGTTCCTCTCGATTTTCATGCTGAGCGGAACGACCATTCTTGCCTATTTCGTCGCCGGGTTTCTGCTGAACAAGAAGCCGCCCTACCTGTATCGCGACGAAAGCGAGCAGAAATACTGGCAAGGCGTAAGGCAAAGCCCCAAGCGCACGGCACGCGAAATCCGCGCACAGTTCCGCGACATCGATCGGCGGCTGGCCGCGGTGGAAAGTCACTATGTTTCCAGCAACCCGCGCCTCACCGCCGAGATCGAGCGGCTGCGCTGAAGGTCGCACATCCACAGCAAGGGGGGCAGACCCATGTCATTCAATCCTGGAATTCTTATCCCGATCATTGGCATGATGATCCCGATCGTCGCGATCTGGACATCGCATCAGCAAAAGATCGCCAAGATGCAAATCACCGCAGCCGCCCAGCAAACCGCGGAAAAGGCAGCGCAATACGCTGCCCATATCCAGCGGCTCGAAGACCGCGTGCAAGTGCTCGAACGCATCGTCACCGATCGCGGTTATGACATCGCAACCCAGATCGAGGCGCTGCGCGATACTCGCCGCGTTGATCAGGAAGGCGCAGGCGTGCCGCTCGGCCTTGAGAACAAGGAGCGCGTGTGATGTCGGCCGCCGATTTTCTCCCCTATCTCGGCTGGATTGTTGCCGGTGGCTTCGTGCTTGGCGCGATGGGCATCCTTGCCTCATTCCAGACCACTCGCATGAAGATCAAGAACGGCTATCCGCTCGAAGGCATGTGGGGCCAGTCGCTGAAGCCCGGATCGGATGCGCAGAACGCCCAGCGTGTCACCCTGCTCACCCAGGAAAACGCCGAACTGCGCGCGGAACTTGGGAGTCTGAAAGACCGCATGGCCAATGTCGAGCGGATCGTCACCGATGGCGGCTATCACCTCGGCGCGGAAATCGACGCGCTTCGGGATAGGGCGCTGGCCAACCTTCAGGACAAGGGTGCAGCGTAATGACTTTCTGGACCGCAGCCGTCATCATCGTCGCCATCTGGGCCGTGGTTCAGGTTTACACCCGCCGTCACGACCGCGAATTGGGCGTCACCCGCGATGAAGACGGCAACCCTGTGTTTGCCCCGCGCGGAGATGGACGAAGCGCGGCCGAGCTTGAGACCGCGCGCCGAGAACTCGAAGACTTGCGCGAGCGCGTGAGGGTGCTCGAACGCATAGCCACTGACAACAACAGCACCGATGCCCGCGAACGCGCGCGCATCGCTGCCGAAATCGAAGCGCTGCGGCTGCTCGATCCGGCGCCCAGCAAACAGGAGGATCAGGCCAAATGATCGAACCTCTGGTGATTGTCGCAGGCGCCCTGTTGATCGGTCTTTGCATCATTGCAGGAACCCTTCTGAAGGCGTGGCAAGGCTGGCTTGAGCTGAAGCAGCAGGAGCTTGGGCAAACGAGGCGCATCCAGCCGGACGAGAATTCGGGCGTGGGCGCGGCCCGCATCGAACTGGCTGATCTCAAGGAACGCATCCGCAAGCTGGAAGCCATCGCCAGCGGGGTGGAATTGTGAGCGGCGCGCGTGACACCGCAACGCAGGCGGGCATCGGGCTTGGCAGCGCGATTGCCGTGGCGATTTCGTGGAGCCTCCACCAATCGATCCTGTGGGCGATCTTGCACGGCTTTTTCGGCTGGTTCTATGTGATCTGGCACGCCTTCACCCGCCCCGGCGGATTGTTCGGCTGAAAAGCCACTTGCCCCCTTCCCTCACGCGGCTTCGCTTCCTAAGTGAGCGGCCATGCGCACTCTTTCCGATATTCTTGAGGAATATGAATTCCTCGAAGGCGATGAACGCTATGGCCTGTTGATCGAGCTTGGCCGCGAACTTGAACCCATGCCCGATGCGCTGAAAACCGACGCGACTTTGGTGCGCGGCTGTTCGGCGGCGGTGTGGGTTTATCCGTCGGGCGCGCAAGGAGATGCGCTCCATTTCCTTGCCGATAGCAACGCGGCCATCACCAAGGGGATTGTCGCGCTGGTCATCGCCGCCGTGCAGGACAAGCCCGCCGCCGAAGTGGCGACAATGGACGTGATGGGCGCGCTTGCCCCGTTTGATCTCAAAAACCAGCTGTCGAGCAACCGCACTCAGGGCGTGCCCAATATGATCGCGCTGGTGAAAGAACACGCGGGCCGGATCGCCGCAGCCTAGGGCCTGTGGGGATTCACAAGCGGGTTGAATTGTGATTCAAGCTTGGGATGGACCGCTATGTGCTGACAGACGCCCAGTGGGCGAAGATCGA
>MEDW01000101.1 GCA_001724215.1 Erythrobacter sp. SCN 62-14 | reverse complement strand
TTGAGGAACGCGCGCGGGTGGCCTGATAGCGCCGCCCGCCGCCGCTTAAGGCGTAACCCAGCGGCCCTCCCACCCCTCGCCTGCACGGGTGAACTGGGCGCGCACATGGCCGGTGTGGGCGAGGTAGAGCCAGTCCACTTCCGCCACATCAATCAGCAGCACCGCGAAATTCTCGCGCGCCGGGATGAGTTGTTCGTCATCGGGCTCGACCCCCTCGAATTCGGGCGGAAGGCCCGAGGTGGGCACCTCCGAGACACTCCCCGGCCCTTCGCCCAGATAACAGCGGCGCGCGAAATTGGTGCCTTTGGCCCAGGCTTCGTCGACCACCGGGCCGGTGGTCTCGACCCGCCCTGTCCCGCGCACGCGGATCTGGATCTTGGCGCTCTTGTCATAGAACAAGACGCCCATGCGCGGGTCAGCGGCAATCGCGGCCACCTTGGGCGAGCGGGCATCGGTGTGGAACCGCAAGGTGCTGCCAGCCTGATCAAAGGCGCGCAGCACCATCACGCGCGCGTCAGCCGGCGCGCTCACCACCACGGGCGTATGCATCGCGCATTTGCGATCACGCGGCGCACGGGCCAAGCGCCCCAGCCAATCGCGGCGCACGTCTTCAAGGCTTTCGAACATGGGCCATGCCATGGCGCGCATCATCGCATATGGTCAAGCCTGACGCGCGGGCTTGCCGAATTTGTTCAGCTTTGCGACAGTCTATCTGAACTAAACAGCAGATAGTGATTTGCCGCGGGAGGTGGAACCGCAACAGTGGAGACGGTTATGATCTACACCCGATTGCTTGGTTCTGGCGCGATTGGCGCTCTTGCGGTGATGCTGGCAGCAGCCGTTCCGGCTGGTGCGGCTCCCATTGCCAACACTCTTTCCGACGCCGTGCCTGCGGCAAGCGATCCGAACACCTCTTCGGCAGCGCTGCAGGATCGGGGGCGCGGCGGCTCTCGCAGCAGCGCCAGTTCCGGCGGACGCGGCAGCGGCGGCGGTGCGGGCATGCGCTCGGGCGGTTCGAGCGCACGTTCGGGCAGCTGGGGCGGTGCGCAGAGCCGTGCCACCGGCGGCAGTTCTGCATCAAGCGGGCGCAGCTATGGCGGCTCGCAGGCGAGCGTCACCCGCTCAAGCCGTTCAGACAGTGGCTCGGCGCGTTCCTCATCGCGCTCTTCGGGCAGCTATGACCGCAGCTCGCGCGCAAGTGCGGGCAATTCCGCAAGCTCTTATGCGGCCAGTGCAAGCGCCCCTGCAGCCAGCGCGTCTTCGCGTGGCGGCGGCTATTCAGGCGGGCGCGGTGGTGCAGACGCTACGGGCGGCTATGCATCGCGCACCGAAGCGAGCGGCAACGCTTCCTATCAGACCGCTGCGCCCTCTGCTCGCAGCGAAGGCCGAGGCTTTTCCTCATCGCGTGGTGAGCGTTCGGGCCGCGAAGGCTTTGCCCGGCGCGCTCCTGCCGAAACCGGCAGCCCATCGGCGAGCACACCGGTGGTTGCCGGGGCGGCTGGTGCGGGCGCGGTGGCTGGTGCGGGCGTGGCCAACATCACGCAGCGCAGCGGACGCGGCGAAGGTCGCGACACGGCTCGCGGTGTTGAGGACCGGCGCACCAACTGGGCCGAAAACAGGCGCGATGGTGATCGCAATGACTGGCGCAGTGGGCGGCGCGGCGACAATCGCGGCGATCTGCGCGACGGGCGGCGGGGTGACAATCGCAACTGGGCTGATAACCGCCGCGGCGGGCGCGACAATTGGCGCGATGGCGCGCGCGGTGGCAATCAGAAAGCCTATCGTCAGGGTTTCCGCGATGGTGCGCGCTGGGATCGTGGCTGGCGCGACAACCGCCGGTTCAACTGGATCGGGCATCGTCAGGCCAATCGCTTCCTGTTTGCACCGGGTCCCTATTTCGCGCCATTCGCAGGCCACTTCTATCGTCCGGTGGGCATCGGGTTCTTCCTTGATCCGCTGTTCTTCCAGCCGCGGTTCTTCCTGAATGACCCCTGGGCTTTCCGCCTGCCTCCGCCGGGTGCGCGGTTCCGCTGGGTGCGCTATTATGACGATGTGCTGCTCGTCGACGTATTCACCGGCGAAGTTGTGGACGTAATCCAGAACTTCTTCTGGTAAGCAAGCTGCCAGCAGCAGGGCGCTGCCCCCGTCGGAAAGGCTTCTGGCGGGGGCAGTGAATTGGCGCATCGGGCACAGGCTTGCCTCGGCGGGCGCCTTGAGTATGTAGGGCGCTATGGCCAACACACCGCCTTGCGAAGAGATTGCCGATCAGGCCGGGCTCGCCCAAGTCGGCGCCATTGTGCGCACGCGGCTGGCAGGCGATCCGGCGGTTTACAAGGTTCCCACCGACAAGGCGGAAATCTTCGCCATTGGCGATTTCCTGAGCGCAGCGGAATGCCAGCAATTGATCGACATGATCGATGCGGTCGCGCGCCCGTCGAGCCTGCATGAGCTCGATTATGCCAGCGGCTTTCGCACTTCCTTTTCGGGCGATCTTGATCCTTGCGACAGCTTTGTGATGGGCATTGCCCGGCGGATTGATGATGCACTGGGGATTGACCCCACCTTTGGCGAGCCCATTCAGGGCCAGCGCTATTTGCCGGGCCAGCAGTTCAAACCGCATAATGACTGGTTCTACACTTCCGAGAAATACTGGAAGCTGGAAAAAGCGCGCGGTGGGCAGCGTTCGTGGACAGCGATGGCCTATCTCAACACCGTTGAACAAGGCGGCGACACGCATTTCACCCATGTCGGGATCAAGATCGAGCCCAAGCCCGGCGTGCTGATGATCTGGAACAACGCGCACCCTGATGGCACGCCCAATGTTGATACCATGCACGCAGGTTCACCCGTGGTGAGCGGTGCGAAATATGTCATTACTCGGTGGTATCGCACGCGGGCATGGCGATAGGATTGGGGCGCTGAAGCGGGCGCTGAGCCTTACGGCGAGACGACGCTCACCCATTCGGCCTTGACCCAGCCCCAATCACACGGGCCGAGATAGGGGCGGTCTTCGCCGTCGGGCGTATCCAGTTCGCAATCCTCATCGCCGCTGCGCGAATAGACGATGCCGACCATGTCATCGCTCAGCTCGCACAGCCAGACGGGATCGCCATCCACCAGCGTGTCGTGGAAATCGAGATCGGTGCTGTCGCCGGGGAACACCATGATGCCCCCGCCCCCGCCCGGCGCGCCCGCTTCGCTGTCCATGATCATGGCAGGGGTGCAAGGCGGCAAGCCATCGCCATCGGCAATCAGCATGACGGGGCGATTGCCGCCTGTGTACATTGGTTGAGCCTGCGCAGCGCTCGTTACGCCAAGCGCAGCCAGCGCCAGCAGGTTTGCGGCCACTTTACCCATCGTCAAAATCCCCCCGGTTTTCAGCAAAAATCAGCGCGCCAGCGCATCGGCAATCAGTTTGCGGCTCGGGCCGATCCCATAAAGCGCGATGAAGCTGCCCATGCGCGGGCCTTGTTCAGAGCCGAGCAGGGTTTCGTAAAGCGCGCGGAACCAGTCGCGAAGGTTTTCAAAGCCGAACTCCTCGCGCTTGCCGATTTCGTAGACAATGGTTTGCAGGTCTTCGGCGCTCATGTCTTGAGGCGCCTCAGCCAAAGCCGCATCGAGCGCTTGCAGCGCGGCGACTTCCCCGCCTTGAGGCGCGCGCTTCACCAGCGTCGGCGCCACAAAATCGCGGTTATAGGCGAGCGCCTTGCCCACCAGATCATCGAGCGCCGGGTGCGCTGCGGGATCAGCGTCGGCGATGTAGTTGCCAAGATAGCTCCACACCGCCTCACGCGTGGCCTCGGCCCCCAGCACGCCCACCAGATTGAGCAGCAGGCTGAAGGGCACGGGCAGCGCCTCGCCCGCACCTGCCGGAGTTTCGCCCAGCGCCTCGGCATTGGCGGACAGCAAATGCCACACCGGATTGCCCAGCTTCTTGTCGAGCGGCTGGTCCTTCAAGGCGGCGCGGAATTGCCAATATTCGTCAATCGCCTTGGGGATGACGCCGGCGTGCAATTGCTTGGCGCTCTTGGGCTCGCGGAAGATGTAGAAACCAAGGATCTCCTCGCTGCCATAGGTCAGCCATTCCTCGATCGAGAGGCCGTTGCCCTTGGACTTGGAGATTTTCTCGCCCTTGGCATCGAGGAACAGCTCGTAGATCAGCCCTTCGGGCTTGCGCCCGCCCAGTTCGCGCACGATCTTGCCCGATTGGGTGACGCTGTCGGTGAGGTCCTTGCCGCACATTTCATAATCAACGCCCAGCGCATACCAGCGCATCGCCCAATCGACCTTCCATTGCAGCTTGGCCGCGCCGCCAAAGATGCAGTGTTCGATTGTCTCGCCCTCGTCCTCGAAGCGCACGATGCCGTTTTCCGCATCGACCACCTCGACCGGCACTTGCAACACGACGCCGCTGGTGGGGCTGACGGGCAGCACCGGCGAATAGGTGCGGCGGCGTTCTTCGCGCAAGGTGGGCAGCATGATCGCCATGATCGCATCATAATGGCGCAGGACTTGCCGCAGCGCCTCGTCAAACTCGCCGCTGTTGTAGCAATCGGACGCCGACACGAATTCATAGTCGAAGGCGAACTGGTCAAGGAAAGCGCACAGGCGCGCATTGTTGTGATGGGCAAAGCTCTCATGCGTGCCGAAAGGATCGGGAATGCGCGTCAAAGGCTTGCCGAGATTGGCAGTGAGCAGCTCCTTGTTGGGCACATTGTCCGGCACTTTCCTGAGGCCGTCCATGTCATCGCTGAACGCGACCAGCCGCGTCGGCGCGCCGCCGGTCAGCACCTCATAGGCGCGCCGCACCAGCGTGGTGCGCAAGACTTCCTGAAAGGTCCCGATATGCGGCAGGCCCGAGGGGCCATAGCCGGTTTCAAACAACACCGGTTGAAGCGCGCCATCGGCATCGCGTTTGCCTTGCGGGTAACGCTTGACCAGCTTCATCGCTTCCTGGAACGGCCAGGCCTTGGACACACGAGCGGCGGCGATCAGATCATCGGTAATCATGGGCACAGCGCATAGGCAGAGGCGCAGGCGCACTTCAAGCGAATTAGCGCCGCATAAGCGGCCAGAGCCACGTTTACGGGGGCATTAAGAGGCCTTAGTGTCGCTTAAGTGACCTCTCCGCCCACCGATTTGCCGCGCGTCAGCCTGCCCGCGCTCCATGCCAGCCATGGCGGCACATGGCTGCGTGGCGGTGAAGGCGCGACGAGTGCCATC
>MEDW01000100.1 GCA_001724215.1 Erythrobacter sp. SCN 62-14 | reverse complement strand
CAGCGCAATGACATTTCCGCCTTCTTCCACCGGGGTCCAGCCGAATTCAGTAAGGCCCATGAGCAGATCACGGATGCCGCAAGGCTCTTCATAGGAGGGCGCGCGGTGATCGGATTTCTTGTAAACGAGCTTTTCATGCTCGGTCCCGATCCGCCACTGATCCTTGGGCTTTTCGCCCTTGATCATCGGCGCCACCAATTGATTGAGGCTCTCGATGATCGGATCGTCAGCCGTGGTGGTCTCGCGCGTGCTCATCGAAGAAATGCCCCTGTGTGGCCGGTTGCCTTAGAAAACTGGCTTTGATGTGGGAAGCGCAAAACGCCTTTGTAAGAGGCGCATCACCAGTCGCCGCTGGTGGCCATCCATAGCCCAAGCGCGGCGATGGCGGCGGTTTCGCCGCGCAGGATACGCGGGCCAAGGCTGATGGCGCGCGCGGCCGGGTGGGCGCGGATAGCGGCGCGCTCGGCTTCGTCAAATCCGCCTTCGGGGCCGATCAGGAGCGCAGCCGGGCCGGAGTGGGCAGCAAAGGTGGCAGCGGCAGATTCGCCGCCGTTCTCATCGGCAAAAAACAGCGCGCGGCTTTCGGGCCAATCGGCCAGCAGGCTTGCCAGTTTCACCGGCTCAGCCAATTCGGGCAGCGCGGTGCGGGCGCATTGTTCCGCCGCCTCGGTGGTGAGGGCGCGGGCGCGTTCGAGATTGAGCTTATCCGCCACACAGCGCCGGGTGATGATGGGCTGAATGCGGGCCGCACCCAGTTCGGTCGCTTTTTCGAGCACCATGTCAAAACGGTCTTTCTTGAGCAATGCCGCACACAGCCACAGATCAGGCACAGCCTCGCGCGGCCGGAGCCGCTCTGACACCTCAAGCATCACCTCGCGCTTGGTGACATCGGCAACCCGTGTGGCCCATTCGCCGGTGAGGTTGTCGCACAGGATGACCGCATCGCCTATGGCCGCACGCATGACGCGGGCAAGGTAATGGGCCTGCCCGCCTTCGATCATCACGCGGTCGCCTTCGCGCAATTGCTGTTCGACAAACAGGCGCGGGGCGCTTTTCGGGGGCCATGCAGGTTTCGCGGGCATGGCTTTCAACTAGGCGTCCATGCCGCTAGAGGGCAAGCATGAACACCGAGATCGTGCCTGATAGCGAGCATAGAGGTTTCGTCGCGCGCCTGCCGCAGGGCCTGCGCGATCTGGCGCTGCTGGCGCGGTTTGATCGCCCGATTGGTTGGTGGCTCTTGTTCTGGCCCTGTGTTTTTGGCGTGTGGCTGGCGGGAGAAGGGCTGCAACTGGCGCTGCTGGGCTGGTTGCTCTTGGGCAGCATCGCGATGCGCGGGGCGGGGTGTGTCTATAACGATATTGTCGACGCCGATCTTGATGCCAAGGTCGCGCGCACCGCATCGCGCCCCGTCGCCAGCGGGCGAGTGTCGAAGAAGCTTGCATGGGGCTGGCTGGTGGCATTGAGTCTGGTGGGGCTGGTCGTGCTGTTGCAATTGCGCTGGCAGGCGCAAGCGGTGGCTTTGGCCAGCCTCGCGCTGGTCGCCGCTTACCCCTTCATGAAGCGCATCACCTGGTGGCCGCAGGCGTGGCTTGGCATGGTGTTCAACTGGGGGCTGCTGGTGGGCTGGAGCGAGCTGCGGCTTGATAACCTCGGCGCGCTCGCGGCGGTCTATGCAGGCGCGATCTGCTGGGTGATCGGTTATGACACCATCTATGCCCTGCAAGACCGCGAGGATGATGCGCTGGTCGGCATCCGCTCATCCGCGCTGGCGATGGGGAGCAAGGTGACAGGCGGGGTGGCAGCATTCTATGCCGCCGCCATCGGGTTCTGGGGACTGGGCGTATGGCTCTACCGCCCCGATCCCTTGGCGCTGCTCGCGCTGTTGCCGGTCGCGGCGCATCTCATCTGGCAGGTGGCAACGCTTGATCCGCAAGACCCGGATAATCCGCTCGCCCGGTTCCGTTCCAATCGGCTGGCAGGCGCGCTGATGGCAGCGGCGTGTTTTGTGGTCGGGAACGCGTGATCTCGTGCTGCGCTTGCGCGCAGTTCAGATCTCCCGCACCTAATCCTTGGGCGCGAGCGCTGGGTCGAGATCGCGCGGACGGATGAAGTGCGTGACTTCGGCGCAATAGCGCTTCAATTGCGACCAGTGATCGATCTCGCATTCGAGCACGGCATAGGCTGCAGTGGGAAATTTCACGACTGCTTCGCGGAACAGCGGGTTTTCCTTGGCAGGGGCCACCAGTTCCAAGAGCACATCCTGAAGCCCCGGATTATGGCCAACGATCAGCACGCTTTGCGCCTCGTCAGCACCTTTGCCAGCGTGGGCCTCAATCGTCTCGATGATGGTGTCGTAGCTGGCGAGATAGAGGCGCTGGTCATAGATCGGCGCTTGCGGCAGCTGCGCGCCTTCAAGCGTCGCCGTCACCCGCGCGGCAGGGCTGGCGAGCACCAGATCCCATTCAGGCCCATGTTCACGGATGTGCCGCCCGATCACCCGCGCGCCCTTGCGCCCGCGTTCATTCAGCCCGCGGTCGAAATCGCGCTGCGAGGGATCGTCCCAGTCCGATTTAGCGTGACGCAAAAGACCAAGGGTTTTCATGTCAGGCGTTCATCCTCGGGTGCGTGAGTGGGGCCGGTAGTGTCCGGCGCGGTCCCGCCACTCGAAACACCAGCCGCGAGGCGTTGTAAAGCCTCATCAAGCGTCAGGCGCAAAACCGGCGTGCCTTGCGGGAAGGCCGACAACAGCCGCGTGGGAAAGGCCGAGGACAGCACGATGAAATGGCCCGCATCATCCTTGGACCGAATCAGCCGCCCGAAAGCCTGGGCGAGCCGGGCGCGGATGATCCGATCATCATAGGCACTGCCGCCGCCTGCGGCGCGGCGCGCCTTGTGGAGGATATCGGGGCGCGGCCATGGCACTTGTTCCAGCACCACACAGCGCAAAGATTCGCCCGGCACATCCACCCCATCGCGCAGGGCATCGGTGCCCAGCAGGCTGGCGCGGGCATCGTCGCGGAAAATATCGACCAGTGTGCCGGTGTCGATCGGGTCAACATGCTGGGCATAGACGGGAAGGCCCGCGCGCGCGAGGCGATCGGCAATCCGGCCATAGACGGCGCGCAATCGCCGGATCGCGGTGAACAGGCCGAGCACCCCGCCGCCGCTCGCCTCGATGATGCGCGCGTATGCTCCGGCAAGGGCAGGCAGATCGCCTTTCCTGATGTCGGTGATGATCAGCACTTCGGCGCGGCCTGCGTAATCAAACGGGCTGGAGGCAGCAGACAGCATGGGGCGCGCTTCGATATGCGCTGCGCCCGAACGGGCGATGGCGCTCGCCCATTGGGCGTCTTCATCGCCATTGTCGATGCGATCGGTGAGGGTTGCGCTGGTCAGCATAACGCCGTGAGCAGGTTCGAGCACAACACGAGCAAAAGGCTTCATCGGGTCGAGCCAGCGGCGGTGAATGGCGATGTCAAACTCACGCGCGTCGGAGCGATCCACCGCCAGCCAATCGACGAATTCGGGGTCAGCAGGCCCGCCCAATCGGGCGAGCAGCGCTTCCCATCCAGCGAGTAGATCAATCCGCCAGGCAAGCGCAAACCGCGCGCCTTCGATGCGGGCGCGGCCCTGTGCATCAAGCCAGTCAGGCGGATCGGCCAGCACGACTTCGAGCCTGCCGCCCAATCGGATCAGCGGCACGCGGATCGCGGCGAGGGCATCGGCAGCATTGCCGGCCGCCTCGATCACTTCGCCGGGTAGGTCGGCGGCTTCTGTCTCAATCCCATAGCCGCTGTCTGCCGCACCGCTTTCATCGCGGGCATAGGTGGCGGTGCGGACCGCGGCGAGCAGGGCCTCGATGGGGCCGAAGGGATTGCCTTCGTGAATGCGCGCCATCCAGCCTTCGCTGGGAAGCTGGGCGGCGGCTTTCACGGCGGCGGTGATTGCTTCGCTGCCTGCCTCATCATAGCTGGCAAGATCCGCCAGCCGCGCCGCCAGCCCGCGCCTGCGTCCGCGACCTTCGCGTTCGGGGCCGGTGATCCAGCGTTTGAGCTCCATGCATTCTTGCGCCGACAAGGTCGCGGCGAAGGTCGAATCGGCGGCGTCAAAAACGTGGTGGCCCTCATCGAAAATCAGCCGCGTCGGGCGCTGCGCCGGATCGCGGGCGCGGGCCGCATTCACCATCACCAACGCGTGATTGGCGATCACCAGATCGGCCTGCGCGCTTGCACGGGCCGCGCGTTCGATGAAGCATTTGCGGTAATGCGGGCAGCCAGCATAGATGCACTCGCCCCGGCTATCGGTGAGCGAGGCAATGCCGCGTTTTCGGAACAAGGTGCCGAGCCAGCCCGGCAAATCGCCGCCGATCATGTCGCCATCGCTGGTAAAGGCCGCCCAGCGGGCCACCAACTGCGCCAGCACCGCAGGGCGCCCGGCAAAGCCGCCTTGCAGCGCGTCTTCGAGATTGAGGAGGCAGAGGTAATTTTCCCGGCCTTTCCTCACCACCACAGGGGGCGTGCCATCGGCGCGCTTCATCGGCCAAGCCCGCTTGCTTTCGCGGCGCAATTGGCGCTGGAGGTTTTTGGTGAAGGTGGACACCCACACTGTCCCGCCCGAGGCCCTTGCCCACAGCGCCGCCGGCGCGAGATAGCCCAGCGTCTTGCCAATCCCCGTGCCTGCCTGTGCGAGCGCGAGATGCGGCACGCCCTTGGCGGTGCGCGGGGCAAAGATGCGGGCGGCGTCTTGGGAATAGGCGCGCTGGCCCACGCGCTGTTCTGCCTCGCTCCCCGTCAGGCGCGCGAGTTCCGCCAGCACATCGGCGGGGGCAAGATCGACTTGGCGCGGCTGGGCGCGTTCGGGCGTTTCCTCCCATTCGGGAAGCGCAGAAAACAGCCAGCGTTCGGCCTTTTCGGGCTTGGCAATGTGAGGCTTTAACACCTGCGCCCACGGCCAGCGCAGACGTTCCAGCGATTGCAGCGCGCTCCACGCCCCGGCGCGTTCGAACCATTCGGGATCGCTCACCGCCGCCAGCAATGCGCCTGTTGCCTGTTGCAGCAATTCTGGCACATCGGCATCGCCCGTTGGCACAGGCAGGCCCAAGGCTTCGGCCAGCCCGCGCGGGGTGGGCACGCAAAAGCGCGCCGGGTGGACGAAGGCAAAGGCTTCGAGCAGATCGAGCCCGGACAGGTCAGGATAGCCCAGCCGCGCGGCCACCAAGGGCGCATTGAGCAGCAGCACCGGGGTGTCCGCCGCCGCCATGATTGCCTCACCCTTGGCGATGGCACTCGTCGCGCCTTCACCGCCACGCAGCCA
>MEDW01000099.1 GCA_001724215.1 Erythrobacter sp. SCN 62-14 | reverse complement strand
GGTGGAACAGATACATCATCACCGGCGTGCGCAGGCGCGGGCTTTCCAGCAGCGCGGTCATGTCGAAGCCGAGCACGCGGTTGGAAAGGTCCAGCCTGTCTTCCGCATTGTCGAACAGCCAGCCATGCTCGCCATCTTCGATCCACGGTGTCAGCCGGTCGGCCAGGTCACCCGGCGTCGGGCGACGGGTGCCGGCCAGCAGCTCGCGGAAATGGCGGAGGCGGCGCAACGAGGGATCGTTGGCATAGGCCGCATCGACCGCGCCGGAGATAGTGGCCAGTTCCTCCGGCCCTTCGGCCTTCAGCAGCACGCCCAGCCAGTCCCGCAGGAAGGCGCGATTGGCGGCGCTGTCGGGCAGGGCCAGCGGGTTGAAGCCCGCCGGACTGCCTGCCGCGATCCGGTCATACCGGCCGCCGATCCCGCGAATGAACAGTTCCGCGCCGCGATCCTTGTCGAACAGGATGGTGCGGGGTGCGAACTTCTGCGCCTGCGCGGCAAGGAAGTTCATCACCACCGTCTTGCCCGAGCCCGAGGGCCCGATGACGCTGAAATTGCCTAGGTCGCCATGGTGGAAATTGAAGAAGAAGGGCGTGGAGCTAGTGGTTTCCAGCAGCGTAACCGCTTCGCCCCAATGGTTGCCGCTGGCCTGCCCCAGCGCGAAGCCATGGAGCGAGGCGAAGCTGGCCATATTGGCGGAAGAGATCATCGCGCGCCGCACGATAAAGCCTTCATTGCCGGGGAACTGCGCCCAGAAGGCCGGTTCCAGATTGGTATCCTCGCGCACCGCAATCGCGCCGGTATCCGCCAATGCCGCAGCACACGAAGCCATCGCATCATCAAGCCGCCCCAGATCAGCCTCGCGCACCAGCACAGTGAGGTGATGATCGCCAAAGCCGAGCCCGCCGCTGCCGAGCGCATCGCGCGCGGCCATCATTTCACCCCGTTCTGCCGCCGCTTCCTCATCCACAGACCGCGAGCGGCGCAGCGCCAGATCAATCCGCTCCCGCGCGGTGGTGCGTTCATTGGGCGCATAGCTTTCAGTGACGACCATTTCGTAAGGCAGGCGCAGCAGCCCATCGAGCAGGCCCGGCGAGGTTGCCTCGGGGTAATCATTCAGCCCCAGAATGGCCGCGAAATCGGGCGCTGAGCTGCCCCGCAATTCCATGGCATCGAGCCCGAAACTCGCCCGGCGATAGGGCAGCATCTGGCCAATGTCGGTATCGGGCGCAGGGCGGCGCACGGGGCGCATTTCGCCATTATAAAGCGCCGACAGCAATTCGAGGATTTCCGAATGCGTGCCGCCCGTGTTGCTCCCTTCAGCCGCATATTCGCCCAGCACGCTTGCCCCATAGGCCGACAGCGAGGCGACCAAGGCGCTGATTGCAGCGCGTAAGGATCGGATGTCCTTGGGATCAGCCGCAAGCTCATCCTGCCGCGAGCGCGAGAAGAACCGTGCCATGCGTTCGGGCAGGCCAGTTTTGCCGCGCGCTGGCCGACGGATCAGCGTGACGAACTGATCGTTGATGAACAATGCGCCGCCTGCCAGCCGCTCCTTCCACCGCGCATCAATATGGCGCGACAGGGCATCGGGAAACTCGGCGTCCAACTCCACCTCAACCCGGCGGCGGATCACATGATGATACAGCACAAACCGCGAATCGAGCGCCGAACGCAGCATCACTTCGCGCGTGGCGGCATGGGCATTGAGCGCGGCAGCATCCTCGGTTTCAAACAAGAGCCCCGGAACCTGAATGGCGCTCATCACGCTACCATCGCGCAGCAGCACGGTGCTTTCATCAATCAGCCGCGCATAGGGCAGCCGATCACCAACGCGGGCTTCCTTGGCGCTCCACGCGGCAGGGCCAATCCACTTCACCATGAGGGGGCCTTTTTACGGAGCATAGGAATTGCAGCCCCAGCGTTTGAAATTGGGGACGCGCGGGCATTTCGATACCTTGGTGATCCAGAGGTCAAAAATGCGCGGCTCCCGCAAGGAGACGAAATAGCCGATCACGTGCATCACAATCGGCACGGGGATGATCCAGAAACTTTTGAGGATCAGGAAAGCAATCGTCGTCACCATCAGATTGATGATGAAGAAATTCATCGTCACGCCTGCAAACATCTGCGGGCGGGTGAGCGCGCGGTGCACAGGGTGGCGGACAAGCTCGCTCATCGCCCCTGCCCTAGCCTGCTGCCGACTGGATGCCGGCAACGATGGTGGTCGCGCCGAACAGGATGAAAACGCCGATGATGACAGTCGCGCCAAAGCGCCAGTTCATCCGGCCAGTCAGCATCATGAAACCAATCGCCGCCACTGCCATCACAGCCACCGTGGTTGCCACCGTGCCAAGCAACGTGCCTTGCAGCCACAAAAGCGCCGAATTGATCGGGCCCGAGCCTGCCGGATCGGCACCTTGTGCATGGGCCGCAGCAGGCATCATCGCCAACGCCGCAAGCGCCGCGAGCCGGGACAGGTGAGCAGTCAGAAATCGCATCATAGTTCCATCAGTCTTTCAAAAAAATCGCGCACGCTCAAGCGGTTCAGCGCGCCTGAGCAGCAAGCCGCCCCATAATCGCTGCGACGTATTCGCGCGTTTCGCGGATATTGGGAATGCCGCGGGCACGCTCGACCCGGCCCGGCCCCGCATTATAGGCAGCCAGCGCCTTTTCGAGATCGCCGCCAAAGCGGTTCAATTGTTCGCGCAAGTATCGCGCACCGCCTTCAAGATTGGCGTGGGGATCATCCGGGTTCACGCCGAGATAACGCGCCGTGCCCGGCATCAATTGCGCCAGGCCGCGTGCGCCTGCAGGCGAAACAGCGTTTTCGCGCCAGCGGCTCTCCTGCCACACCAGCGCTTCGAGCAGGCTGGGGCTCAGATCATAGCGCGCTGCGAGTTCATTGATCTTGGGGGCATAGCGCCCCGGCACACGGGCTGCATTGGCCTGCGGATAGGCAACCAGCGCTTCGGAAACTTCGGGGCCTTCGCCAAGGCTTGCGCCGGTTTGGACTGGCGCAGCTGCGGCCACCAGCGGGCCAGCCACCCAGCGCACGCCTTCGGCGCTGACTTCCATCACGTCCGCGCGCGCCTCTGCGGCGACCAGCGCCAGCAGCGAGGCAATCACACAGCGCTGTGCCTTGACGAGAATCATTGAGGGCCCCTCATGCAAGCCCCCTTTGGATAGCCTAAGTGACAGCCAAGTGACAGGCGCAAAGAAACCCGTCAGCAAAGCGTCATGCGGTGACCCCTATTTGGCCCCGATGCGACCATCACGGGTGCTGCTGGCAGAAGCTATCAGCAATTCTTTGTCAGCCCTGTCCCTCAGTCACGCAGAGTGAGTTGATTGGCGGTGCCTGGCTTGAGACGGAATTCGCCATGGTCGAGCATCCGGATTGCGCGCCGGGCGATTTGACGCGAATCGGCCACTCGTCCGCCCGAGGTTGCCAGATCCATTTCCGCGCGCATCCCCAGCACCGCCGAAAACAGCGCGCGGGCTTGTTGGTCCTGCCCGATCTGGGCATGGGCGATGCCGAGGTTGATCAGAACTGCAGGATCGTTCGGATTATCTCGGCGCGCCTGTTCGAGCAGGCTGATCGCTTCGTCATGGCGCCGCGCGAGAAGCGGACCAACCGCCAATTCACCCGGCCATTCAATCCCCTCCATGGCCGGCGGCGTCGAAGGAGCGCTGAGCTGTGCGGAAGCGCCAAGGGAAAGAGCAAGCGCGGTGATGAACATGAGCGGTTCTCCTGATGAGCAACAGGAGGAAATGTTGCAGCAGGTTTCATCAAAATGCAACGTAACTGAAACATTGTCATGTTTCTGCAATTTAAGCAGCATATATGTCTGTTTTATATATGTAATATATCATCATTCTGGAGCGGCGGCGCCTCTCCCAATCTCTCAAAACTGGTCATATTTGTCATAGTTTAGTCATAATTTGCGAATTGCCGCAAAACTGTAACTCTGCCGAAAATCTGTCACGCACACCCCCTAGCGAAGGCTTCGCACACAGTCCTTGTGGCGCCTGTCTTTGCCGATTCGTCGGAATTTTTGGGGGAACGCTTGTCGTGAAAAATGTCCAACGCACGCTTGTTATTGGTTGCAGCCTTTTCGCGCTCGCGGGCTGCGGCGCTGATCAAATCGTCTCGCCGGGCACGAGCGGTGACATTATCATCAACAACCCGGCTCCGCCGCCCGCACCAACGCCCACGCCGACGCCCACGCAGGCGCTGGTGACCCCGGCTGCGGGCTGCCCGACGATCGGCACGCCTGCTGGTCTCACTGACGTTGGGACCATCTCGGGTCCGACCGGCACCTATCGCGTGTGCCGTCTGCCCACCACTTTCACCAACAATGACACGCTGCGCTTTATCCCGGGTCTCGTTTATGAGATCCGCGACCGCGTGAATGTTGGCGTGGACGAAGGCTTCTCCAGCACGCTCACCCGCGTCACCGTCACGATTGAGCCGGGCGTTATTCTGTACGCTTCGGGCGCGAGCCTTTTCGTCGCCAATCGCGGCAACCGTCTGATCGCAGAAGGCACGGCGGAACGTCCGATCATCTGGACCAGCCGGGACAACATCCTTGGCCTTGTCAACGACAACAGCGATGCCCAGTGGGGCGGCGTGGTGCTGCTCGGCCGTGCGCCGGTATCGGATTGCAACACCTTGGTGTTCAACACGCCGTCGGCTCCCAACGCCAACCCGCAGTGCGAAATGCAGCTCGAAGGCACCGCGGTTGCCACTCCGTTTGGCGGCACCAACAGCGCCGACAATTCGGGCATCTTCCGCTTCAACCAGATCCGCTTCTCGGGTTTTGAACTGGAACAGGGCAACGAACTGCAATCGCTCACCACGGGCGGCACGGGTTCGGGCACGATCATCGAAAACCTGTTCAGCTTCAACAGCTCGGATGATGGCGTCGAATTCTTCGGCGGCACAGTCAACGTGCGCAACATCGCGGTGATCGGCGCATCGGACGATTCGATCGACACCGACACTGGCGCGCAGAACTTCATCGACACCGCGCTGGTGGTGCAGCGTCAGACCACGGGCGACAGCATCATCGAGCTCGACTCGCCCGATGGTGTTCGCACCAATATCAACGCTCTGCCGCAGACCCGGATGTTCGTGAATAACTTCACCTTCGTCCAGCGCTCGCGCGAATCCACTTCGGTGGTGCGTGCGCGCGGCGGCGCAGCGCTTTCGCTCACCAACGGCGTGATCGATGCACAGAACGTGTGTTATCGCATCGACGAGGCGCCCACGCTGGCAGCGCTGATTGGCATCAACGCCGTGGTTGCGAAATGCGGTGATACGCGCCCGACCCAAGGTTCGCAGGGTGTGACCGATCAGCAGGTGCTTGACCGCGTCAACGCCGGCGTGCGCAACCAGCTGGCCTTTGCCATCACCCTCACCAATGGTGTGGTGAACGGCACAGGCGAAGCAGCGATCCAGCCGTTTGATGCCACTGGCCTGTCGAGCTTTTTCCCGACCCGAAGCTTCATCGGCGCGCTTGAGAATGCCGCTGCGCTGACGTCGATCTTCGGCAGCTGGACCTGCAACTCGACGATCCAGAACTTTAACAGCCCGCTCGGCAACTGCACTTCACTGCCGATCTACACCAGCTGAGCCTCTCCCTGAGCAGGCGGG
>MEDW01000098.1 GCA_001724215.1 Erythrobacter sp. SCN 62-14 | reverse complement strand
CGGAGCTTGGCCGAGGCCGCCCGGCAGCACACAGCCCATATAGGCGCGGTCAATATCCTCGCCTGCAACGCCGGCACGCTCCACTGCAGCCTTGACCGCAATCGCGCCCAGATCGGTCGCGGGCACATCGGCTAGCGCGCCCTGCATCGCGCCCATTGGCGTGCGCGCATAAGAGAGGATCACAACCGGATCGGCGGGGGAAAGCTGGGCCATGGGGCAAGTTCCTTTTGCGAGATTTCTTTGGAGTTGTCGGGGGCAGTTCCTAATGTTGCATTGCGGCATTTGCAATCGCGCGCAATGGGCCTTTGGGTCTGTTTAGGCAGAGCGCTTGCAAGGGCGGGCGCTTTGCGCGACAAGGATTGCAAATCAAAACGCATGATCCGGAGAGAACCCCATGGCCGATGACCGCCGCGCCGAAATGGAAACCCTTTTGAAGCGTCAGCGCGACGCTTTCACCGCTTCGCGGCCCGAGCCGATGAGCCAGCGTAAGGATCGCATTCGCCGTGCCATGGCGCTGGTGCGCGAACACGGTGAGGAATTCGCCAAAGCGATGAGCGCGGATTTTGGCGGACGTTCGCCTGCGCAATCCATGCTGACCGATGTCGCCGCCGTGGTGGGGGCAGGGCATGATGCGCTCAAGAACATGGATCGCTGGGCCAAGACCGAAAAGCGCAAGGTTCAATTTCCCTTGGGCCTGCTCGGCGCGCGGGCCGAGGTGCGTTATGAACCCAAGGGCGTGATCGGGATTCTTGCGCCGTGGAATTTCCCACTGCAATTAGCCTTTGGCCCGCTCATGCAGGTGCTGGCTGCTGGCAACCGCGCGATGATCAAGCCTTCGGAATTCACCGAGCGGACCAGCGAATTGATGGCTGATCTCACGGCCGAATATTTCGCTCCCGAAGAAGTCGCTGTGATCACCGGTGGGCCGGAAGTGGCGGGTGCTTTTTCGAGCCTGCCGTTCGATCACCTGGTTTTCACAGGCTCCACCGCAACGGGCCGCCGGGTGATGCAGGCAGCCGCCGAAAACCTCGTTCCGGTTACGCTGGAACTGGGCGGCAAATCGCCTGTCATCATGGGCCGCAGCGCCGATCTGGCAAAGGCAGGTGAGCGGATTGCCTGGGGCAAGATGATGAACGCAGGGCAAATCTGCCTTGCGCCCGATTACCTGATCGTGCCCGAGGAGAAGGAAGACGAGGCGATTGCCGGCGTCGTTGCGGGCGCGTCGTCGATGTATCCCACCTTGCTTGATAACGAGGATTACACCTCGATTGTCTCAGACCGCCATTTCGCTCGCCTCAAGAGCCTGATCGAAGATGCGCGCGACAAGGGCGCCGAAGTGATTGAGGTCAATCCGGCAGGCGAAGATTTCAGCAATTCGAACCAGCGCAAATTGCCGCTCACCATCATCCGCAACGCCACACAGGACATGGCCGCGATGCAGGAGGAAATTTTCGGGCCGGTGTTGCCAGTCACCACCTACAAGTCGGTCGATCAGGCGATTGATTATGTCAACGAGCATGATCGCCCGCTTGGCCTCTATTATTTTGGCGAGGACAAGGCGGAGCAGGAGCGCGTGCTCACCCGCACCATTTCGGGGGGCGTGACCACCAATGACGTGGTGTTCCATGTCTCGATGGAAGACCTGCCCTTTGGCGGGATCGGGCCTTCGGGCATGGGCAGCTATCACGCGGTCGAAGGCTTCCGCGAATTCAGCCATGCACGCGCGGTATATCATCAGCCCAAGGTGGATGTGGCGAAGCTTGGTGGGTTCAAGCCGCCTTATGGTGCCGCCACGGCCAAGGCGGCGGCGCGGTTGCTTAAGTAAGGCAAGCCAACCCTCGCCTGAAGGCGGGGCGCGCGCTGCGCCTCACCCTGCAAGGCTTGTTGATTTTCCTGCAACACTCATGCGGGGTTTTCAACGAGTCGCGCTCTTGCGCACGCTATGTTACAAGCCTACGGGAGCCCCGGGATTAATAGCTTGGACATAGCCGTGATCGACCTCAGCCAGTATCTGCCGATACTGATTTTCATTTTTATCGCCTTTGGCTTGTCGATCCTGTTTGTGGTCGCGCCGATGGCGGTTTCGCGTCTGACCGGCGCGCACAATCCCAATGCGGAAAAGCTTTCCGAATATGAATGCGGCTTTCCCGCCTTCGAGGACGCGCGCAGTCAGTTTGATGTGCGGTTCTACCTCGTGGCGATCAGCTTCATCGTCTTTGATCTGGAAGCGGCCTTTCTGTTCCCGTGGGCGGTGAGCCTAAAGGAAACGCAATTTGTCGGCTGGGCGGGGATGATGGTGTTCCTGTTCATCCTTGCGGTTGGTCTTGCCTATGAATGGAAGAAAGGGGCGTTGGACTGGGAATGACAAATACGGTTTCTCCTCCCCAGGGACTTGGTTCACTGTCTGCGCTTCCCACCGCCCAAGGTGGCGAGTTGCGCCAGCCTGACGCCGCTTTCTTCAAGTCGCTCGAAAGCGAGGTCAACGACAAGGGCTTCCTTGTGACCTCGACCGAAGAACTGTTCCAATGGGCGCGCACCGGCAGCCTGTGGTGGATGACGTTCGGCCTCGCGTGCTGCGCGGTCGAAATGATCCACGTCAACATGCCGCGTTATGACATGGAGCGTTTCGGCATTGCTCCGCGCGCATCCCCGCGCCAGTCGGACGTGATGATCGTTGCCGGCACGCTGTGCAACAAGATGGCGCCTGCCCTGCGCAAGGTCTATGATCAGATGAGCGATCCCAAGTATGTGATCTCCATGGGGTCCTGCGCCAATGGCGGCGGCTATTATCACTATTCCTATTCGGTGGTGCGCGGATGCGATCGGATTGTTCCGGTCGATATCTATGTGCCCGGCTGCCCGCCGACAGCCGAGGCGCTGCTTTACGGCGTGATGCAATTGCAGCGCAAAATCCGCCGCACTGGCACCATTGAGCGGTAAGGGGCTTTGCAGATGAAGGTTGTGCATTCCGCCCCGCGCTTTGCTTCGAATGAAGGCGTGATCAACGCCATTTCGGAAAGCATCGGCGTTTGGCTGATCGAAGCTGAAGAATCCCACGGCGAAGTGATTTTCCGTGTTCAGCGTGACGCTGTGGCCAAGGTGCTGCGCATCTTGCGCGATGATCACCAGTATCAGCAGATGATGGAGATTGCGGGCGCGGATTACCCTGCGCGCCCCGAACGCTTCGAAGTCGTCTACATGCTTTTGAGCCTCACCAAGAACCACCGCGTGATGGTGAAATGTTCGACCGATGAAAACACGCCGGTTCCAACCATCACGACGCTGTGGCCGAACGCTGGCTGGCTGGAGCGCGAAGTTTTCGACATGTACGGCGTGACTTTTGCGGGCAATCCTGATTTGCGCCGCATTCTCACCGATTACGGCTTTGAAGGGCATCCGTTCCGCAAGGACTTCCCGATGACGGGTTACACCGAACTGCGCTATTCCGAGGAGGAAAAGCGCGTGGTTTATGAACCGGTCGAACTTGCGCAGGAAATGCGGACCTTCGATTTCCTCAGCCCGTGGGAAGGTGCGGATTACGTCCTGCCCGGAGACGAAAAGGCTGATGAAAAGGCCAAAGAGGAGGGCGGCCAATGAGCTTCCAACTCGAAGAATCGCCGACAACCGAAGGCGAGGTCATCACCAATTATACGATCAATTTCGGCCCCCAGCATCCGGCGGCGCACGGCGTTTTGCGCATGATCATGGAGCTCGACGGCGAAGTGATCGAGCGGATCGATCCGCACGTTGGCCTGCTGCATCGCGGCACCGAAAAACTGATCGAGCACAAGACCTATCTGCAGGCGCTCCCCTATTTTGACCGGCTCGATTACTGCTCGCCCCTGTGCATGGAGCATTCCTATGTGCTGGCGATCGAGAAGCTGCTGAACCTCGAAGTGCCGCTGCGCGCTCAATATCTGCGCGTGCTGTTTGCTGAACTGACCCGTATCTGCAACCACATGCTCAACATCGGCGCGCATGTCATGGATGTGGGCGCGATGACGCCCAACCTGTGGGTGTTCGAACTGCGCGAAGATTGCATGAACTTCTTCGAGCGGGCTTCGGGCGCGCGGATGCACAGCGCATGGTTCCGCCCTGGCGGCGTCCATCAGGATGTGCCGGAAAAGCTGCTCGTCGACATTGGCGACTGGCTCGACAACCGCTTCTTTCAGCTGTTCGAAGACGCGATGAGCCTTGTCATCGACAACCGCATCTTCAAGCAGCGCAATGTCGATATCGCCATTGTCAGCCGCGAAGATGCGATTGCGTGGGGCTTTTCCGGCCCGATGATCCGTGCAGCGGGCATCCCGTGGGATCTGCGCAAATCGCAGCCCTATGATGTCTATGACCGCATGGAATTCGATATTCCGGTTGGCACCAATTCGGATTGCTATGATCGTTTCATGGTGCGCGTGAAGGAAGTTTACGAAAGCGCCAAGATTATCAAGCAGTGCCTTCGCGATATGCCGCAAGGCCCCGTCGCCAGCACCGATGGCAAGGTTTCACCGCCCAAGCGCGGCGAGATGAAGCAATCGATGGAAAGCCTGATCCATCACTTCAAGCTTTACACCGAAGGTTTTCACGTGCCTGCGGGCGAAGTTTACGTCGCGACCGAAAGCCCCAAGGGTGAGTTTGGCGTCTATCTCGTCAGCGACGGCACGAACAAGCCCTATCGCTGTAAGATTCGCCCCACGGCGTTCTCGCACTTGCAAGCCATGGATATGATGAGCCGCGGCCATATGCTGCCCGATGCGACCGCTATTCTGGGCGCGATCGACGTGGTGTTCGGGGAGTGTGACCGGTGAGCAATCTCGACACCGCCAAGGCAATGATTGCAGCCTATAATGCGCAGGACGTCGATGCCTATGTCGCCTTCATGACGGATGACGCTTCAGAAGCGAATTATCGGGGCGATGTGGTGCGCGATGGCAAGGAAGGCACCCGCTCAGGCCTCGCCGCCGCTTTTGCGCGCTGGCCTGAGAACCGCGCCGACGTGACCCACGCGCAGGAAATCGGCAACTACGTGCTGATGCGTGAGCATGTGACGCGCGGCCCTGCCACCGATGGTTCGCCGCTGGTTGAACCCTTCGATGTCGTGGCTGTCTATTCTTTCGAGGGCGACAAGTGCTCTCGCGTGGAGTTCATCCGCTGATGGCTGACCGTACCCCCGCTCCCGACACCCCCGAACTGCGCGCCCGCTGGGGCGGCTTCGCGTGGACGCCGGAGAACAAGAAAACCGCCGATTGGCACATCGCCAAATATCCCGAAGGCCGTCAGCGCTCGGCGGTGATGCCGCTGCTCGATCTCGCCCAGCGTCAGGTCGGCGCTGAGACCGATACGCAGGGCTGGCTGCCGCTGCCGGTGATCGAATATGTCGCGCAATATCTCGACATGCCGGTGATCCGCGTGCTCGAAGTCGCCAGCTTCTACTTCATGTATAATCTGAAGCCGGTCGGCAAATTCCACGTTCAGGTGTGCGGCACCACGCCCTGCATGTTGCGCGGAAGCGACGACATCATAGCTGCCTGCAAAAAGCGCGGGATGAAGAAGGGCGAAGTGTCCGAAGATGGCCTGTGGACCCTCACCGAAGTCGAATGCATGGGCAATTGTGCCACCGCGCCGATGGTCCAGATCAACGATGACAATTACGAAGACCTGACGCCCGAGCG
>MEDW01000097.1 GCA_001724215.1 Erythrobacter sp. SCN 62-14 | reverse complement strand
TCACCAAGCAGGCACTGGTGCCCCACGGCATACCGATGCCGGGCGGGCGGATCGTGAGGCGCGAGGAACTCTATGAGCGCGACCCGCTGCCGCGCCCCTATGTCCTGAAGCCCGTCAACGAAGGCTCATCGGTCGGGGTTGCGATTGTCACCGCCGATAGCAACGTGGGCAATCCGATCAGTCCTAATGCCACCGGCCCGTGGCAGGAATTTACTGAGCTGCTGGCAGAACCCTTCATCAAGGGCCGCGAACTCACCGCCGCTGTGCTGGATGGCCCCGATGGCCCGCGCGCGCTGGGCGTGACCGAACTCATCATCGATCACGGGTTCTACGATTTCGAACACAAATACACCGAAGGCCGCACACTCCATGTGTGCCCGGCGCAAATCCCGCCCGAAATTGCTGCCTTGTGCGAGGAATATGCGATCCGCGCGCATCAGGTGCTTGGCTGTCACGGCACCAGCCGCACCGATTTTCGCTGGGATGATGAATTGGGCGCAGACGGCATCTTCGTGCTCGAAACCAACACCCAGCCGGGCATGACCCCGCTTAGCCTCGTGCCCGAACAGGCAGCAGCGGTCGGCATCAGCTATGGCGAGCTGGTTGAAATGCTGGTGCACGAAGCCTTGCGGGTCCATGCCGCCAGGGCAGGCAAGGGAGGCCGGCATGGCGCAGATCAAGCGTAGCGGCGGCAAGGGCGTGCGCCGCGCGGTCAGCGCCGAAAGCCGCGCGCTCACTGCGCGGCGGGCGCGGGGGCAGGCGAGCGGCCTTATAGACGGCGCGATGGGCCTCTTGCCGTTCAGCGAGGAACAATGGAGCCGCATCTGGCTGGCCGTCATCATTGGCGGCGGCGTGGCGCTGGCGGCGGTGATTGCCAGCTTTGCCGGTGTGCCAGCCCTCGCGCAGGCGCAGATCGCAAGGGTCGCAGCCGATGCCGGCTTCGAAGTGCGCCACATCAAAGTCTCCGGCACGAACCGGATGGACGAGCGCGAAGTCTATGCCCTTGCCCTTGCCGAGCGCAGCCGCGCGATGCCCGAGGTCGACATTGCTGCGCTTCGCGAAGATCTTCTCGCGTTGCCGTGGGTGCTGGATGCAAGGGTGTCGCGGCAATTGCCCGATACGCTCGCGATCAACATTGTCGAGCGCGAGCCCCACGCGGTGCTGGCCAAGCCTGACCGGTTGGTGCTGATTGACAAGGCGGGCGTTGAACTTGCGCCAATCGCTCCGGACAAGGCCAAGGAGATGCTGCGCATTTCCGGCCCCGGCGCTGCGCAGCAGGTGGAGCGCCTCGAACGATTGCTGGCCGCAGCGCCTGCGCTGGAGCCGCAGGTGCGAGCTGCCGAATGGGTCGGTAACCGGCGCTGGAATCTCACCTTCGCCAGCGGGCAGATGCTGGCCCTTCCCGAAGGCGATGTCGAGGCGGCAACCGCACTGGTGCAATTTGCCCGGCTCGATGGGCAGAACCGCTTGATCGGAGGCAAGGTTGAGGCGTTTGATATGCGCACACCCCCACGTATCTATATGCGCGTGCCGGGGCAGAGCGAGCAGGCCAAGATCCTCGCGCAGATCAACACAGGAGCGCAGTGATGGCGACCAAAACAGGAAGGATGGCCTCCCGCAATCCGGCGAGTGCCAAGGCGCGGCTGGTGCGGGTCTTCGGCGCAATCAATATCGGATCTTTCCGCATTTCTGCGATGATTATGGGCGAAACAGAAACCGGCGATTTGCTGGTGCTGGGTTCGGGCCACCGCGCAAGCGCCGGGATCAAGCGTGGCTATGTGACCGACATGAAGGGCGCAACCTACGCGATCCGCGATGCGCTGGAACGCGCGGAAAAGAACGCAGGGCTCACGGTGCAGAGTGTCTGGATTGCCTGTGCTGGCGCAGGCCTTGCCAGCCATGTGGCCAGCGTTGATATCGAGATTGGCGGGCGCCGCATCGAGGATGAGGATGTGGAGCTTTTGCTCTATCAGGCACGCGGCATGATCCAGCCCGATGGGCGCACGGTGCTGCACGCACAGCCGGCCCATTATACGCTGGATGGCGCCCATGGGGTCGCCAATCCGCGCGGGTTGCATGCCGAGCGATTGGGCGTGGATATCCACGTGATGCTGGCCGATGGCGCTCCGGTGCGCAATCTGATGGAAGCGGTGCAGAGCGCGCATCTTGATGTCGAAGGCGTGGTCGCAGCGCCTTTGGCAGCCGGTTATGCGTGTCTTTCCGAAGAAGAGCGCGATCTGGGCGTTGCCCTTGTCGAGATTGGCGCAGATGTCACCAATATCGCCGTGTTTGCCGCCGGCATGGTGCTCGGCATGCGCGCGGTGCCGATGGGATCGGGCGATATCACCGATGCAATCGCCTCGGCTTTTGGCATTCGCCGCTTTCAGGCCGAACGGCTGAAGTGCGTCTATGGGTCAGCGATTGCCAGCCGCTCCGATCACCGCGAGATGATCCCGGTGACAAGCCCTGCCGAAGCTCCCGGCGAAGATGGTGCAGGCGCGGCCGAACCGCTTGCCCGCGGGGCGGATGAGAAGAATCGCATTTCGCGCGCGCAACTGGTTTCAGTGGTGACACAGCACTTGTCGTTGCTCACCACTGAAGTTGGTAAAGCTCTAAAAGATATGGGTTTTTCCGGAACCCGCGCTGGGCAGGTGGTGCTCACTGGTGGAGGCGCTGAGCTTGCCGGCATGGCTGAATTCGTGCAAGGTGCCTTGGGAATGCCTGTGCGGCTTGGACGGATGCCGGAGTTGACGGGCCTTCCCGAAGCCCACGCGACGCCGGGCTTTGCGACGCTGGCAGGGCTTTGCCTTTATGCGGCAGAAGATCCGGTCGATATCCGTTCGGTCAGCGCGCCGCGTGCGCTGCGCACGAGTTTCGGCCGGCCCGCGCGCAGTCTGTTCCCGGTGGGAAGGCTGTTTCGCGCGATGAGGGAATATTTCTGAGCCCGGCTGCGCGCGCAGTTCAGGTGCAGACAGTTGAAGGTTAACAATCGGCTGTGGATAAGGATTTGCCCCCTATAAAATCCCCAAGCCGTTTGTGTCACAGAGAGAACTTGCGGGTAGGCTCAAGATTAGTGCGCTCAATCCGCGGCTGGAGGACAAGCTGATGAGCATCAATATCGGACCGGCAGCGATTGACGACATGCGTCCGCGCATCACCGTGATCGGCATTGGCGGCGCAGGCGGCAATGCGATTGCCAACATGATAGCTTCGGAGATCGAAGGCGTCGAATTCATCGTCGCCAACACCGATGCGCAAGCGCTGAGCACTTCGCCTGCGGAAAAGCGCATTCAGTTGGGTCCGGATATCACCGGCGGTCTGGGTGCGGGCGCGCGTCCCGAAGTGGGCAAGGCGGCCGCCGAAGAAACCGTCGCGGAAATTGAACAGGCGCTCGAAGGCGTCAACATGTGCTTTATTGCCGCTGGCATGGGTGGTGGCACCGGCACGGGCGCGGCGCCCGTTATTGCTGAGGCCGCCCGCCGCATGGGTGTGCTCACAGTGGGCGTTGTCACCAAGCCGTTCCTGTTTGAGGGAACCCGCCGGATGCGCGCGGCCGAAGCTGGCATTGATGAACTTCAGCGCCATGTTGATACGCTGATTGTCATTCCCAATCAGAACCTGTTTCTGGTCGCCAAGGCGGAAACCACTTTCAAGGAAGCCTTTCAGCTTGCCGATGAAGTGCTCCAGCAGGGCGTGCGCTCGATCACCGATCTGATGGTGATGCCGGGCCTGATCAACCTCGACTTTGCCGATGTGCGTTCTGTGATGAGCGAAATGGGCAAGGCAATGATGGGCACCGGCGAAGGCGAAGGCCCCAACCGCGCGCTGGAGGCTGCCGAACAGGCGATTGCCAATCCGCTGCTTGACGGGGTCAGCATGGCAGGGGCCAAGGGCGTCATCATCTCGATCATCGGCGGCGAGGATATGAAGCTCTTGGAGGTGGACGAGGCCGCCAATCATATCCGCGAATTGGTGGATGAGGATGCCAACATCATCTGGGGCAGTGCTTTCAATCCTGATCTGAAGGGCAAGATCCGTGTGTCGGTGGTTGCCACCGGGATCGAACAGGCCGCAGGCTTTGGTACGGATCGCGCAATGCCGACATCTCTGGGCGGTGCGCGTGCGCCCAAGCGTCCTGTCCTCGAACTGGATGACGAAGCGGCAAGCCCGGGTTTTGCTGCACCGCTGGCAGCGGCGGTACCTGCTGCGCCTGTCTATGCCGATCCTCTGCCGCCCGAGCTGGAGGAGTCCGAACCCTTTGACCTCACGGGCATGCAGGCGGAAAGCGACTATGGCGAGGAAGAGTACGAGGACGATGTCAACGAGATCATCGATCCGCTCGCGGGCCTGCGCGGCGCAAGCGATGAGGGCTTTTCGCTGACCCCGCCCACCTTGTCGCCTGCTGGCGATGGCGTTTCCCAGACCGATGACGCGCTTGATCTGGGTGCACCGTTTGAGGGGGAGTATGGCGATGCGTCCAGCGAGGAGGATGCGCCGCGGAACACTTTTGGCACGCCGGTGCAGAATGATCTGCTGGCCGATGCGGATCGGCTTGCGGCCGAAGATCGTCCGGTCGAAGCGCAACTTGGCGGCGCGCGCCGCCGCGGTCTGATGGGCGGTGCAGCAGGCGGCGCCGCTAGCAATGCGGGCAGCACCTTGTTCGAGCGCATGGCCAATCTGTCGCGCAGCACCAGCAGCGGGGCTGACGATGATGACGATGACGACACAAGCGATCCGGGTCTCAGCATTCCCCGGTTCCTCGGACGTCAGAACAACCAGTAACGACTGACCGAGCAGGCGGTCGCAACGGCCCGGCTTGTTGCCGGGCCTTCCTGCCGCGCTGCGGTGTGCTGAGGGGGTGCCACAAAGGATCGGTTCGGCTAGCGCTGCCGGTCCGTTCAATCTGGTAATGATGATGCGCCCACGCCGTTTTCTGCCCCGCTGTTTCCTCCGTCCCAGAGCATTTGTTGCTCTCGCCCCGGCGCTGTGGACGCTTGCCGCAAGCCCGCTGGCCGCTCAGGAAATCACCTCGCGCGAGGTAGTCCAGCCGCTGCCGACCAGCGAAGTGCAGCGATTGAACCGCGCTCTGATGCGATTGGCGGGTGACCCGCGCGATCTGGCGGCATTGCTGGAGGCCGGCGAAGCGTCGCTTGCGGTTGATGATTTTGACGCGGCGAGCGGATTTTTTGCCCGTGCACTGGCGGTGGTGCCGGATGATCGCCGCGCGCTGGTTGGGCTTGGCAAGGTGGCGCTCAAGACCGGAGACGGGCCGCAGGCGCTTGATCAGTTCGCGCGCGCCGAGGCGGCTGGGGTGGGCCCTGACGAAATCATTGCCGAGCGTGCGCTGGCCTATGACTTGGTTGGGAATCAGGCCGCTGCACAAAGCGCCTATAACCGCGCGCTGCAACTTGATCCGCGTGATGTAGAAAGCCGCCGGCGGCTGGCCTTGAGCTATGCGATTTCCGGAAACCGGGCCAATTTTGAAGATGCGCTGCGCCCTCTTCTCGATGCGCGCGATGGGGCGGCACTGCGCACCCGTGCTTTTGGTCTGGCGATTTTCGGCGATCAGGAACGCGCAGCGGCGATCGTCGAACAGGCAATGCCGCGTGATTTGTCGAGCAGACTTGTGCCTTATCTCGCTTTCATGCCGCGTCTGACGAAGGCGCAGCAGGCTGCTGCCGCCAATCTTGGCATTTTTCCGCGTGCAGCGGATATTGGCCGCGATGATCCGCGCCTTGCCCGATTTGCCACCGAGGCTCAGGCTGATAGTCGGTTGCAGCCCTCAGGAGCG
>MEDW01000096.1 GCA_001724215.1 Erythrobacter sp. SCN 62-14 | reverse complement strand
CTTTGCAGGCGCTGCCGCCGATGAAGTGGCCGATCCGCGCCCCTATGCCGAATTGATGCGGCAATGGTCGAGCTTTCACCCTGAATTCAGCTACTTGCCGAGGAAGTTCAAGATCGCGGTGATCGCAAGCGAAAAAGACCGCGCCGCGATGCGGCTCCACGATATCGGCATCCGCATTGTGAAGCGCGGCGAGGAATTGGGCGCGCAATTCTATGCAGGCGGCGGGATGGGCCGCACCCCGATGATCGCACCATTGATCCGCGACTTCGTGCCGCTCGATCAGCTTATCACCTATGCCGAGGCGTGCCTTCGCGTTTACAATCGCTATGGTCGGCGCGATAACAAGTACAAGGCGCGCATCAAGATCCTCGTCCATGAACTGGGCGCTGCCGAATACACCCGGCAGGTGGAGGAAGAATTCGCCCACATGCTGGCCCAAGGCGTTGAGCCGCCGCGCGAAGAACTGGCACGGATTGCGGCGTTTTTCGCCGATCCGCCGTTCGTGGACGGCCCCAAGAGCATTGACCGCTCCAACCCGGCGTTTGACGCTTGGGTCAAGGCCAACACCCACCGGCACAAGCACGACAGCTACGTCTCTGCCGTCATCAGCCTCAAGCCCGCAGGCGGCATCCCCGGCGATGCCACGGCCGAGCAGATGCGCGTGATGGCGCGGCTTGCGAAGCAATACTCCTTCGACGAATTGCGCGTCATGCACACCCAGAATGTGCTGCTCCCCCATGTCGCAATCGCTGATCTTCCGGCAGTGTGGGCTGAGCTTGACGCAGCAGGGCTGGCCGCCGCGAACATGGACACGATCGAGGACATTATCGCCTGTCCCGGCCTTGATTATTGCAGCCTCGCCAACGCGCGTTCGATCCCGCTTGCCCAGCGCATTTCGGAGAAATTCGCCGCCACCGGTAAGAGCGCGGCGCTTGGCGAATTGAAGCTCAAAATCTCGGGCTGCATCAATGCCTGCGGGCATCACCATGCAGGCCATATCGGCATTCTCGGCGTCGATAAGAAGGGCCGCGAAAATTACCAGCTTTCGCTCGGTGGCAGCGAGGCCGAAGATGTCAGCCTCGCCAAGATCACCGGCCCCGGTTTCGACGAGGATGGCGTGATCGCGGCGGTTGAAAAAGTCACCGATGTCTATCTGGCGCGCCGCGAGGATGGCGAACGCTTCCTCGATACCTATCGCCGCATCGGCATGGAGCCGTTCAAGGAGGCGCTTTATGTTTGAGGACGGCCTCAGGACCGCCGCGCCCTCGGCAATGGCAGTGCATGTCAACAATGGTCGCGATGGCGGTTACGCCGCCAAAGGAGGCCGGGATGGCTAAGGACATCGGCACTTCCCCTGACGAAGTGCAATTCCGGTTCCGCGACGATGAGCCGGTCGATCATGGCACTGTCACTGTGGACAGCGCGCTCGATCAGACCAACGCGACCGCCGTGCGCATTGAGCCCGGCGATGATGCGCGCTTGCTTTTGCCCTTCCTTGATCGCCTCGCGCTGATCGAAGTGAACTTCCCCAGCTTTGGCGACGGGCGCGGCTATTCCTCGGCCCGCATCCTGCGCGAAGCGGGATACACCGGCGAATTGCGCGCCGTGGGCGATGTGCTCATCGATCAACTCTCCCACATGCGCCGCTGCGGGTTCGACAGTTTCGCCCCCGATACGCCGCTCGATCCCGAAGATGCGGCCCGCGCCTTTGCCACCTGGGACAATGTCTATCAGGCCGCCGCCGACAGCAGGCCCACCATTGCGAGGTTGCGTCATGAAGCCTGAAGCCGCCGCACGAGCCCGCGACACGCTCGATCTGGCCCCGCGCTTTACCGAGCATGACGCGGTGCGTTTGAACCGCCTTTTTCGCGGTGCCTCGACCGAAGAAATGCTCACCAGCGTCATTCGCGACAATTTGGCCGGCGATCTGGCGGTTGTCTCCAGCTTTGGCGCGGAAAGCGCGGTGCTGCTGCATCTGGTGGCCAGCGTCGATCCATCCCTGCCGGTGCTGTTCCTTGATACGGGCAAGCATTTTGCCGAGACGCTGGCCTATCGCGATGACCTGACAGCGCGTCTGGGGCTCAATCTGGTGGTGCTGACGCCCGATGCGGAGGAACTGGCCAAGCGCGATGAGAGCGGCCTGAGGTGGTCATACGATCCCGATGGCTGCTGCGAGCTTCGCAAGGTCCGCCCGCTTGAAAAGGCGCTGGCGAATTATGATGCCAGCTTCACCGGACGCAAGGCATTTCAGGCAGCCACCCGCGCCAATCTGCCGCGCTTTGAACTCGACACCTCCGATGCGGCTGGCCGGCTCAAGATCAACCCGCTGATCGATTGGGACGCTGGCCAGATCGAGGCCTATTTCATCGCCCACGATCTGCCGCGCCACCCGTTGATCGCAGCTGGTTATCCGTCAATCGGTTGTTCGCCCTGCACCTCGCAGGTGGCGCCCGGCGAAGACCCGCGCTCAGGCCGGTGGAAAGGCTGGGACAAGACCGAATGCGGCATTCACAAGCCAGGGGAAGAGCCGTTTCTCTGATCGCCCTAATCGTCATCCCAGCGAAAGCTGGGACCTAGGGCCTCACCGGATACCGCTTGCCGCTCTAGGCTCCAGCTTCCGCTGGGGTGACGGGATGGCTTCTACAACCACCCCTTGGCCCGATACCATTCGGCAGTGGCCTTGAGCCCCTCCTCGCCTGCAATCTGGGGCTCCCACAAGGTAGGCAGCGGCTTGCGGTCAAAGCGTGACACCCAATTGGGGTGGCACATATAGCCCACTCGGTCGGGCGTGAGCTTAGCCTTGTCTGCGCGCAGCGCGCCGTCGATCCGGGCGGCGAGTTGCAGTATGGCTTGCGGCAGATGCGGGGCGAAAACCTTACGGCGCCCGACTGCCTCACCAATTGCCTGCGCCAACTCCTTGTGGCTCCACCCACCCTCGCGGCCATCATCAGGTTCGTAAGTTTGTTTGCTGATCGCCCTTCGGCTTGCCGCGTCCTCAAGTAGCGAAGCGGTAGGACCGGCAAGCGCAACAAGCAGCTCCGCCAGATCGCGGACATGGATGATCGAGCTCGCCCCGCCGGGTGGCAGCGGGACAAAGCCCGCCTTGGCGGTGCGGAACATCTCCAGATAATCAACATCGCGCGGGCCATAGACACCGGGCGGGCGCACTGTTGTCCAGTCGAGGCCCGAAGCCTCCACCAGCGCCTCTGCCGCAGCCTTGGAGGCGCCATAGGCTGACAGTTCGGGCTTTCTTGCAGCGAGCGAGGAGACGAACACCAGCCGCTTGATGTTTGCGCCCTTCATCGCCGCGATCACATTGGCCGTGCCAGTAACATTGGCGGCATGAAATTGCGCCGGATCGGGCGTGTTGGTGAGGCCTGCAACATGGATCACCGCGTCGGCACCCGCCACCAGTGCGCCGAGTGCGCCGGTATCATCCAGTGTGCCACGCACCCATGTGACGCCTTCGACCGGGGGCTGTTCGCGCCGGGTGAAGGCGCGCACTGCATGGCCCGCTCCGAGCGCGGCCTCGAGCGTGTGCCCCCCGACAAAACCGGTTGCACCGGTCAATGCGATGATCATGACAGCAGCACCAAATGATCGCGATGGATCACGGCTGCGCGCGGGGCGTAGCCGAGGCGTTCAGCCTGATCTTCGGCGCGGCGGCCGGCAATCAGCTGCACTTCGGCCGCGTCATATTCTGCAAGGCCCTGGGCCAGCCGCTCACCCTTCATGCTCACGATGCTCACGAGATCGCCGCGGCGGAATTGGCCCGAGACGCCAACGATCCCCGGTGCCAGCAGGCTGGCACCGCCCCGCAAGGCCTCGGCGCAGCCTTTATCAACCCGCAGCTCGCCTGCCGGCGCCAGCCTGCCGCCAAGCCATGCCTTGCGCGCACCCTCACCGCGATGGGCGAGAAACAAGGTGCCGCGCCCCGCCGTCAACGCCGCGCTGATTGGAGCCTCGGCTTTGCCGGTAATGATCCCGAGCGCGATCCCCGCGCGCGTCGCAATCTGCGCCGCCTGAAGCTTGGAGCGCATTCCGCCCGAGCCAAGACCGGAGGAAGAGGCGCTACTCGCCATCGCCATCACTTCAGGTGTGATCGCATCAACCACCGGCACCAGCTCGGCCCCTGCCTCGCGCGGGTCGCAGGTGTAAAGCCCGTCCACATCCGACAAAAGCAGCACCACATCCGCGCTGGCCGCCTGCGCCACGCGCGCGGCGAGGCGATCATTGTCGCCAAAGCGGATTTCCTCGGTCGCAACGCTGTCATTTTCGTTGATGACGGGGATCGTGCCCGCCGATAGCAGCCGGTCGAGCGTTGCCGACGCGTTGAGATAGCGCCGCCGGTCTTCGAGATCATCGAGGGTCAGCAGCATTTGCGCCGCCGTAATGCCATGTTCGCGCAGGGCGCCCGACCACAGATCGGCAAGTTCAATCTGCCCGACGGCTGCTGCGGCCTGCGCATCGGCGAGATTGGCCCGCCCTCCCTTGGGAAGCGCGAGCCGGGCCGCGCCCAGCGCAATCGCGCCCGAGCTCACCACGATCACCTGCGCGCCGCGCTCTCGCAAAGCCGCCAGATCGCCTGCCATGCTGGAGAGCCATTCGCGCCGCGGCGTGCCGCTTTCGATCAGCAGCGCAGAGCCGATCTTCACCACAATGCGCCGCGCGCGACCGATATCCTGCAACCCCGCCAGCATGGCGCTCTCTACAGCGGCGACCATTCGTCGGCCTCACCTTGGGCTGCGTCCTCGATTTCATGGCCCTTGGTTTCGGTGGCGGTGCGATCAGGCAGATAGCTGAGCACCGCATCCATCAGCGCCTCAATGCCCTCGCCCGTTGCGCCCGAGACGGCAAAGACTTGCTCTGCGCCGGCTGCCTGCAGTTCTTGCGCGAAGCCTGCCACCAGTTCGGCATCCGCCAGATCAAGCTTGTTAAGCGCGATCAGGCGCGGCTTGTCCTCAAGCCCGCCACCATAGGCGGCGAGTTCCTCCTCGACGATCCGCAAGGCTTCGGCAGGGTCGGCATCCTCGGTGCCGGTGATGTCGATGAGATGGATCAGCACGCGGCAGCGCTCGATATGGCCAAGAAAGCGATCACCAATCCCCGCGCCATCGGCTGCCCCTTTTAGTTCACCGACGATGCGGTTCAGCACAGCCTCCGGCTGAGAGGCGATTTCGCATTCCCAAACGGTGAGAACCTGCCAGCCGGCGGCCGTGAGCTCTGCGGTTTTGCGGATGTCACGCTCGACGGTGGCGCTGAATTTTGCCTGCCAGAATTCCGTTCGTGTCGTTGGTGTTGTTGCCTTGCGGCAGCCGGGATGGCGATGCCAGTAGCAGCCGTTCACGAAGATCGCTGTCGAGTATTTTTTCAGAACGATGTCGGGTCGGCCGGGAAGGTCCGCAGCGTGGAGGCGATATCGAAAGCCTGCGCGATGAAGCATCGAGCGCAGCTGGCGCTCAGGTCCTGTATCCTTCCCGCGAATGCGCGACATGTTCCAGCTGCGGCGTTCGGGGGTAAGGCGGTCGACCATCAGAAATCACCGCTCACTCGGTCAAGGACCTCCGCAATGACCTCCGCGATCTGAGAGGCGAGATAGGGAGGCACGGCGTTCCCGACCTGATGGTACTGTTCGGTTCGCGGCCCCTCGAAGCTGTAATTGTCCGGAAATGTCTGAAGCCGGGCGGCTTCACGGACCGTCAGGCTGCGACACTGCTGGGGATCGTAGTGGATGAAGTAGTGGCCATCCTTTGAGATATGCGATGTGATCGTCGTTGAAACTTCATCGGCAAGCTGCACCCGGAAACGGTCGGAAAACATTTTGCCGAACCGACCGAGTTCAACATTCTGATGATCGGGCAGCAGCGATTCAGGAAAGTCCGCGAGCTTCGGACTGCGGCCTGTCACGTCGGCATACACGGCGGCGAACGCATAGCGGCGCAGGTCTGACGGCATATGCCCGCGCGATTCATGGGAGGTCAGTACGCTGAGCCTGTTGTCCTGGAGTGCGGTGAGCGCTT
>MEDW01000095.1 GCA_001724215.1 Erythrobacter sp. SCN 62-14 | reverse complement strand
CCGAACTTGCCATGGGCGTGCTGGCTGCGCAGACCCGCTTCATGCAATCTCAACGTCGGATGGAATTGCCGCTGTCAGAACTGCCTGCCGATCTGTTTGCACTGGCCATGAAGTGCGGACAGGATTTGGCCCATCCGGGCGCGGGGACTGCTCTTGCCACTTGCAAGGACCGCTATGACGAGGCAGCCACCCGATCTGGCCTGTTTGTCCGGTTGATCACCGCGATGCGCCGTGCCGTGATTGCCACACTGAGCTTTGAACGGGCCGGGCTGGCGCTGTTTGCCAGCGGGCTTGCTGCGGCATCGGGGCAGACGAGAAATGCTGTGGTGCTGGCCTGTCACGAAGCCCATGGTGCAACGCTCGCTCTGTCATTAAGGGCGGCCGGGCTGGATCTTGCTGCGGTTGAACGCCAGGTCATGCTGATCAGCGTTCTTACGCCGGGCGTCAGCGAAGCCGCTGGCTTGGGTGTCAGCGATGCCCGTGCGCGGCTCGCGGGCATGGCGGGCTGAGCGATGGACCGGCCCGAAAGCTTTGCGGCTGCGCGCGGCCTGACTGACGCCGCTGACCGCTTGTTGAGCGCAGATGCACCGCTTGCCGCGCTGCATGAACGCTGCGGCGGGCGCTTACCGGGCACACTCGCTATCCCCGAATTGCTCGAATTGGTGGAACACGCAAGGCGATTGGGGCTGCGCATCGCGCGCAGTTTCAGCGCTTATGATGGCGAAGACATGGTGAGCGGTTTTGCCCGCATCAATCCGCGCCGCGCCGATGATGGTGGCGGCTGTGAAGTGGTGATCGAAAGCTGGCAGCGCAGCGCGGCCGCTTTTTCCAATAGCCGAGCCTTGGCCCATTATCTCGACGCAATCGACCGCGCCAGCGCCGAGGTAACCGCGCGTCTTGATGCGCGCCAAAGGGTGCAGACCGTGGGCAGTGTGAGCGCGGATGCAGAGAGCTTTCTTGCTGCGGTGGCAACGGCACCAACTGCGCTGTGGAGCGATCATGTCACTTTGTCAGGCATTTCACACCAGCAGCCGCTTCACTGGCGCTTGCTCGATGGTGCGACATGCCAATTGCCGGGGTCCGAGCGGTCATGGCGCGTGCGCCTCTTGCCAGTAAGCGAGAGCGGATCGGGAGGCGAGCCTTGGGGCTTTGAATTGCTGCTGATCCCTGATGAAGCGCTTGAGACACCTGCTGCGCTGCCACAATCGCTTGGCGGCAGCGAGCCGGATGATCGTCTGTTCGGACGGACGCTGACGCCTGCCTTGCGGCAGCCCCTGGCGCGGATCACGGCCAATGCCGAGACGATCCGCGCACGGCTGGCTGGCCCGCTTGCTCATGATTATTGCGAATACGCCGCCACCATTGCAGATGCCGCGCAGCATTTATCGGCCATGCTGGATGACCTTGCCGATCTGGAGGTTGTGGAGTCGCCCGGGTTTGCGACCATTGTCGAAGCGGTTGATCTGGTCGATGCAGCCCACAAAGCGGTCGGAATTCTGGGCGTGCGGGCGCGCGACCGCGAGATTGCGCTGGAGGTGACAGTTGAGCACGGCGCTGTGGTGGCGGCCGCGGAATTTCGCCGGGTGCTGCAGATCCTTATCAACCTGATCGGCAATGCAATTGCCTATTCTCCGCAAGGTAGCGCTGTAAAGATCAGCGCGTGGTGCGAGACGGGTGGCAAGGTTGCCCTCAAAGTCAGCGACCGGGGGCCCGGTGTCAGCGAGCAGCAGGCAGAACAGGTCTTCAAGAAATTTGAACGCCTCGGTCGCGACAGCGCCGGTGGCAGTGATAAGGGGTCAGGCCTTGGGCTCTATATTGCCCGTCTGCTGGCCCGCGCCATGGGCGGTGATCTGTCGGTTACGAGCAAGCCGGGCGAGGGAGCTTGTTTTACGCTCGAACTGCCGCAGCACGCCTGACCCCTATCGCCTTTGCCCAATGCGACTGGCCAGCCAAAGGATAATCGCACCGATCATAACGGCAATGGAGCCGTAAAGCGCCCACTCGCGCTGGGCGAGCATGGCGCTATGCGGTGGCCACGCGACAATGCCGAGGCCCTGCAGCGCCCACAGAGCGCCGAGGGCCATCAGCAGCCCGCCGAGGAAAATTAAGGCGAGCCTTGCCACGATCAGCGTCGATTAACGCTTGTCGATCGGAATGTAATCGCGCGTCGTCGGGCCAGTGTAGAGCTGGCGCGGACGACCGATCTTCTGGCCAGGATCGGAAATCATCTCGTTCCACTGCGCCACCCAGCCCACGGTGCGGGCGAGGGCGAAAAGCGCGGTGAACATCGTGGTCGGGAAGCCGATTGCTGACAGGATAATCCCCGAATAGAAATCGACATTGGGGAAGAGCTTCTTCTCGATGAAGTAATCATCATTGAGTGCGATTTCTTCGAGCTGCAAAGCGGTTTCGAACAGCGGATCATTAACCTTGAGCGCATCGAACACCTCGCGCACGGTCTTCTGCATGACAGTCGCGCGCGGGTCGTAGTTCTTGTAGACGCGGTGTCCAAAGCCCATCAGGCGGAAAGGATCGTTCTTGTCTTTGGCGCGCTCGATGTAATGCTTGATCTTGTCGGGCGTGCCGATTTCCTTGAGCATGTTGAGCGCCGCTTCGTTCGCGCCGCCATGGGCAGGGCCCCACAGGCAGGCAATGCCGGCCGCGATGCAGGCAAAGGGATTCGCACCCGAAGAACCGGCAAGCCGCACTGTCGATGTCGAAGCGTTCTGCTCATGATCGGCATGAAGGATGAAAATCCGGTCCATCGCACGCTCAACCGCCGGGATCACCTCATATTCTTCGGCCGGAACGCCAAAGGTCATGCGCAGGAAATTGCCGGTGTAGCTCAGCTTGTTATCCGGATAGAGGAAGGGCTGACCAATCGCATACTTATACGCCATCGCCGCAATCGTCGGCATTTTGGCGATCAGGCGATGCGAGGAGATCTTGCGGTGTTCCGGATCGGAAATGTCGGTGCTGTCGTGATAAAAGGCCGACAGCGCGCCCACCACGCCGCACATGATGGCCATCGGGTGCGCATCGCGGCGGAAACCGCGGTAGAAGGTCATCAGCTGCTCGTGCAGCATGGTGTGGCGCGTGATGGTGTAGGTAAAGTCGTCAAGCTCAGCCTGGTTCGGCAATTCGCCGTTCAACAGGAGATACGAGACTTCCATGAAGCTGGAATGTTCAGCAAGCTGACCAATCGGATAACCGCGGTGCAACAGCACGCCTTCATCGCCATCAATATAGGTCAGCGCGCTTTCGCAGCTCGCCGTCGAGGTGAAGCCGGGATCGAAGGTGAAGGCGCCGGTCTGTGCATAAAGCTTGCGAATATCGATGACATCGGGGCCAGTGCTGCCCGCGATTACCGGATATTCGTAAGATTGGCCGCCGAGTTCGAGTTTCGCGGACTTGTCTGCCAAGGTGTGTCTCCTGTCCAAGTTGTGTTGCAGCTTACGCCGCCTGCGCGTCAATCCGGGCCAAAGCTTCATCCCGCCCCAAAAGGACCAGAACATCGAAGATACCGGGTGAAGTTGTCGTCCCGGTCAGCGCCGCACGCATGGGTTGCGCAAGCTTGCCAAGGCCCAATCCCAGTTCCTCAGCGAGCGTTTTCGTAGTGGCTTCGAGCGCCTCGCTTGTCCAGTCGTTTTGACCCTCAAGCGCTGTGTAAATTGCGCGCAATGTTGCACGCGATTCATCCGTAAGAAGGTCGGCTGCCTTGGGTGCCATCTCCAACGGCCGCGTGGAAAAAAGAAAGCGAGCGCTTTCAGCAAGATCATTGATGTTCTTGGCACGCGGCTTGAGCACCGGCATGGCGCGGGCAAGCAAACTTTGATCCGGTGCCCCGCCCAGCGTTTGCGTGACAAGCGCAGCAAGCCGCGCATCATCGGCATTGCGCAGATAATGCCCATTGAGGTTCTCAAGCTTTTTCAGATCAAACCGCGAAGGGCTTTTGCCGACGCCCGCCAGATCAAACAATTCAATGGCTTCGGCGCGGGTTATTTCCTCGCGATCGCCATGCCCCCAGCCCAGACGCAGCAGGTAATTGAACAGCGCCTCAGGCAAAATGCCCATTTCGTCACGATAGGCCTCGACACCCAATGCGCCGTGACGCTTGGACAATTTCGCTCCGTCGCTGCCGTGAATCAACGGGATGTGCGCGTAGATCGGATCAGGCCATCCGCCTTCGATGGCATCCATTGCGCGGATGATCGGCAACTGGCGGAAGGCATTGTTCAAGTGATCATCGCCGCGGATGATATGGGTTACCCCCATGTCGTGATCATCCACCACCACCGCGAGCATATAGGTGGGGGTGCCATCAGCGCGCAGGATGATGTAATCGTCGATTTCCTCGTTGCGGACAGTGACGGCTCCCTGCACCTGATCCTCAATGGTTACAGAACCTTCGAGCGGGGTCTTGATGCGAATAGTAAAGGGCGCATCGGCAGCAGCCTCGCTCGGATCGCGATCCCGCCAGCGGCCATCATAGCGCAGCGGCTTCTTCTGCTCGCGCTGCTCGGCGCGCATCGTTTCGAGCTCTTCCGGCGTGGCAAAACACTTGTAAGCATGACCAGCAGCCAGCAATTGCTGCGCCACCTCGGCATGGCGCGCGGCGCGCTGCGACTGGAACACCGGCGCATCATCAAAATCAAGGCCCAACCAGGCAAGACCATCAAGGATCGCGTCAATCGCTGCTTGCGTCGAACGCTTTGCATCAGTGTCCTCGATGCGCAGCAGGGCGCGACCGCCATGATGGCGCGCATAGAGCCAGTTGAACAAGGCGGTGCGCGCCCCGCCAATGTGCAGAAAGCCTGTGGGCGAGGGAGCAAAGCGGGTCACCACTGGCCCGGTTGCTGGTGAGGTCGCTGCGCTTTTGCTTGCCATAAGGCGTGAATTCCTGTTTTCTTCTAAAGGCTTCATCAAAGCAGAAGCCATAGGAGGGCGGGTGATGCGGGACACGCCGATCATTCCGATGGGGGATAATCCGGCGGGTGAGCCTGACACGCCCAGCGCAGGCCGCGAGGCCCCTTGGCAAAGTGCCGCCCGCTTGTCCAGCGCAGGCGGAGCAGCCACGGCGCTCGCCGAACGTGCTGAACGCTTTCTCAGCGATGCCGGGTTTGATCGCGCGCCGTGGCTGGCCGTGCTGTTCGGGGCAGGGATCTTCACTTGGTTCGCGCTTCACAGCCCCTGGCAATGGGTCAGCGCGATTGGCATAAGCCTGATGGTGGCGATCGGCGCGGTGGCGCTGTGGCCCTATGGCAGCGCAGCCGATGACAACCGCAGCCACTTGCGCCGTGCCACAATCGCCTGCGCACTGGTGTTTGCTGCCGGCATGGCGGTGATATGGGCGCGGTCGGAAATGGTGGGCGCAGAACCCATTTCCCGCCCGGTGATTGAACGGGTGGAAGGCTTTGTGCTCGACCGCGAGGATCAACCTGCCGAAGAGCGGGTTCGTCTGACGCTCGCGGTAAGGCTCGCTGGCGACGCCGGCGAAGCAGCCCATCAGGCGCGCAAGATCCGCGTCAATGTGCCCGAGCGTGCCTTGGCGCGCGATGGCCTCAACGCAGCGGTGGTCGAAGGCGCAGTGGTGCGCCTGCGCGTGCGTTTGATGCCGCCTGCACCGCCGATGTTGCCGGGGGCCTATGATTTTGCCCGTGCAGCCTGGTTCAAGGGATTGGCTGCCACTGGCAGCGCTCTGGGTGACATCGAAGTGGTGCGTCCTGCACCGGAAGGCGGCGGCACCATCCGCAGCCTGCAGCGCAGCCTGTCTGCTCATGTCCGTGCCCGGGTCAGTGGGTCGGCAGGAACGATTGCAGCGGCTTTCGCAAGCGGAGATCGCGGTGCCATTGCCCGCAGCGATGCCGAGGCAATGCGCGATGCTGGCCTCACGCACTTGTTGGCGATCAGCGGGTTGCATGTCAGTGCTGTGGTGGCAGCGGCCTATTTCGTGGCTCTGCGGTTATTGGCGTTGTTTCCTGCCCTTGCGTTGCGATTGCGCCTGCCGGTTGCGGCGGCGGCCTGCGGAGCCTTGGCGGGAATTGGCTACACCTTGCTTACCGGGGCGCAGGTGCCGACAGTGCGGGCCTGTGCTGCGGCCATGTTGGTGCTGATCGCGCTTGCCATGGGGCGCGATGCCTTGTCCTTGCGGATGGTGGCGGTGGCGGCCGGGTTTGTGCTGATCCTGTGGCCGGAAAGCGCCATCGGGCCGAGTTTCCAGATGAGCTTTTCCGCGGTGCTCGCGATCATCGCCCTGTCTTCATCGCGCCCGGCCCGAGCCTTCATGCGAGCGCGCGAAGAGCCGTGGATTAACATCTGTGGACGCCCCTTCGGATGCAAGCAGTAATTTCGGGTATGTTGGCACGTAGTCGGATGCTGTCATCTGTCCGGCCTCGATGAGCAGCGCCATAG
>MEDW01000094.1 GCA_001724215.1 Erythrobacter sp. SCN 62-14 | reverse complement strand
GTACTTGTCCGGCCTCGAATGGTCGTACTGGATGGTCGGGAAGTTGACCACGACGACGTCGGTCGTGCCGATGTTGCGATCCGCGTGCCAGACGAATTTCGGGACGTTGACCAGCCGCGGCCTGGCGCCCGACAGGTAGACCTTGCAGATCTTGCCGAAGGTGCTCGAGTCCGGGCGCGGGTCGTAGAGGACGAGCTCGAGTTCGCCGCTGATGACGAAATAGCGGTCCTCGTGCAGCTTGTGCAGGCCCCAGCCCTTCACCAGGCCGGGGCGAATGGTGAACACGCTCGTTCCTCTCCTCGGCGCGGTGCTGCTCGGCTTTATCGCCTACAAGGTGCTAATCGGCCTTGTGCGCGTAGGCGTGATGCTGCTGATCGTCCTCGTGCTGGCGGGCCTGTGGCAGCAAGGAGTGATCGGATGAATCCGCTGACACTCGCCTTTGCCGGAGCAGGGCTCACGGGATTTGCCTTGGGCGCGTTCTTTACCGCGACCGGCAAGGGAGAAATGGGCGTCATCCTCATGGGGATGGGCCTTGTGTTCCAAGTGATTTCACTGGTGCGCCTGAAGCGCGCCAAAAACCAAGGAAAGCTGTGATGCTGGCTGATAAGGACCGCATCTTTACCAATGTCTATGGCTTTCAGGACTGGGGCCTGAAAGCGGCGCAGATGCGCGGCGATTGGGATGACACCAAGGCGCTGCTCGCGCGCGGGCAAGATGCGATTATCGAGGAAATCAAGGCGAGCGGATTGCGCGGCCGGGGCGGGGCGGGCTTCCCGACGGGCCTCAAATGGTCCTTCATGCCTAAGGAAAGCCGCGATGGACGCCCGAGCTTCCTTGTCATCAATGCCGACGAATCCGAGCCCGGTTCGTGCAAAGACCGCGAGATTATCCGCCATGATCCGCACAAGCTGATCGAAGGCGCGCTGGTAGCCGGCTATGCGATGCGCGCGCGCGCGGCCTATATCTACATCCGCGGCGAATATATCCGCGAGGCCGAAACGCTCCAGAAAGCGATCGACGAGGCCTATGCTGCTGGCCTGATCGGCAAGAACGCCTGCGGGTCTGGCTATGATTTCGATGTCTTTATGCACCGCGGCGCGGGCGCTTACATCTGCGGCGAAGAAACCGCTATGATCGAAAGCCTCGAAGGCAAGAAGGGCCAACCGCGTTTGAAGCCCCCCTTCCCGGCGGGCGCGGGGCTTTACGGCTGCCCGACGACTGTGAACAACGTCGAGAGCATCGCGGTCGCGCCGACGATCCTGCGGCGCGGGGCCTCGTGGTTTGCGAGCTTCGGGCGCGACAACAACAAGGGCACGAAGCTGTTCCAGATCAGCGGCCATGTGGAAAAGCCCTGCGTGGTCGAAGAATCGATGAGCATCCCATTTGAGGAACTGATCGAAAAGCACTGCGGCGGCATTCGCGGCGGGTGGGACAATCTGCTGGCCGTTATTCCGGGCGGATCATCCGTGCCGCTGGTTCCGGCCGAGCAAATTCGCCATGCGCCGATGGATTTTGACGGGCTGAAGGATCTGGGAAGCGGCCTTGGCACAGCAGCGGTGATCGTGATGGACAAATCCACCGACATCGTGCGCGCGATCAGCCGCCTCTCCTATTTCTACAAGCACGAGTCCTGCGGCCAGTGCACCCCCTGCCGCGAAGGCACGGGCTGGATGTGGCGCATGATGGAGCGCCTGCGCACGGGCGATGCTGCGATCGAGGAAATCGATATGCTGCACGAGGTGACCAAGCAGGTCGAAGGCCACACCATCTGCGCGCTGGGTGATGCGGCGGCCTGGCCGATCCAAGGCCTTATCCGCCACTTCCGCCCTGAACTCGAACGCCGCATCCACGAACACAACGCGCAATTCCAAGAGGCAGCGGAATAATGCCTAAAGTCACCGTAGACGGCGTAGAAATCGAAGTTCCCGCTGGCGCGACTGTGCTGCAGGCGTGCGAGCTTGCGGGCAAGGAAATCCCGCGCTTTTGCTATCATGAGCGCCTCTCCATTGCGGGCAATTGCCGCATGTGCCTTGTCGAAGTGAAACCCGGGCCGCCCAAGCCGCAGGCCTCTTGTGCGCTGCCGGTGGCTGAAGGTCAGGAAATCCGCACCGATACGCCGATGGTCAAGAAGGCCCGCGAAGGGGTGATGGAGTTCCTGCTCATCAACCACCCGCTCGATTGCCCGATCTGCGATCAGGGGGGTGAGTGCGATTTGCAGGATCAGGCGGTCGCCTATGGGCGCGGCCATTCGCGCATGCAGGAAAACAAGCGCGCGGTCTCTGAAAAATACATGGGCCCGCTGATCAAGACGATCATGACCCGCTGCATCCACTGCACCCGCTGCGTGCGCTTTTCCGAAGAAATTGCCGGGGTGGACGAAATCGGCGCCCTCTATCGCGGCGAGGATATGCAGATCACGACCTATCTCGAACAGGCGGCGCGCCATGAGCTCAGCGCCAATGTGATCGATCTGTGCCCGGTCGGTGCGCTGACCTCGCGGCCCTATGCTTTCGAGGCCCGCCCGTGGGAATTGAAGCGCACCATCAGCATTGATGTTTCGGACGCCGTGGGGGCGAATATCTCGCTCCATTCCAAGGGCCGCGAAGTGATGCGTGCACTGCCGCGGGTGAATGATGACGTGAACGAGGAGTGGCTTTCCGACAAGGGCCGCTATCAGGTCGATGGGCTCACCAAGCGCCGACTTGACCGGGTGTGGATGCGCCGGGATGGCAAGCTCCAGCCTGCCGAGTGGACAGACGCTTTTGGCGCGATTGCGGGTGCTTTGCAGGGTGACAAATCCAGCATTGCAGCGGTCGCGGGTGATTTGCTCGATGCCGAGACGATGTTTGCCGCCAAGGCGCTGGTCAATGCTTGCGGGTCTGACCTTACCGAAGCGCGCCAGACCGGCATGACCTATGATGTGTCGAACATGGCGGCGGTCAATTTCAATTCGGGCTTTGCCGGGATCGAAACGGCAGATGCGATCCTCATCATCGGCAGCAATGTGCGCTGGGAAGCGGCTTTGCTCAATGTGCGCCTGCGCAAGGCCGTGAAGGCGGGCGCCAAGGTGTTTATCGTGGGGCCGGAGTGGGAAACGACCTTCCCCGCGACGTGGCTCGGTAGTGATCTCAAAGTGCTGAACCGCGTGCCCAAGGCTTTGGGTGACGCCATGAAGGCAGCCGAGCGTCCGGCGGTGATCGTGGGTGCAGCAGCGCTCGCCAAGGGGGCGTTGCCTGCCGCGCTCAAGCTGGTCGACAAGTTCGGCCTCGTGAAGGATAGCTGGAACGGCTTCAACGTGCTGCACATTTCGGCTGCGCGGATGGCTTCGTTGATGCTTGGTTTTACGCTTCCGGGCGGGATGGGCGACATTGCCGCCGCAAGCCCCAAGGTGCTGCTGAGCCTCGGCGCGGATGAGATGGATTACAGCGCGTTTTCGGGCAGTCTCAAGGTCTATATCGGCCACCACGGCGACAAGGGCGCGCATCACGCCGACATCATCCTGCCGGGAGCGTCCTATGCGGAAAAGGACGGGACTTACGTCAACACCGAGGGCCGGGTGCAGTTTGCCGAAAAAGCCGTTTTCGCGCCGGGTGATGCGCGCGAGGACTGGACGATCCTGCGCGCGCTCGCGGATGCGATTGGCGTGAATGTCGGCTTTGACAGCTTCGGCGAATTGCAGGGCGCAATGATCGCGGCGGTTCCGGCGCTGGGTGAGGAAGGTTTGGCCGATTACGGCGCGCTGCCCAAACCGGACAGCGCAGCCAAGTTCGAAGGCGAAATCACCGCCTATCCGATCAAGGATTTCTACCTCACCAACCCGATCGCCCGCGCCAGCGCGGTAATGCAGCAATGTTCGGATGAACTGCTCCACGGCCTGCACGTGAAGGAGGCCGCAGAATGACCGAGTTCTTCCAGGGCCTTGGCCTCTCCTATGAATGGGCGTGGACTGTCGCCACGATTGCGGGTGTGCTGATCATCTCGCTGCTGGTGATGTTCAGCGTTGCCATGGTGATCTATGTCGACCGCAAGGTGCTGGGCGCGATCATGCTGCGTCGGGGCCCTAACGTGGTGGGGCCGTTCGGGCTGCTGCAATCCTTCGCGGATGGCCTCAAGGTGTTCCTGCAGGAAACCATCATCCCCTCGGCCGCGAACAAGGGCATTTTCCTGCTCGCGCCGATCATCACTTTTACTGTGGCGCTTGCGGCATGGGCGGTGATCCCGTTTGATGCAGGCGTGGTGCTGGCCGATATCAATGTCGGCCTGCTGTACATTCTCGCGATCTCCTCGCTTGGCGTTTACGGCGTGGTGATGAGCGGGTGGGCATCGAACTCCAAATACCCCTTCTTCTCGGCGATGCGCGCCTCGGCGCAGATGATTTCCTACGAAGTCTCCATCGGCTTCGTGCTGGTGTGCGTGGTGCTGTTTGCCGGCACCTTCAACATGAGCGGGATTGTCGAGGCGCAGCGCGGGTTCGGGCTCGGCATCATCAATGGCTATGTGGTGCACCCGCTGTTGTTCCCGATGTGGGTGGTGTTCTTCATCTCGGCGCTCGCAGAAACCGCGCGCGCGCCGTTTGACCTCACCGAAGCGGAAAGCGAGCTCGTTGCAGGCTATCAGACCGAATATTCGAGCATGGCCTTCGCGCTGTTCTGGCTCGGTGAATATGCCAACATCCTGCTGATGTGCAGCCTCAACACGCTCTTGTTCTGGGGCGGGTGGCTGCCGCCGCTTGATATTCCGGTGCTTTACGCCGTGCCGGGGATCGTGTGGTTCCTGCTCAAAACCTTCATGTTCTTCTTCATGTTCAGCTGGATCTGGGCGACGGTTCCCCGTTACCGGTATGATCAACTGATGCGGCTTGGCTGGAAAGTGTTCCTGCCGATGAGCCTTGTTTTCGTTGCTGTTATTTCGGGCTATCTCATGGCCACGGGACATTTCGCATGAGCACTGTTTCGCACCTCGTCAAATCCTTCACCCTGTGGGAATTTTTGAAGGCGCACGCCTTGACGCTGAAGTATTTCTTCAAGCCCAAGGCAACGATCAATTACCCCTTTGAAAAATCGCCGCTCTCCCCGCGCTTCCGCGGCGAGCACGCTTTGCGGCGCTATCCCAATGGCGAGGAGCGCTGCATTGCGTGCAAGCTGTGCGAGGCGATTTGTCCGGCGCAGGCGATCACCATCGAAAGCGAACCGCGCGAGGATGGCTCACGACGCACCACCCGCTACGACATCGACATGACCAAGTGCATCTACTGCGGCTTTTGTCAGGAAGCCTGTCCGGTCGATGCCATCGTCGAGGGGCCGAATTTCGAATACGCCACCGAAACCCGCGAGGAGCTGCTTTACGACAAGGCCAAGCTGCTCGCCAATGGTGACAAATGGGAACGGGCCATTGCGGCCAACCTTGAAGCCGACGCGCCCTATCGCTAGGGGGCGGCGCAAAGAATAACACACCGCTTGGGACGCGCCCCCAAAAGGCTCGGCTCAGGCACACGCAACTTGGGATCAGCAAGGACGGCTTTTGTGCGCACGCGCCCTTAGGGGTGGGCAGCGGCGGGCTGGGGATCAATATGATACAGGTTTTTGCCTTCTACCTGTTCGCGGCCATCGTGGTCGCCAGCGCGGTTATGGTGATTATGGCACGGCACCCGGTTCACTCGGTGCTGTGGCTCATCATGGCTTTCTTTAACGCGGCCGCCCTGATGGTGCTGGTGGGGGCAGAGTTCCTCGCGATGCTGCTGGTGATCGTCTATGTTGGCGCGGTCGCGGTCCTGTTCCTGTTTGTCGTGATGATGCTTGACATTGATTTTGCCGCGATGCGCGCAGGCTTCATCCGCAACTTCCCGCTGGGGCTGTTGATGGCGGCAATTCTGCTTGCGGAATTGTTGCTGGCGGTGGGCGTATACAATGCAGGCGGGATCACACTGGGCGTAGCCGATGGCAGCGCGATGCAGCCCGCAACGGCCAGCAATATAGAGGCTTTGGGCGCGCTGCTGTTTGGCCGGTATATCCTGCTGTTCGAGATTGCGGGCATCATCCTCTTGGTCGCGATGATCGGGGCGATTGTGCTCACCTTCCAACCGCCCAAGCCCGGCGCGCGCGCGCGGCAGGACATCGGCAAGCAGATCCGCCGCCGCCCGGAAGATGCAACTGTCATGAAGAACCCGGAAATCGGGCAAGGGGTCGAATTGTGATCGGGATCGAACATTATCTCACCGTGGGCGCGATTTTGTTCGTGCTTGGCGTGCTTGGTATTTTCCTCAACCGCAAGAACGTGATTGTCATCCTGATGGCGATTGAGTTGATCTTGCTGTCGGTGAACATCAACCTCGTGGCGTTCAGCGCCTTCATGCAGGATCTGGTGGGCCAGATTTTCGCCATGCTGGTGCTGACGGTTGCGGCGGCTGAGGCGGCCATCGGCCTTGCAAT
>MEDW01000093.1 GCA_001724215.1 Erythrobacter sp. SCN 62-14 | reverse complement strand
CTTGAGGCGATTGGCCAGATCGATACGGTGATCAACATCCTGTATGTCGTGCTGCTCGGCACGATCGGCGCGCTGATGATGCGCGAAAGCATCCAGACCATCCGCGCCATGCGCAGCGGCAATGCCCCGCCTGCGCGCAAGCGGCGGCATCACCCGCTGGTCGCCAGCCTGCCCTTGCGCTGGCGCTTCTATCGCTCCGGCCTCTACATTTCTCCCCTCGCACCCTTGATCCTGGGCATCCTGACCGGGATCATGACGATGCTGATGGGGGTCGGCGGCGGCTTCATTCTGGTCCCCGCCATGCTCTACATCCTTGGGATGAGCGCCAATGTCGTGGTGGGCACGTCTCTGTTCCAGATACTGTTCGTCACCATGGTCACCACCATGATGCATGCGCTGACCACCAAGGCGGTGGACATGGTGCTGGCCGGTATGTTGCTGATCGGCTCGGTTACCGGGGCGCAATTGGGGGTGAAGTTCGCGCAGAAGGCCAAGCCGGTCTATCTGCGCTTCGCCCTTGCCGCTATCGTCCTCGCCATTGCGCTGCGCATGGCCTTTGGTCTGGGATACCGGCCGGACGAGATTTACACGGTGGTCCCGCTATGAGTGGGCGCGCTGCATCTGCGCTGCTGGCGCTGCTGGCCTTCTTCACACTGTCGGGCCAGCGCGACCCGATCCTTGTGCCAGAGGTTTCCCAGCACGAGATTCAAGTGCGGCAGGGCTTCACCGGCACGGAATTGCTGCTTTACGGCGCGATATTGGACCCCAGCGGCATTCGCGCGGGGCGTGATTACGATATTGTGGTGGTGCTGAAGGGGCCGACCCAATCGATCCGCCTGCGTGAAAAGCAGAAGATCGCGGGCATCTGGGTGAATGTGGACAGCAGCGATTTCCGCTCCGCTCCGTCCTTCTTCGCCGTCGCCAGTTCCCGACCGATCAAAGACATCGTGGATGAGCGGACCGCAGCCATTTATGAACTGGGGCTAGCCTGGCTGCAATTGTCACCCATCGGAGCGATCGATCCGGAAGAACAGGCGCGTTTTGCCGCTGGTCTGGTGGATCTGCGCACGCGGGAAGGACTCTACAAACAGGATGACAAGGGCGTCTCGGTAAGCGAGCAGGTGCTTTATCAGGCGCGGATCGCTCTGCCCTCCAGTGTGCAGACCGGCACCTATACGGCGGAGACTTTCGCCATCACGCGTGGCCGTGTGGTGGCCTCTGCCGTTTCGCGGGTGGAGGTGCGCAAGGAGGGGTTTGAGCGGTTCATTGCCCAGTTCTCCGAAGACCAGCCCTTGTTCTACGGCCTGATCGCCTGTGTTTTATCCGTCCTGATGGGCTGGGTGGCGGGCCGCCTGTTCGCGCTGGTCTGATCCGGACAGAGGCTGGCACGAAGGGCCGCATTGACGCGATATTAACGCCATTTTCCTATGCGGTGCGCTTTGCAGACACGCCACTGCGAGGGGCGAATGACCGATCTGGACAAGCAGTATTTCAGGCCAGCTCAAGCAACGGAGCCGCCCCAAGATGCGAGGCAGGCGCCGCAGCATGCCGCGCCGCTTCCGCCCAGCGATAATGCCGGCCAGCCCATTGGGGTAGTGCTGGAGATCGCGGGTTCCGGCTCGCAGATCGCGCTCGATCTCGAACGGCTCAATGAATGCGCGGCTGATGCCGATCCTTCCATTGCGCTGGCGGGGCAAGTGGGCAGCCAGGTGAAAATTCGCGTGCCCGGTGGCTGGCTGCTGGCCAGCGTGCGCAACCAGCGGCAGGATCGGCGCGGCCCCAATTCCAGCATCGTCGCCAATATCGACTTTCTGGGCGAGGGTGACGAGGAGCGACTGACCGGCCGCATTCACAGCTTCCGCCGCGGCGTGACCCGCTATCCCATTCCCGGTGCGCTGATCTATCCCGCGACCAATGCGGATCTGAGGCAGATTTACGCCTCGGATGGCCGCTCGGCCATTCAGGTCGGCACGGTCTATCCCACCAGCGACATTCGCGCGGGCATTTACATCGATGCCATGCTGGGCAAGCATTTCGCCCTGCTGGGCTCCACCGGTACCGGTAAATCGACCAGTGCGGCGCTGATCCTGCACCGCATCTGCGAGGCAGCGCCCCAAGGCCATATCGTGATGATCGACCCGCACGGCGAATATTCCGCCGCGTTTCGTCAGACCGGGCAAATCCTCGACGTCTCGAACCTGCAAATGCCCTATTGGCTGATGAATTTTGAAGAGCACTGCGAAGTGCTGCTCAATTCATCGGGCAATGAACGCCAGATCGATATCGACATTCTCGCCAAGTGCCTGCTGGCTGCGCGCAGCCGCAATCGGTTGGCGCAAACCATGGGCAAGATCACAGTGGATTCGCCGGTCCCCTATCTCTTGTCCGATCTCAGCAACATCCTGCAGGATGAAATGGGCAAGCTCGACAAGGCGACCTCTTCTGCTCCCTATATGCGCATCAAGGGCAAGCTGGAGGAGCTGAAATCCGATCCGCGCTATCAGTTCATGTTTTCAGGCATGCTGGTGGGCGACACGATGGCGGCGTTCATCTCCAAGATTTTCCGCATGCCGGGCGATGGCAAGCCGATCTCGATTATTGACGTATCGGGTGTGCCTTCGGACATCACCTCGACAGTGGTTGCGGTGCTTTCGCGCCTTGTCTTCGACTTTGCGATCTGGGGACGTGATGAGAAAACGCGGCCTGTGCTGCTCGTCTGCGAGGAAGCGCACCGCTATGTGCCCAATGAAAAGAATTCGGACGGGTCATCTGTTGCCAAAATTCTGGGCCGCATCGCCAAGGAAGGGCGCAAATACGGCATTTCGCTGGGGCTGATTACCCAGCGCCCGTCTGATTTGGCCGAAGGCGTGCTGTCGCAATGCGGCACGATCATCGCGATGCGTCTGAACAATGATCGCGATCAGGCCTTCGTGAAAGCCGCCATGCCCGAAGGCGCGCGCGGGTTCCTTGATACGATCCCGGCGCTCAGGAACCGCGAATGCATCATCTGCGGTGAAGGGGTATCAATCCCGATCCGCGTGACGTTTGACAACCTTGAAGAACACAAGCGTCCGGCGTCCGAAGACCCGAGCTTTGTCGAATTGTGGAGTAAGGGCGGCGGCGAAGACGAACTGGTCGAGCGCGTGGTGATGCGCTGGAGAAGTCAGGGTTAGGGGAAGATCTCTTTCTCGCTCCGGTTCGGACCCGAGAGGGTCCGCAAGGGCGGCTGCCCGCCCGCAGGTGCTCAAGCCTGCAAGGCTTGAAACGCACCGAGGACGTGCCCGCGGATGCGGGCACGCAAACAAACTAAGTTCCTCTGGTATCCCCATAAAGGTGGATATGCAGCCGGTCACTCATGCGAAAGCCGTGTTCAAGGCATAGGGCGCTGAGCCACGCTTGGCGCTCGCGCTGGGCGGCGCTGGTCGTGCCTTCGGCCATCAGGAAGATGTGTGATGGCTTGATGCGGTAGCGCCGCTGGAGGGTGAGCACTTCGGCGACATCTTCCGGGCTCGCGATTACGAATTTGAAAAAGGCGCGCGGGTCTGCCGCATAGGCATCGAGGCGTTCGGGAATCAGCGCCAATTCTGCCGGATTGCCGCTGTGCGAAAGCTTGGGGCTGACATTATATTGATCGACGCGGATATCGAGCCGGGCGGGCGCGGCGACTGTCCCGTTGGTTTCAATCTCGACTGACACATCGTGTAGGTGTGCCAGCATTTCGGCCAGCCCACCCGCCTGCAATAGCGGCTCGCCCCCGGTGATGACGAGGCGCTTCTGCCCAAGCGCTGCGATCTGCGCAGCGGCTTCTTGTGGCGAAAGCGTTACCTGATTAGCGCGACGTTCAAAGGCTACGCAATCGCGGTGGGGCCGATTATCGCCTTCAAAGCGCCAAGTATAGGCCGTGTCGCACCACACGCAGGCAAGGTTGCAGCGCGACAGGCGCACAAAGGCCACCGGTGTTCCGGCGGAAGGCCCTTCGCCTTGCAGGCTGGCGAAAATCTCCGGCCCGCCGCTGTCATCGGTGGCGAGGGTGAGGTTCACCGCGATCCTACCCCAGCCGCGCCAGCGCCGCTGTTAGCCGTTCGACCTCGCCGCTATGATGGGCAAGATCAGCGCGGGCCTTTTCAACCGCTTCCGGCTTGGCCTTTTCGGCAAAGGCGGGGTTGCCAAGGCGGCCTTCAAGCGATTTGGCTTCCTTTTGCGAAGCGATGAGCGCCTTTTCCAGCCGGGCCTTTTCCGCCGCGATATCGATAATGCCTTCAAGCGGGATGATGAAAGTGTCGCTGCCTGCAATCACTTGCATGGCTGGGCCAGCGGGTGCTTCGCCAAGGGTAATGGGGGTAAGGCGGGCGAGGCGCTCAATCGCGGCGCTGGAGCGCTCGATCGTGCGCGCGGCCACATCGGAAGGCTGCGCTAGATAGGCCGCCAGCTTGGCACCGGGCGCAATGCCAAGCTCATTCTTGGCCGAGCGTGTGTTGGTGGTGAGTTCAATCACCCAGTCAATCGCATCGGTCGCGTCTTTGCTCACCTCGGCCTCTGGTGCGGGCCATTGCGCCAGGATTAACTCGTTCTCGCGCTGCCCCAGTTTGTGCCACAATTCCTCGGTGATGAAGGGCATGAAGGGGTGCAGCATCACAAGAATCTGATCGAGCGCCCATCCGGCAACTGCGCGGGTTTCCTGTGCTGGCGGGCTGCCTGCGTCCCCTGCAAACACCGGCTTGATAAGCTCCAGATACCAGTCGCAGAACTTTGACCATGTGAACTGGTAGATCGCATTGGCCGCCGCATCAAAGCGCAGGTCTGCCATCGCGCGCTCGATTTCGGCCACGCAAGCCGCGACCTCGCCGATGATCCATTGGTTCGCAGCAAGCCGGGCAGGGGGGGGCTTGATGCTGGCGGACGCGCCGATGCCATTGGTCTGACAGAACCGCGCGGCGTTCCACAGCTTGGTGGCGAAGTTGCGGTATCCTTCGACCCGCTTTTCATCCATCTTGATGTCGCGGCCCTGACTTTCCATCGCCGCCATGAAGAAGCGCAAGGCATCGGCGCCATATTGGTCGATCAGGCCGAGCGGATCGACCACATTGCCCTTGGACTTCGACATTTTCGCCCCGTCGCTCGCGCGGACGAGGCCGTGGAGATAGAGCTTGTCCCACGGGCGCTCGCCCATGAGGTAATACCCCATCATCATCATCCGGGCATCCCAGAAGAACAGGATGTCAAAGCCGGATATGAGCAGGCTGTTGGGGTAATGTTTGGCGAGCAGCGGTGCGCCCTCTTCCGGCCAGCCGAGCGTCGCAAAGGGCCACAGGGCGGAGGAAAACCATGTGTCGAGGACGTCTTCGTCCTGCCTCAAGGTGATGCCTTCGCCAGCGAGCGCTTGGGCGGCGACTTCATTTTCTGCGACAAAGCAGCGGCCATCATCGGCAAACCACGCCGGGATGCGGTGGCCCCACCACAATTGGCGGCTGACGCACCACGGCTGGATGTCTTCCATCCAGTTGAAAAAGGTTTTCTCCCACGTCTTGGGGACAATCTGGACCTCGCCCGAACGCACCGCCTCAATCGGCTTTTTCGCAAGTTCGGCCGCGTTTACATACCATTGATCGGTCAACCAGGGTTCGATCACCACGCCGCCGCGATCCCCGAACGGCGTCTGGATCACGCGTGGTTCGGCATCGTGTTCGTTCCCGTCCTTGTCGATATGGGGGACTAGGCAATTCACTTCAGGCCTCTTTAGCCATTCGACGACGGCCTTGCGCGCCTCGAACCGATCAAGCCCGATAAATTCGGCAGGGATCAAGCCATCGGCTGTCTGGCACACCGCCGCATCGGCATCGAGCATATTGAGCATCTCGCCCGCGGCAATCCCGGCGCGGCGGCCCACCTCGAAATCGTTGAAATCGTGCCCCGGCGTGATCTTGACGCAGCCCGAACCCAGTTCCGGGTCGGCGTGTTCATCGGCGATGATCGGGATCCGCCGCCCAGTGATTGGAAGCACGATATGCTTGCCCACCACGCTGGCAAAGCGTTCATCGGCAGGGTTCACCGCCACCGCCATATCGGCGAGCATGGTTTCGGGCCGGGTGGTTGCGACAATCAGGTGATCATCGCCTGCATCGGTCAGCGCGCCGTCTGCCAGCGGATATTTGAACCGCCAGAAGCTCCCCTTCACCTCGCGGGTTTCGACTTCGAGATCGCTGATCGCGGTTTTCAGCTTGGGGTCCCAGTTCACCAGCCGCTTGTCGCGGTAGATCAGGCCATCATTGTAGAGATCAACGAAGGTCTTGATTACTGCGCGGGTGAAATGCGGGTCCATGGTGAACTGTTCGCGGCTCCAGTCCATCGAACAGCCGAGGCGGCGCAGTTGGTTGGTGATCGTGCCGCCGGATTCGGCTTTCCACTCCCACACCTTCGCGATGAAATCCTCGCGGGCATAATTGGTGCGCTTGTCGCCGCGCGCTTCCATCTGGCGTTCCACCACCATCTGGGTTGCAATGCCCGCATGGTCCGTGCCGACCACCCACAGCGCATCCTTGCCCCGCAGGCGCTCATAGCGGATGACGACATCCTGCAGCGTGTTGTCGAGCGCGTGGCCGATATGCAGGGAGCCGGTCACATTGGGCGGCGGGTTAACGATGGTGAAGGGTTCCGCATCCGGACGATCAGGGCGAAAGCAGCCATTGGCTTCCCAGTGCGCATACCAGCGCGCCTCGATTTCGGCGGGGTCGAAAGTGGTGTTAAGGGTCTCAGTCATGGCGACACGCCCCATGCCAGCGCCGCCGCACTGATGCAATGACGCGATGCAACAAGTCTAGCGTAAGAGCAAGCGTGCGGCATCCGCTCTCCGAAACTCACGCATATCTGCGCATAGCTGATGAAAGCTATGCGGCGAGGCTGATGTTCGGTTCCTGCTTCATCGAGGCCAGTGCGGCTTGGCCGCACTTACGTTTCA
>MEDW01000092.1 GCA_001724215.1 Erythrobacter sp. SCN 62-14 | reverse complement strand
GGCGGCCGAATAGACACCATCCGAAACCCAATCACTATCGCCATGCCCGCGGTGATCAATCGCGATGACATGATAATCCTCGCGCAGCACTTCAGCGGTCCAGTCCCACGAGCGCGCGTGATCGCGCCCGCCATGCACCAGCACCAGCGGTGGCTTACCGCGCCCGCCCCAATCGAGATAATGGAGCCGCAGGCGCTGCGAGATGAAGGTTTGCGAAGTGGGGCCGGGTGCAGTCATGCCTCTCCCATGCCGCCAAGCGGCACGGCCCGCAAGCCTACCTTTCCTTCGTAGCGGAGAAGGTCAGCTCGGGGTTCTTCTCGACCTGATAGCTCACATCCCACGGGCTTTTCGCCATGAAGACGAGATCCCCATCGCGGTCGCGCGCCAGATTGGCGCGGTTGAAGCTGGCGAAATCATCAAGCGCCTTGGCCTCACCCTTCACCCAGCGCGCAGTGGCAAAGGGCGAAGGCTCAAGCCCGGCTTCGACCTTATATTCGGCCTCCAACCGGGAAATCAGCACTTCAAGCTGAAGCTGGCCCACCACCCCGACGATATGCTGCGCCCCGATTTCCGGGTAGAACACCTGAATGACGCCTTCTTCGGAAAGGTCATCAAGCGCCTTACGAAGCTGCTTGGTCTTGGTCGGGTCTTTGAGTTGAACCCGCCGCAGGATTTCCGGCGCAAAATTGGGCAGGCCGGTAAAACGCACCTCGTTCTTCTCGGACAGGGTATCGCCCACGCGCAAAGTGCCGTGATTGGGAATGCCGATAATGTCGCCCGCCTCGGCGGTGTCGGCAATCTCGCGGTCCTGTGCGAAAAACAGGATGGGTGAATGGACCGCGATGGGCTTGCCGAGGCCAGAGGGCGTCAGTTTCATCCCGCGTTTGAAGGTGCCCGACACCTGCCGCATAAAGGCAATGCGGTCGCGGTGATTGGGGTCCATATTGGCCTGCACCTTGAAGATAAAGCCGGTCACCTCATTGTGGCTGGGCTCAATCTGCCTCTCGCCAGCAGGCTGGGGGCGCGGCGGCGGGGCGAAGCGGGCAATCGCGTCGATCAGTTCGGTGACGCCAAAATTCTTGAGCGCGCTGCCGAAATAGACTGGTGTGAGGTCGCCATTGCGGAAGGCTTCCAAGTCAAATTCGGGATAGCCGCCGCGCGCGAGTTCAATCTCGTCGGCGAATCGCTGCGGGATCGCGGCATCAGCCTCACGCGTGCCGAGAAACTCGCGGCTTGGCCCTTCGGGGCGGCTGACAGTTTCTGTGGCGAAATCGAGCAGGCCTTCAAACTCGCCGCCCATGCCGATCGGCCACATCTGCGGGGAGACATCCAGCGCCAGCATATCGGCGACCTCGTCCAATGTCTCGAAGGGATCGCGGCCCTCGCGATCGACCTTGTTGACGAAGGTGAGGATCGGCACGCTGCGCAAGCGGCACACCTCGAACAGCTTCCTTGTCTGCGGCTCGATCCCCTTGGCCGCATCGATCACCATCACCGCGCTATCGACAGCGGTGAGCGTGCGGTAGGTATCCTCGGAGAAATCCTCGTGCCCCGGCGTGTCGAGCAGATTAAAGACGATGCCGTCCTTTTCAAAGGTCATCACAGACGAGGTAACCGAAATCCCGCGCTGCTGCTCGATCTTCATCCAGTCCGAGCGCGCCCGCCGCGCTGCCCCACGCGCCTTGACCTCGCCGGCCAAGTGGATCGCACCGCCCTGCAGCAGCAGCTTTTCGGTGAGCGTCGTTTTCCCCGCGTCAGGGTGCGAGATGATGGCGAAGGTTCTTCTGTTCGACATGAGCCTATCGGAGCGCAGCCTCAGCCGCGCAGTTCCGCTCCCAGCTTGCCTGCTGCCGCCACGATTTTTTCGCTGATGGCTTTCAAATCGGCATCGGTGAAGGTCTTGTCGCCCGGCTGAAGCGTGACTTCGATGGCGAGGCTTTTCTTGCCCTCGGGCACGCCTGCGCCTGAGAAAACATCGAACACCTGCGCTGCCACAATGCTCGCCTTGTCCGCGCCCTGCACGCTGCGCACCAGATCGCCTGCTGCAAGGTCTTGCGGAACGAGAAAAGCGAAGTCGCGGGTCACGGCTTGCAGCGCAGGCGGCGTGAAGGGCGCACGCGCGAAGGCGGCGTTCTTCTTGGCCGGAATGCTATCGAGGAACAACTCCACCGCAGCGACAGGCCCGCCAAGATCAAACGCCTTCAAGGTCGCGGGATGCACCATCCCGAACCGCGCCAGAACCACCTTTGGGCCAAGCCTGAGGGTTGCGGATTGGCCGGGGTGGAACTGGTCGCCCGCTTCCCCCATCACCATGAGGTTTTGGGTCGGCGCACCGGCCGCTTCGAGCAAGGAGAGCGCCAGCCCCTTGGCGTCGTAGACGTCAAAACCCTGCGCCTTGCCGCTGGCCCACCCGCGCGGCGTTTTCTCGCCAGCCAGCACAACCCCAAGCGTTGCGCGTTCATCGCTGAGGCCATCGCTGCCTCGGAAATAGCGCCGCCCGATTTCAAACAGCCGCGTGCTGTCGGCGCCGCGCGCATCATTGCGGGCCGCTGCCATCAACAACCCCGGCAACAGCGAAGGACGCATCGCCTTCAAATCCTCGCTGATCGGATTGGCGAGCAGCCACAGGTCTTGCCCTTCGACCGCGAAATGCTCTGCCGCCCATTCGGGCAGGAAGCTCCACGTCACCGCCTCATTGAGCCCGCTTGCGGCAGCAGCCCGGCGCAGGCGGCGTTCGAGCACCTGGGCAGACGTTGCGGTCGGCCGCGCCACGCCATCGGCGCGCGGCAGGGGGACGCTTTCGACCTTATCAAGGCCGTGGATGCGGACCACTTCCTCAACCAAATCGGCAGGGCCTTCGATATCGTGGCGACGCAGCGGGCAGGCCACATTCCATTGCGCATCAACGCGGAAGCCGAGGCTTTCGAGGATGCGGCGCTGCTCGTCCTCGGCCACTTCCACCCCGCCGAGGCGGAGCGTCAGGCCGGGGTCGAAGGCGACGACCTTCGCCTGCGCCGGGGGCGAACCCGCACGCAGCGCTTCGCTTGGGCTCCCGCCTGCAAGCTCCACAATCAGCCCCGTGAGCAGATCAAGACCGTCGTCGAGAAATTCCGGATCAACCCCGCGCTCAAACCGCGTGCGCGCATCGGAGGCAAGGCCCAGCTTGCGGCCTGTCGCGCCGATGCGGGCGGGATCGAAAAAAGCGATTTCGAGCAGCACATCAGTGGTCGCTTCGGAAACGCCCGAATCCTCCCCGCCCATGATCCCGGCGATGTCGTGAACCTGCACGTCATCCGCGATCACAACCATCTCGCTGTCCAGCGTGTAGGTCTTTTCATTGAGCGCCAGAACCTGCTCGCCTTCCTTCGCGCGCCGCGCCACCACTGCGCCCGAAAGCTTGGCAAGATCATAGGCGTGGGCCGGACAACCAAAGGCAAGCATCAGGTAATTCGTCAGGTCAACCAGCAGCGAGATCGGACGCTGGCCGGCGCTTTTCAGCCGCGCTTGCAGCCACTCGGGCGAAGGGCCGTTTTTGACGCCCTTGACCACACGGCCATAGAAGGCCGGGCAGCCTTCCGGATCATCGGTGCGGATTTCGACCGGGCACGCGCCGCTTGGGCTGAACGCCGGAACAGCAATCGGCTTCAGCGTCCCCAGCCCCTTGGCCGCCAGATCGCGCGCAATGCCATAAACACCCATGCAATCCGGGCGATTGGGGGTCACCGCCACTTCAATCACCGGCGAGGCGCCATGATAGCGCGCGAAATCCGTGCCCACCGGGGCATCATCAGGCAATTCGATTATGCCATCATGATCATCGCCCAGTTCCAGCTCGCGGGTGGAACACATCATGCCGTTCGATTCGACGCCGCGAATGGCGCTTTTCTTCAGCACCATACCATTGGCAGGCACGCTAGCACCGGGCAGGCCCAGCACGCCTTTCATGCCAGCGCGCGCATTGGGCGCGCCGCACACCACCTGAAGCGGGTCGCCTTCCCCTGTGTCGACCATCAGCACTTGCAGCTTGTCCGCATCGGGGTGCGGGGCGGCAGAAAGGACATGCGCAACGCGGAAACCGGCGAGCTTTTGCGCCGGGTCTTCGACGCCCTCAACCTCAAGCCCGATCGCGTTCAGCGCATCGGTGATCTCGGCCAGCGTCGCGGTGGTTTCAAGGTGATCCTTGAGCCATGTGAGCGAGAACTTCATGCGCGCGCTCCCACACCAGCGGACAGCGTCGGCTGATCGAACGGCGAAAAGCCGTAATGCGTCAGCCAGCGCGCATCGCCATCGAAGAATGCGCGCAAATCGTTCATCCCATATTTGAGCATCGCAATCCGGTCGATCCCGAGGCCGAAGGCAAAGCCTTGATATTCGTAGGGATCAACCCCGGCGAACTCCAGCACGCGGCGGTTCACCATGCCGCTGCCGCCCAATTCCATCCACGCATGGCCCGGCGCATCGCCATGCCCGCCCACCACACGGCGGCCGCCTTCGTTGGAATAGCCAACATCAACCTCAACGCTGGGTTCGGTGAAGGGGAAGTAGGACGGGCGCAAGCGCAGCACGATATCCTCGCGTTCAAAGAACGCCTTGAAGAAAGTCTCCAGCGTCCATTTGAGGTGGCCAAGGTGAATGCCCTTGTCCACCACGAGGCCCTCGACCTGATGGAACATCGGGGTGTGGGTGGCATCGCTGTCGCTGCGATAGACGCGGCCCGGCGCGATGATGCGGATCGGCGCGCCTTGCGCCAGCATTGAACGGATCTGCACCGGCGAGGTGTGGGTGCGCAGGAGAATATCTTTCCCGTCGGGAGTCTTTTGTTGGCCTACCGCTTCGCTGCTTGAGGCCAGTGTCTTGTCAGGAAAATAGAACGTGTCGTGCATCGCGCGCGCGGGATGGGTTTCATCCATGTTGAGCGCGGTGAAATTGTGCCAGTCGTCCTCGATCTCCGGACCCGTCGCCACCGCAAAGCCGAGATCCGCAAAGATTTCTGCAAGCTCGTCCATCACCTGACTAACCGGATGGATCGAACCCTTGGGCGCAGCAGGCGCAGGCAAAGTGAGATCGACAGTCTCGCTGGCAAGACGCTCGGCCAGTTCGGCAGCCTCGAGCGCCGCCTTCTTCGCCTCGATCGCCTCGGCGATTTCGGTGCGGATCGCCTGAATCGCGGGTGCAGCAGCGGCGCGCTCCTCCGGGCTCATTTGCCCGAGCGTTTTGAGCGCCGCGCTCACCCAACCCTTCTTGCCAAGGGTCGCCACTCGCTGTTCATCCAACGCCGCAAGATCAGCGGCTGCCGCAATCGCGGCCAGCGCCTCGGTCTGTTGTGTGTGAAGATCGGACATAATGCAGGGCCCGCTAGCGCCAAAACGCAGCGCTTGCAAAAGGCTTAATCAATCCGGCGCTCAGTTGATCCCGCCCGGCTGATGCAGGCCCTGCACCGCGGCGCCTGCCGCCTCCATCCGGGCGCGCGCGGCGGCCACCAGCAAAGGCTTCTCCAGCTTGGCATAGGCAGACGGGCTCATACCCATGAAGCGCCTGAAATCTCTGACAAAATGGGATTGGTCATGATAGTGGTAGTCGATCGCGCTGAGCCATTTGAGCGAGGGATCGAGCATAAAGCGCGCCAGGCTCCGCAAAAACCGTTGACGACGCAGCAGCAATTTCGGCGGAAAGCCAAAAGCCCGATTGGACAGGCGCTCGAGCGAACGCACATTCATCCCGAGGCGCTGCGTCAGATCGGCAACGCTCGCCAGTTCGGGATCAACCAGCGCATCATTAAGCGCACGAATAGCTGGATCGGGCCGCAGCTGCTTCGCAAACAGCCGGGCCATATGCTGCTCGATCAGCGCCTGTTCCTCGGCAAAATCACCGCTTGAACTGGCCAGAGCATCGGCCAGGGGAACAAAGGCGGCAAAGGCAGGATCCATTCGCCCGTCAACATAGCGATCTGCATAGTCACCGGCGTTTTCCGGCACAAAGCTGGCCCAGCCTAATGGCAAAAGCCCAATGCCCCAGGCCCTTCCTGCTGACATCCGGAACCGGGTTGCCCGGCTGGTCGGCCCGGTTATCGTTAAGGCGGGACTCGGCGCGAGGCTATCAGAGCCAATGGCACCCTCGGCAGCGACCTTGCTGAGGAAACGGAAGTTTGCCCATTCCGGGTGGAGATAATCCTCGAGCCACTCCCCCGCCTCGCAAACGACTTCGGTGCAGTAATAAGTGGTTACAAATGGGCGCAATTCACTCGCCGGCAGAGCAAATCGCACCGAAACCGATTTTCCTCTTGTGGAGTGCATCACCCGCTGATCCTCCGATGACCGGTCGTATCCTTACAACGTTAACCGCAGCGCCTGACTTATCTTACCTGCATATCTATAGAGGGAGGGTGTTTGATGTCTCAAGTCATCAAATTAGCGGTTATTTCAGTGGCGCTGTCGCTGACCCCGCAAACCGCGCTGGCGCAAGGCAAGAGCAAGGGCAGCGATGCCGGACCGCAATTGGTCAAATGCGAAGACAGCCTTGGGACAATTGCGCTGGTTGATGGCGATCACGCTGGGTGGGCGAAGTGGAATCTGGGTTCGCCGCGCGCGCTGATCCATGCTCTGGCCAGCGAATCGGGTTTTTTCACCCTCGCAGATGCCAGCGGTGGAACTCCGGCGCGCTTTCTGATCACCGCAATTGCGGGTTTAAGCAGTGCGTTTAAATTCTCTGCAGATCTTCTCGATTCTGCCCAATTTGAATAGTTTTGATGGCTTGGCAGGGCTTGACAGGGTGAGAACATTGCCAGAACACAGCGGGCATACTGATCGCCCACCGCATTGCGCTCGACCCGACGAACGTGCAGCAGACCTACTTCGCCCGTGCTTGCGGCACGGCGCGGTTCGCGTGGAACTGGGCGCTGGCCGAGTGGCAGCGGCAAGATGCGACGCGCAAGGATAATCCTTTGCTGCCGCAGCCGTCCGAGGCTTCGCTGCGCCGCCGGTTGAACAGCCTCAAGCGCGAGCAATTCCCGTGGATGTTCGACGTAACCAAATGCGCAGTGCA
>MEDW01000091.1 GCA_001724215.1 Erythrobacter sp. SCN 62-14 | reverse complement strand
GCGCATCGGGGAGCAATTCGCGCTTCACGATACGGAATTCCTCAAGCAGCGCGGTAACCGGCGCCTCGGGCACGATCAGGCCGCCGACGCGCAGGTGATCGCGCGGCACGGTCTGGAATGGGCCGGAAAAGGCAACGGGCTGCGGCTCGGGAGTGGCCTCAGGCGCAGCAGCAGGCGGCGCGGCAGGTTCGGGCGCTTGCGCAGCAGCGAGCGGCTCTGCCCCCACCGCACGGCGGGGCGGCGGCGGTGCGGTGACCTTGCGCGCAGGCTGCGGCAGATTGCGCGGCACGGCGGCAGGCCCAATCGCGCCAAGGCCAAACATCGCATCGGCCCGCTCAAACAAAGAGGCAGGCTGGGCGTTGTCGCGGGTGATCTTGCTGTGTTCAGTCATAACCCGCCCTTCACGCCACAGTGCTTACAGTGATGAATTCAATCGCGATCAGGATGATGAACACCCCGAGCAGCCCCGCCCCTGCGGCGGCAAACTGCTTCAACCGGCGCTTTTCAGCGGCGCGCACTGCGTCCGAAATCGTCAGCGAAATCGCCCCGATCACCGGCAGATCAAAGGCACGCTCCAGCTTTTGCGGGGTGGCAAAGCTCGACTTGAGCAGGCCGACACCATAGGCCGCCGCCACCCCTGCCCCGAGGCCCACGATCAGCACGCCAAACAGCAGCAGCGGACGATTGGGCGCAGCCGGTTTTTGTGGGACAGTCGGCGGATCGATCAGGTCAAAGCGGAATTGGCTCGCCTTGTCTTCCACCTTGCCGCGCGTGCGCAATTCTTCGCGGTCTTGCAGCAGCTTGTCATAATTCTGGCGCAGCACATCATAATCGCGGCTGATGCGATTGGCTTCGGCAGCAGCTGCCGGCTCGCTCGCCTGGCTTGCCATCAGGGCGGCAAAATTGGATTGCAGCGCGGCGCGTTTGGCTTGCAGCGCGTCAACGCTCGATTGCCGCTCCACCATGATCGCCTGAAGCGAGGAATAGGCAGGGTTCATCACCCCGCCGCCGCCCTGCGGATCGGACGCCACCTGACGGGTCAGCACCTGCACCTGCCGCGTTGCCGCCACCACATCGGGGTGTTCATCGGTAAGGCCGCGCCCGCGCAATTCGGCAAGCTGCGTCTGCGCCACCGAAAGCGCACCGCGCGCGCCCGAGGCGGCCGTGCCATCGGCAATCACCCGCGGGGTTCCGGCTAGCTGGCCTTTGAGCGCCGCCAGCGCGCTTTGCGCAGCAGCCAGATCTGCATCGACATTGCGCAATTCGGTGCGGGCCTGTGCGACCTTGGAAGACAGCGATTCCGAACCGCCCACCATGTCGGGATATTCGGCCTCAAACGACAGGCGGCGCTGTTCGGCGGCTTCGAGTTCAGCCTTGCGTTCTTCAAGCTGGCGTTCGAGATCATTGATCGCCTGCGCAATCCCTGCGCGGTTGCCGGAGATGTGTTCTTCGCGGAAAATGTCGAGCAGCTTTTGCACCACATCGCGCGCCAGCATGGCGTTTTCGGCATCGCTCAGCGAACGCTTGCCCACAGCGGCGGTGATTTCGAACAGGTTGTCCTGCTCGCTTGTCTGTCACTTTCACCTTCTTTTCCAGTTCGGCAATCGCGGTGTCGAGTTCGCCGCGCCCGGAAATGCCCTCGCCAAGCCGGGTGGACGTCACCACCTTTTCAAGGTTCTTGGCGCTCGCCAGCGTCTGGCGCACACGCATGATTTCCTGCTGGCCATCGCCTGCAATGCCCAGCTGTTTGGACAGCACATCATCCACATCAACATAGATGCGCGCCTTGGATTCGTAGGAATTGGGGATGAGGGCAATCACCATCCAGCCCAAGAGGCACACCCCCCAAGCCACAGCCAGCGCCGTCCAGCGGCGATGCCACACCGCATAGAGCCCAGCGCGCAGTTCGTTGAAGATCTCGTCCATTACGGTCCCGCTTGCCCCCGCGCCCTTAGAACCGGCTTTCGGGGATGATGATGGTATCCCCCGGCATCAACAGCACATTGGCGCTGGCATCGCCGCGCCGGATCAGATCAGACAGGCGCAGGCGGAATTCCTCCTGCTTGCCGGTTTCCCGATCGAGGCGGATCAGCTTGGCGCGGTTGCCGGCCGCAAATTCATTAAGCCCGCCCACGGCAATCATTGCATCGAGCACCGACATATTGGCGCGGTAGGGCAGCGATGCAGGCTGCGCGGTCGCGCCGATCACGCGCACCTGCTGGATGAAATTGCCCTCGGGGGTGTTGACGATCACCGAGACAATCGGCTGCTGGATATATTTCGACAGTTGTTCTGCGATATATTCCTGAAGCTCGGTCGCGGTTTTGCCCACGGCAGGAATGTCCTGCACCAGCGGGATCGTGAGGCGGCCATCGGGGCGCACGCGCACCTTGTCGGCCGACAGTTCCGGGTTGCGCCAGACATGAATGGTAATCTCATCCAGCGGCCCGATGGTGTAATCCTCGCTCGGCGCAATCGGACCCATCGAATAGGTCGCAGGCGGCAATTGCGCGCCCCCAGCGCAGGCCGCAAGCGCAAAGGGCGCAAGCGCCACGCCAGCACAGCGGATGAAAAACGAGAAATGCGGCATCAATCAATGTCCTTGGCCAAAGCGGCAAGGCAGGGGCTTGGTGCCAAGGAGCGACCTTGGCTATCCCACCTTGCAAGTGCGCCACGACATCTCGCAGAGAATGGTGAATATAGTGTTAGCTATAGGGCGGACTTTGGCGCCCCCATCCCGATTTGGGACAGGCACATGGCGGGTCTTAACGCCTTATCGGCTGCGCGTTCTAGATCAGCAATTCTGCGGCCGGGCCGTGCCCGAGAAACCCGCTTGGCGATGCGCTTGCGCCATAGGCTCCGGCGCAGAAAATCGCGACCAGATCGCCCACATCAGCGCGCGGCATGGCGGCGTTATCGGCCAGCCTGTCAAGCGGGGTGCACAGGCAGCCCACGATGTTGACTTCCTCTTCGGCTGCGGCCCCGAACCGGGTGGCGATGCAGCTGGGGTAATTGCGGCGCACCACGGTGCCGAAATTGCCCGAGGCGGCGAGTTGGTGATGCAGGCCCCCATCAGTCACGAGATAGGTCACCCCGTGGCTTTCCTTGCGATCAATCACACGGGTCAGATAAACCCCTGCCTCGCCCGCCAGATAGCGGCCCAGTTCAACGCATAATTCCGTCTCGCTGAGTGCTGGCGGAAGGCTGGCCACCCGCTCTGTCAGCGCCGCGCCGACGCGCGCCAGATCAAGCGGTTCGTCCCCCGGAAAATAGGGAATGCCAAAGCCCCCGCCCATGTTGAGCTTGGGCAATGCCTCCCCAATCTCCTCGGCCAGCTGTGCAGCAAGGGCCAGCACATTGGCCTGAGCTTCGATGATCGCCTCTGCACTGAGCGCCTGGGAGCCAGTGAAGATGTGCAAGCCCCGCCACTCTGCGCCCGCAGCCATTGCATGGCGGGCCAGATCAGGCACTTTATCGGCATCAATGCCAAAAGGCTTGGCCCCGCCGCCCATTTTCATGCCCGAACCTTTGAGTTCAAAGCTGGGATTGACCCGCATTGCGATGCGCGGGCGCTGGCCAATGCGCTCGGCTATTTTCAGCGAACGCGCCAATTCTCCGGCGGATTCGCAATTGAGGGTGACGCCTGCCGTGATCGCAGCTGCCAATTCATCATCGCGCTTGCCCGGACCTGCAAAACTGATGCGCGCTGGATCAATCCCGACGCTTTGGCAAATGGCGAGTTCGCCTGACGAGGCAATGTCGAAGCCATCGACCAGCCCCGCCATGTGGGCAACCACCTCGGCCATGGGGTTCGCCTTGACCGCGTAATTGATGCCGACACGCGGCGGAAGCGCAGCGCGCAGCTCGGCCACGCGCGCATCAAACCGTTCACGCGCGTAAACGAAAAGAGGTGTGCGCCCGGCCTCGGCCACCAGATCGCTGGCCTTGCGCCCGGCAATCGCAAGTTCGCCGTCAATCGCGGCAAAACCGGGGGGGATGGGGCCAACGGGCTTCATGTGGCAAACCTTTGCTCAAGTTCCTGAGCCAGCGCGGTGCGATCAATCTTGCCATTGGGATTGAGCGGCATCGCTGCGCGCCAGTGAATATGGTGGGGCTGCATGAAGGTGGGAAGCTCGCGCTGCAAGGCCTTGGCGAGAGCGTCGGGATCGCCTTGTCCGCGCACCACCAGATGCACGCTCTGGCCAAGGCGTTCATCCGCAATGCCCAGCGCGACTGCCTCTGCCACGAGGCCAGTGGCAAGGGCGGCTTCTTCGATGTCCTGCGGGCTGATGCGATTACCTGCGCTCTTTATCATCGCATCGCGCCTGCCTGCGAAATAAAGCAGCCCCTCGGCATCGCGCCGCACTCGGTCGCCCGACCATACCGCCATCCCGCCATAGGTTGAAGCGGCAGGCGCGGGCTTGAACCTTTCGGCGGTGCGCTCAGCATCCTGCCAATAGCCTTGCGCCACCAGCGGCCCGCAATGCACCAGCTCGCCCTCCTCATTATCGGCGGCAAGCTTGCCAGCATCATTGATGACAAGCACTTCGGCAAAGGGGATCGCGCGGCCCATCGAAGTGGGGTGCGTGTCCACCAACGCCGGGTCAAGGAAAGTCGAACGAAATGCCTCGGTAAGGCCATACATCGGATAAAGCGCAGCCTCGGGGAACAGCGCACGAAGGCTGCGCACCAGTTCCACCGTCAAAGCTCCGCCGCTATTGGTCAGCCGCCGCAGGGAACTGCGCGCTTCGGCGGGCCAATCGGCCTCGGTCAATTGCACCCACAGCGGGGGAACCGCCGCCAATGTTGTCACCCCATGCCGGGCGCAGGCCTTGACCACATCGCGGGGGAACAGGAAATCAAGCGGCACCACGCAGCCGCCTGCATACCACGTGCTCAAAAGCTGGTTTTGCCCATAATCGAACGACAGCGGCAAAACCCCCAGCGTCACATCATCGCGCGCAAGGCCGAGATATTGCGCCACGCTCACCGCGCCCAGCCACATATTGCCATGGCTCAGCATCACGCCCTTGGGCTTGCCGGTCGAACCCGAGGTGTAAAGGATCGCCGCCAGCGCTGAGGGAACCACGCCCGATGGGCCAAGCGCGCGTCCCAGCGCACCGGCCTCGGCCACAGCCGCAGTCTCCTCGATCAGCGCGCAGCCTTGCGGCACATCGCCTGCCTCCAGAGTGCCAAGCCGCGATGGCGTGCCAATCAGCAGGCTCGCGCCGCAATCTGCCAAAATATGGGCCACCTGCGCGCGTTTCAGCAGCGGGTTGATCGGCACATGCACCAGCCCCGCACGCGCCGCCGCCAAGGGCATCAGACAAGTCAGCTCGCCCTTGGCCGCCCAACTCGCCACCCGTGCGCCGCGCTGCGCCACATTATCCCTCAGCCACATCGCCAATTGGCCGACACGCTGTCTTAACTCCTTGTGGCTATAAGTGCGATCACGAAGCACCAAAGCGGGCGCTGCGTCATAGCCCATCAGCCCTGCCCTTTCGGCAAGGTGATCGAGCGGCAAGGGCGCAGGGGTTGGCGGGTTTGTCATCAGGTTCCAAAGGCACAGGGCAAGTGATCGAAGCGCGGTATCACGACAGGGTTAACGTCTTGCAAGCGCTGAATGGGGCTTGCGGCGATGCGCCTGCGCCATTTGACCGGGCAGAATGGTATCAATTGCTCGCCGATAGTGGACTTGTGCCGCTGATCGCAATTGCCAGCGATGATGATGCAAGCGCCGCTTTGGCTTTGACCGAAGAACGCGGGCACATCACACCGCTGCGCAATTGGTACAGCTTCACTTGGCGGCAACTCGCCCCAGCGGGCGCGGCTGGCGATGCGCTGCTGACCCAAATCGCGCGCCAGTTGAAGCAGCGCGGCCACCGCGTGACGCTCGAACCTGTGCCCGACGAAGATGGCTCTGCCACGCGGCTGGCCGCTGCCTTCCGCCGCGCAGGCTGGCTGGTGGAGGTTACCCCATGCGACACTAACCACATCCTCGATGTCAAAGGGCGCAGCTTTGCCGAATATTGGGAAAGCCGCCCCGGCCAGCTTCGCACCACCCTGAAGCGCAAGGGCAAGAAGGTCGAAACGCGCATCATCACCGCCTTTGATCCCGCGCTGTGGGCCGAATATGAACGCATCTATGCGGCGAGCTGGAAACCGGCCGAAGGCAATCCGGCGATGCTGCGCGCCTTTGCCCAAAGCGAGGCGGCTGCCGGACGGATGCGCATGGGGCTTGCCTATCACCAAGGCACAGCCATCGCGGCGCAATTCTGGACCATCGAACACGGCATCGCCTACATCCACAAGCTTGCCCATCTTGAAAGCCACAAGCATCTGTCGGCCGGAACCACGCTCAGCGCCGCGCTGTTTCAGCACGCCATCGACACCGACGGCGTGCGCATAATCGATTTTGGCACAGGCGATCAGGCCTACAAGGCCGACTGGATGGAAGGCACCCGCGCGCGTTACCGGATCGATTGCCTCGCGCCCTTTGCCCCGCGCGCATGGCCCCCGCTTGCCAAGCGTGTGCTGCGCCGGATTGGCACTGCCCGCGCTGCCAAGCTTGCCTAGCGCCTTTGCCATGGCTAAGCGACGCGGCCAAGCTGCGCAGTGGCGCAAAAAGCAGGGCAATATTCATGACCGATCTGTCTGTCGACCGCGAACTCAAGGCTTTGATTGCTGATGTGCTGGGCCTCGATCCGGCACGCGCGGCCGCGCTTGAAGGCTCATCTGGTCTGTTTGGCCACTTGCCCGAACTCGATTCGATGGCGGTTGCAGGCTTGCTCACCGAAATGGAAGATCGCCTTGACATCGTGATTGATGATGATGACGTCGACGGCGAAATGCTCGAAACCTACGGCGGGTTGCTCGCCTTTGCCGAGGCCAAGCTGGCCGAAGCGGCCTGACGGGGCCTGCAGGGCATCGCTGCGATGATGTCGCAATGGCCCGCGCCGCTTGGCAATGGCGGCCAATCCGAAGAATTGCTGGTCAGCTTTGACAAGGCGCGCGCGCGCCGCGTGCTGATCCTGCCTGCGTGGTTTGATGAAGCGAATAAACTGCGGCGCTTTACCCTTGATGTGATGCGCGCGCTTGATGCCGCTGGCATCGACTCCTTTCTACCCGATCTTCCCGGCTGCAATGAAAGCCTTGCGCCTTTGGAAAGCCAGACGCTGGCGGGCTGGCGCGCGGGCGCAGCGGCATCGGCAGAGGCGGTTGGCGCAAGCGAAGTGCTGGCGATCCGCGCGGGCGCTCTGCTTGTGCCGCCGGGCCTTCCCGCATGGCATTATGCCGCGCTGTCTGGCCCCAAGCTGCTGCGCGGGTTGATTCGCGCACGCACGATTGTCGCGCGTGAGGCAGGGCTATCCGAAAGCGCCGAGGACCTTATGGCGATAGGGCGCGAGGCAGGATTGGTTCTTGGCGGGTGGATGATCGGCGCTGACATGCTGCGCGGGTTGGAAAGCGCCGAAATTCCCGCCAGCGATAACGCCCGTGCCATCACCACCGCGGATCTCGGCGGCCCCGGCCTGTGGCTCCGTGCGGAACCGGGCGAAGATATCGCGCAATCCCAACGTCTTGCCGCGATCATCGCAGACGGCGGGAGCAGCCCCGCATGAGCCGCCTCCACCTCACATTCGGCTGCGGCGTGGCGCGGCTTGCCGCCAGCCTTGATACAGCGCCCGGAACCACCGGGCTTTTGATCGTGAGCGGCGGCAATGAGGTGCGCAGCGGGGCATTTTCTGGCCAATCCCAGCTTGCCGCTCGCATTGCGCGGGCGGGCTTTCCGGTGCTGCGGTTTGACAGGCGCGGGGTGGGCGACAGCGAGGGGGAAAACCGCGGCTTTCGTCACTCGTCGCGCGACATTGCCGCCGCCATTGAAGCTTTCCGCGCGCTTGCCCCGCAGATCACCCGGGTGGTCGCTTTTGGCAATTGCGATGCGGCCTCGGCCTTGATGCTGGCAGGCGTTGCGGGCTGTGATGGGCTGGTGCTGTCGAACCCGTGGACGATAGAAGGCGACGCGGGCGAGAATGCCGCCGAAGACCTGCCCCCTGATGCCATCCGTGCGCGCTATCTCGAAAAGCTCAAGAACCCGCGTGAAGTCGTCCGGCTGCTGACCGGCGGGGTTAATCTCGGCAAATTGGCGCGCGGGATGGCGCGTTCGCTGCGCCCTGCCCCTGCTGCGTCCAGCCTTGCCGAGGAAATGCGCACAGGGCTTGCGGAATTTGCAGGCCCGGTGCGGATCCTGCTGGCAACGGCAGATCGTACAGCACAAGTGTTTGAAAACGCTTGGGATAAATACGATCCGCGGATTGAACGCTGCGAGGGGGCAGGCCATGCCTATGTTGAACCGGAACACCGCGCCTGGCTCGAAGCGCAGGTGCTGTGCGCTCTGCGCACCTAGCCCTTGGTGAACAGGCTCACCAATTCCACATGGGTCGACCAGCGGAATTGCCCGACAGCGCGCAATTTCCTAAGAGCATAGCCTCCTTGCGCCAAGACGGCCGCATCGCGCGCCCAGCTTGATGGGTTGCAACTGACATAGACGATGCGCGCCGCGGTGCTGTTCGCAAGTTCCGCAATCTGCGAGCGGGCCCCTGCGCGCGGCGGGTCGAGCAGCACAGCGTCAAACCGATTAAGTTCGGCGGTTTGCAGCGGATTGCGAAACAGATCGCGGTGCATCGCAAACAGCGTCCCGCCGCTAATCCCCGCAGCCGCCTTGAAAGCGAGATGCGCTGTCTGATCGCCCTCAACCGCCAGCACCTTGCGTCCAGCCTCGCGCAGGCCCAGCGCGAACGTGCCAAGCCCTGCAAACAGATCGGCCCGGCCCTGGA
>MEDW01000090.1 GCA_001724215.1 Erythrobacter sp. SCN 62-14 | reverse complement strand
CATTGCGGTCAACACCCGGATCGTGTGCGCAACCCATCAGGACTTGGAAAAGATGATCGCCGCAGGCACCTTCCGCGAGGACCTGTTTTACAGGCTTGCCGAAATCGTGGTGCGCATTCCGGGCCTTGCCGAGCGCCCCGGCGATGCGGTGCTGCTCGCCAAGGCCTTCCTCAAGCGCTTTGCCGCCGAGATGAACCCGGCTGTCACCGGCTTTGCCTCCGATGCGCTGGCGGCGATTGATGGGCATGACTGGCCCGGCAATGTGCGCGAGCTGGAAAACCGGGTGAAGCGCGCTGTCATTATGGCTGATGGCAAGCTGGTGCGCGCCGATGATCTCGATTTTGCCGCGACGAGCGAGGCAGACAGCGCCGAGGTGCTCAATTTGAAGGCCGCGCGCGAGGCGGCTGATCGCAAGGTGATCCGTCACGCGCTGGCTCGCAGCGAAGGCAATATCTCCAGCACCGCCAAGCTGCTCGGGATCAGTCGACCAACGCTGTATGACTTGCTCAAGCAATATGATCTGCAAGCCTGATCGCCCATTCCCTGCAAGTGCGCTTGCGCTGGTCTTTGTTCTGGCGGGTTGCACCCAAAGCGTAGGCGCGCCTGCGGAGGCCTTCATTCCCGGCAGCCCCGAGACTGTGCGTCTGATCACCGAGGCGACCAAAGTAGCGGGAACGGGCGAATTTGCGCAGGCGGGCGAATTGCTCGATGCAGCGCTTGATGCCGAACCTGAAAACCCTGCCGTTTGGGTGGCGGTCTCCCGGCTGCGCTATCGCGGCGGCGAGCATCTCGAAGCGCTCGATGCCAGCGCGCGGGCCCTCGAACTCGGCCCCCGCTACGGCGGCGCGCTGCTCTTGAAAGCGCAATTGGTGCGCGATGCCCATGGCCTTGCCGCCAGCATTCCATGGTATGAAGCTGCCAGCCAAGCCGAGCCGCACAGCCCCGAAATCTGGCTCGACTATGCCGCAACGTTAGGTGATCTTGGACACAATCGGGCGATGCTCGATACACTCGATCAATTGCGCGAGATTGCCCCGCAAACGCCACGCGCCAATCTGCTGACAGCCGTGCTGGCAGCGCGGGCGGGCAACACCGTGCTCGCGCGCAGCTTGCTGGAGCGCAGCGGCGCTGTGAATGCAGGTGTTCCGGCTGCGCTGATGCTCGATGCGCTGATCAGCATGGAACAGGGCAATCTCAGCAGCGCTGCCGAACGACTGGAAATGCTGCTCCAGCGTCAGCCAGACAACCTGCGGGCGCGCGAATTGCTGGCGCGGGCGTGGCTCATGGGTGGGCGCGAGGTGCAAGTGACAGCGCGATTTGGCGACGAGGCAAGTGCCGATAGCACCTCACCCTATCTCGCGATGCTGGTGGGCAGGGCGCATGAACGGCTTGGCGAACGTGACAAGGCCGCATTGTGGCTGGAGCGCGCCCATGCCCAGCCCGCAGCGCAGCGCCGGGTCTTGCCAGTGAAGGTCGGGCTACCGCCTCCAACTGCCGAAGTGCGCCGCGCGGCGCTCGCTGGAGATTGGGGCAGAGCGGCGACGATCACAGCAAGCCTGCAAAAGCGTTTCCCAGGTTCGGCCGATGTCGCCGCACTGTCCGGCGATGTGGCGCTGGGGCAGGGCGATGCGCGCCGCGCGCTTACATTCTATGCCAGCGCTGCGCAGGTGCGCCGTTCGTGGCCGCTTTCAAGGAAAGCGATTGGAGCCTATCGCATGGTGGGCGACGATAATGCGGCTGATGTGCTGCTGATGCGCCATCTGGCAGGTGATCCGGGCAACATTGATGCAGCCCTCATGCTCGCTGCGCGCAGTCTTGCTTGGGGGGATGCACCACGCGCAAGGCTGTTGCTCGATCATGTCAGGGCGCTAGGCGGAGCCAATGATCTGACCTATCGCGCTTTGGAACAGCAGATCGCTGCAAAGCAGACAACCTGAGGCAACAAGGCTCGACAAGCGTCGGAGCCAAGGGCAAGAGCGCGCGGCTATGTTGCGCCGCCTGTCCCTCCTTGCTGATCCGATGATCCTCACGCTGCTGGTGGCGATTGCGCTGGCTGGTGTCTTGCCAGTGGCGGGTGCTTCTGCCGAGATCGCGCGTGATGTGTCGAATGTCGGGATCTTCGTGTTGTTCCTGCTCAACGGCATGCGCATTCCGCGCCGCGAAATCGCGCGCGGCCTGGCCAATTGGCGCTATGTGCTGCCGCTCACGCTGTGGGTGTTTGGCGCGATGGCGCTATTGGGGCTGGGCTTTCAATGGCTGGCGGGCGGCTGGCTCCCGCCGCTGGTGGCGTTGGGTTTTCTCTATCTCGGCGTGCTGCCCTCAACCGTGCAGTCAGCCACCTCCTACACCACGCTGGCAGGGGGCAACATCGCACTTGCTGTCGTTGGGGCAGCGTTGCTCAACATTATCGGTGTGGTGGTGAGCGCGCCGCTGTTTGCTTTGCTGGGGGGCGGTGCGGCGGCTGACATCGGGTCCGAAGTGATTATCCGCATCGGGCTGATCCTCGTTTTGCCGTTCGCATTCGGACAGGCCGTGCAAGGCTGGACGGCTGAGTGGGTGAACGCCCGCAAAGCGCGGATTGTGTGGCTGGATCGCTTTGTGATCGGGTTGTCGGTCTATGTCGCGGCCTCAGGCGCAATGGTGCAGGGGTTACTTGGAATGTTTGCGCCTGCTGACTGGGCGGTGCTCTTGGCGCTGGTGCTGGGGCTTCTGGCAGCGGCGAGTTGGGGCGCATGGGCGATTGGCGTGCCCTTGGGACTGCCGCGCGCAGATCGCATCGCCTTCATGTTTGGCGGCTCGCAGAAGAGTATTGCAATCGGCGCGCCGCTGGCGGCCATCTTGTTCTCACCCCAAGTGGCTGGCTTCGTAATCGCGCCACTGCTCGTTTATCACCTCGCCCAGCTTATTCTGGCTGCACCGCTGGCGGCGCGGCTTGCCCGTTCCTAGCTTCCGCCCGGTTATGGCGGATTGACCAAAGCAGCGAGAGCCCGATCAACGTGGCCCCGATCAGCCCGGTAAAGGTTTCGGGGATGTGATAGCGCGCCGAAAGCAACATGATCGCGCCCAGCACAATGATCGCCCAGAACGCGCCGTGTTCGAGATAGCGGTATTCCGCCAGTGTCCCTGCCTTCACCAGATGCACTGTCATCGAACGCACAAACATCGCCCCGATGGAAAGGCCGATGGCGATAACGATCATATTATTGGAAAGCGCAAAGGCGCCGATCACGCCGTCAAAACTGAAGCTGGCATCCAGCACTTCGAGATAGAGAAACCCGCCAAGGCCAGAGCGCACAATCGCCCCGCTCGCTTTCTTTGCCGCCTCGCGCTGTTCAATGATCGCACCCAGCGCGTTGACGCCGATATAGGTGAGCAGGCCCAGTAAGCCGGCGGTGAGAAAAGTCAGCGAATCGGCATCGCTGAGCAGCGTTGACACACCATAGATCAGTGTCAGCACCAGCCCGATTTCAACCGCAGGCACGCTTGAAAAGCGGCTGACCGCGCGTTCAATCGCCGCGATCCAGTGGATGTCTTTCTCGCCATCGAAGAAGAAGCTGAGGCCGACCATGGCCAGAAAAGCCCCGCCGAACCCGGCAATGCCGACATGGGCGCTTGAGACAATCCGTTCATATTCTTCTGGCCGCCCGAGCGACAATTGCACCGCTTCCCACGGGCCGATCTGGGCTGCGATGGAAACAATCGCGATGGGAAAGACAATCCGCATCCCGAACACCGCGATCAGGATCCCGATGGTGAGAAAGCGCTGCTGCCACACCGGGTCCATCTCGCGCAGCACCGTGGCGTTGACCACTGCGTTGTCGAAACTGAGTGATACCTCGAGAATCGAGAGGACGAAAACAATCCAGAGAATTGATGCCATCGCCCCGATATTACCGGTGCTAACCCAGCCATAATAGCCCGCCAGCGCAAGGCAAGCAGCGGTAAAAGCGAGCGAAAATCCGTAGAAACGCAGCAAGGTGTGCATGTGTGTGGCCGCTTTCGGGCTATGAGGTGGGGTGGGGTAGCGTCAGTCTTTGGGCTGATAGGTCTGGTCAGGGCCGGGAAAGGCGCGGGTGCGCACTTCCTCGGCATAGCGCGCCACTGTACGATCAATCACGCCTGCGATATCTTCATAGCGTTTAACAAAGCGCGGCACGCGTTCAAACATGCCGAGCATATCTTCGGTAACGAGCACTTGCCCATCGCACTGGGCCGAGGCGCCAATGCCAATGGTGGGGCAGGACACCGCCTTGGTGGCGGCAATAGCAATAGGTTCAACCACGCCTTCGATCACGATGGCAAAGGCCCCCGCCTGATCGAGCGCGACTGCGTCCGAGATGATCTTGTCCGCCTCGGCATCCGAGCGGCCGCGCGCACCATAGCCGCCGAGCACATTGACAGCCTGCGGGGTGAGGCCAACATGGCCCATCACCGGAATACCGCGCGTATTGAGAAATTCGACCGTCGGCGCCATTGCCGCCCCGCCTTCAAGCTTGACTGCGGCAGCGCCGGTTGCCTTCATCAGGAAGGCCGCACTTTCAAAGGCTTGCTCGGGCGAGCTTTCATAGCTGCCAAATGGCATATCGACCACGACCACCGCATGGTAAGACCCGCGCACCACCGCGGCGCCGTGGTTCGCCATCATCTCCAGCGTGACCGGCACCGTCGAAGGCAGACCATAGATCACCTGCCCGAGCGAATCGCCCACCAGCAGCAGATCGCAATGGCTATCGAGCAATTGCGCCTGACGCGCGGTGTAGGCGGTCAGCATCACCAGAGGCTCAGCCGTTACGCCATCCACCTTGCGTGCACGGATGCGCGGTACCGTCAGGCGGCGCATTGGCTGGGGTGTGGGGTTGGCCCGGCTGGTGCTGGTATCAAGCTGGAAAGTGGTCGACATGATTTGCCACCCTTAGCGCTGATGGTGGGTAAAGGCAAAACCTCGCCTCTTGGCGGCAACCCAAAATCATTGCAGATAGGTGACACGCGCAGTGGCACGCCGCTCACAGCATCAGGGATAATCTCACAATATGGTCACCACTTCAGCAAGCCCGCGCGATGGCTGGTCTTCACGCACAGCCTTTGTGCTGGCTGCCATCGGGTCCGCGGTTGGGTTGGGCAATTTGTGGCGCTTTCCGGCAGAGGCCGGGCAAAATGGCGGCGGGGCCTTTGTGCTGTTCTACATCCTGTGCGTGGCGTTGATCGGACTGCCGGTGCTGCTCTCCGAAACGCTGATCGGGCGGCATGGGCAAGCCTCGGCGCCGGAAAGCGTGCGGCGCATGGCGCGTGAGTCGGGCGCCTCTGCCCATTGGGATGTGCTTGCGGGCATGGGCGTGCTTTCGGCCTTTATGATCGTGAGCTTTTACTGCGTGGTGGGCGGCTGGGTGCTCTATTATGTCGGCGTTTTTATCAATGACATCGCCCAAACCGGGGCTGGCGGCGGTGCTTTCGAAGGCCGCCCGGCTGAGGACATTGAAGCCCTGCTGCCCGGCCTGTTTGGCAATGGCACCTTGATGGCGGGTCTGGGGCTGGTGTTTCTGGCGATCACGCTGTTTTTTGTGATGCGCGGCGTATCCAAAGGGATCGAATGGGTCGCCACCTGGTTAATGCCCGCCTTCTTCGTGCTGCTGATCGCGATCACAGGTTATGGCTTTGTGACGGGCGAGGCGGAGGAGACCATTGCCTATCTCTTCACCTTCGATTTCTCCAAACTCACGCCGCAAGTGATGCTGGCGGCGGTAGGCCAAGCGTTTTTCTCGCTGTCCTTGGGCGTGGCAGGGATGATCACCTACGGCGCCTATGCAGGCCGCGAGGTCAATCTTGGACAGACCAGTGCGATCATCGGCGGCGCGGATACAGCGGTCGCGCTGATTGCGGGGCTGTGCATTTTCCCGATCGTGTTCGCCGCCGGGCTTTCGGTGACAGCCGGGCCGGGGCTAATGTTCCAATCGCTTCCCGTGGCGTTCCAGAACATGCCGTTTGGCTCGGTGATCGGCTTTGCCTTCTTCATGATGGTGGGCTTTGCCGCACTGACGAGTTCGGTGGCGCTGCTTGAAGTGCCGACTTCATGGGCGATGGAGCGCTTTGGCGTGAGCCGGATGGTAAGCGCGCTCGTGGTGGGCACGGGCGCTGGCGTGCTGGGCGTGCTGGCGGCGCTTTCGTTCAACGATCTGGCCGAAGTGCGCCCGCTTGCTATGATCCCGATCTTTGCAAACGCGAACATTTTTGATGCGCTCGATGGGGTGACGGCCAAGATTTTCATGCCGCTAGGCGCAATTCTCACCTGCGTGTTCGTGGGCTGGGTGGCGGACCCTGCGCTGGTCGATGGAGAAAACGGCATCGGCGGGTGGCTCCACCAGACCTGGCGCGCGTTGGTGCGCTATGTCTGTCCGGCGGTGCTGGCGGTGATCATGGGGTTCGGCCTGTTCGGTTAAGCAGGGCGGGCGTTGCAATCGCCTTCCGAATGTGGAACATAGTAGGAACAAATGGCTCGCTAATGAGTCGTGTTCCTGAGTGTTCGCGGATGATGATGTCTGATCCCCTTGACCGCGCAGTAGCGCCTCACAGCGTGCCGACAGGCCGTGCTTTTGCTGCTCGCACAAGGCTGACGCGGCGTGGGCGGCGGTGGCGGCCGGGTTTGTCTGCGCAGCCCCTCCATTCGGAGATTTTCGCCTGTGGGCGTGAAGCAAGCGGAGCGGGGTTGGCGCTGGCTCTTGCACGCGATGCCTTGGCTGCGACAGGGGCTGTGGAAGACAGGCGGCAGGTGTTGTGGGTGCAGGAACGCGAGGCGATGCGGCTGGGCGGGCGGCCTTACCTCCACGGATTGCCGGCCGATCTGCGCCACCGGGTGATCCATGTCGCGGCCAAAACGCCCGAAGATGCGCTGTTTGCGATGGAAGAAGGGCTGAAATGTCGCGATCTGGCCTGCGTTATCGGGGAGATTGCGGGCAATCCGCGCAAGCTCGATTTCACCGCCTCGCGCCGGCTCAGCCTTGCAGCGGAAAAACACGGCGTTGCCCTGTGGCTGGTGCGGCTCGATGCTTCGCCGGACCTCTCCTCGGCGCGAATGCGCTGGCGGGTGGGGGCGGCGCCTTCCTTGCCTCAGCGCTGGGATAGCGAAGCACCGGGAGAGGCGCGCTGGCGGGCGGAATTGTTCCGCGCGCGCGGCCACTTGCCCGGAGAATGGATGATGAGCGATGCTGACACAGGCTTGCGCGCCGAGCGGTGCTCCAGCGCGCCGGATCATGGCGATCTGGCTGGTGGATCTGCCGCTCGATCGCTGGCGGCAGGTTAGCGGGTTGGCCCG
>MEDW01000089.1 GCA_001724215.1 Erythrobacter sp. SCN 62-14 | reverse complement strand
TTTCACGATCCGCTCCCTTCCGCCCGGACCGGGGTGGCCACCCCGGTCCGGGCAATCCATCATGGCCCAAACAGAACGCAAAGTCATAAGACAAGCATTTTGGCAGGATTTGGGGTCACGTTCACTTGCAAAACTCTGCTTGTATCGTGGGTGGTTTCATCAAATTGTAGCGTAAGTGAAACATAGGCTGAAGCGCCGCCCGCTTGGCGGTTTGTAAGGGGCCACTCATGTCCGCTGCCAAATTGCTGCTGGTCGAAGACGATCCGGCGCTGTCGGAACTGCTCGAATACCGCTTCCAGAATGAAGGCTACAACGTGCGCGTCACTGGTGACGGCGATGATGCGCTGGTGATGGCTTCGGAAGACGTGCCCGATCTCATCATACTCGACTGGATGATCGAAGGGACCAGCGGCATCGAGGTTTGCCGCCGGTTGCGCCGCGACAAGGAAACTGCTCACGTTCCCATCATCATGCTGACCGCGCGCGAGGCCGAAGATGATCGCGTGCGCGGGCTGGAAACGGGCGCCGATGATTACCTCACAAAACCCTTTTCTCCCCGTGAGTTGCTCGCCCGCGTCGCGGCCGTGATGCGCCGCATCCGTCCGGCGCTGGCCGGAGAGACAATCGAGGTCGGTGATATCAAGCTCGATCCGGTCGCGCACAAGGTGCAGCGGCGCGGACGAGCCCTGCAATTGGGGCCGACTGAATATCGCTTGCTCAAATTCTTTATGGAGAGCCCGGGGCGGGTGTTCAGCCGCGGCCAACTGCTTGATGGCGTGTGGGGCACCAGCTCGGACATCGAATTGCGCACTGTTGATGTCCATATCCGCCGGTTGCGTAAGGCGATCACGGTGGATGGCGGCAAGGATCCGATCCGCACCGTGCGTTCAGCCGGCTACGCGCTGGAGCCGGTGTGAGCGGTCCGAGGAGCGGTGCGACAGCATCCCAGCCCTAATGAAAATCGCGTGATTTGGGCAGGATGCGGTGTTCTCGCGGATGGCCGGTGACATTGGGCCTCGGTGCCAGTTCGTCGATGATGTCGCGCGGAGCTGGCGGCCTGCGTCCGGCGAGCGGCGTGTTGACATGATCGGCGCGCGCCAGCGGGGCTGCCAGAAGATCGTCTGAGAGGGCGTGAAGGCGATGGGTCGCATCCTCCATATGCGCGGCGATCACATGGATCACTTCGTCATCATATTCGACGCGGCCCCTCACCTCGATCAGCCGCGCGCCCATCACCACTTTGCGCAATTTCTCTTTCAAATCAGGCCACACCACCAGATTGACGACGCCGGTCTCGTCCTCCAGCGTGATGAAGGTCACCCCCTTTGCCGAGCCGGGTCGCTGACGGATCAGCACCACGCCTGCGACCTTCACCATGGAACGGAACTTGCGCTCGCGCAGCTCTGAGGCGCGCACAAAGCCGCGCTCGGCAAGGTCTGCGCGCAGGAAGGCCATCGGGTGCGCTTTCAGACTGAGGCGCGTGGTCTGATAGTCCGCCACCACTTCCTCTGACAGCGGCATGGCGGGCAGGCGCATGGCAGCCCGCTCCGCCCCTTCCTCGCGCACAGCAGCAGCGCGAAACAGCGGGAGATCGGGCGCAGGGCTAAGGCTCCTTGCATCCCAGAGCGCCTGCCTGCGGGTAAGCCCCAGCGAGGTGAAGGCATCCGCGCTTGCCAAGCGCTCGACATGGGCAGGCGAAAGCCGCGCCCGTTCCTTGAGGTCTGCCACATCGCGAAACGCCCCGCCCTCTGCGCGCGCCGCCACCAGCGCGGCGGCAACGTGTTCGGGCAGGCCGTCAATCTGCCTGAGGCCAAGCCGCAGGGCCTCGCCCTCCAAAGTGCAATCCCAGAGACTCGCGTTCACATCCACCGGCAGCACCCGCACCCCATGCTCCCTCGCATCGCGCACGATTTGCGCGGGCGCATAAAACCCCATCGGCTGCGAATTGAGCAGGGCGCAGGCAAAGGCCGCCGGGAAATGGCATTTGAGCCAGCTTGAAACATAGACGAGCTGCGCAAAACTCGCCGCGTGGCTTTCGGGGAAACCATATTCGCCAAAGCCCCTGATCTGGTTGAAACAGCGCTCGGCAAAGTCGCGTTCATAGCCGCGCGCGACCATGCGTTCGACCATCATATCCTGAAGTTCATCCACCATCCCCCGGCTGCGGAAGGTCGCCATGGCTTTCCTCAAGCGGTTTGCTTCAAGGCTGGTGAACTTGGCCGCATCGAGTGCGATCTTCATCGCCTGCTCCTGAAAGATCGGCACGCCCAAAGTGCGGCCAAGGATGCTGGAAAGCTCATCAGGCGGGCCATGCTCGGGCGCAGGCGCAGGGATTTGCACCGCTTCCGCCCCGCGGCGGCGTTTGAGGTAAGGGTGCACCATGTCGCCCTGAATCGGGCCGGGCCGCACAATCGCCACCTGGATGACGAGATCGTAGAATTCGCGCGGGCGCAGGCGCGGCAGCATATTCATCTGCGCGCGGCTTTCGACCTGAAACACGCCGAGCGAATCGCCCCGGCGCAGCATGGCGTAAGTTTCCGGGTCCTCGCGCGGAACGCTCGCCAGCGTCAGGTCGCGGCCATGATGCGCGCGCAGCAAATCAAGACATTTGCGAATGCAGGTCAGCATCCCCAGCGCCAGCACGTCCACTTTCAGGATACCGAGCGCCTCGATATCGTCCTTGTCCCATTCGATAAAGCTGCGTTCCGGCATGGCGCCATTGCCGATGGGGACAGTTTCGGTGAGCGGGCCTTCAGTCAGGATAAAACCGCCAACGTGCTGGCCCAAGTGGCGCGGCATCCCGATCAGTTGCTGGGTCAAGGCCAACACGCGGCGAAGGTGCGGATCGGTGATGTCGAGGCCGGATTCCGCGGCGTGGCGTTCCGAAATTTCGCGCCCCCACCCGCCCCACACGGTGCGGGCAAGTGCGGATGTGACATCTTTAGACAGGCCCATCGCCTTGCCGACTTCGCGGATTGCCATGCGCGGACGGTAGTGAATGACAGTCGCGCACAGCCCGGCGCGGTGGCGGCCATATTTTGCGTAGATATACTGGATCACTTCCTCGCGGCGTTCATGCTCGAAATCGACATCAATATCGGGCGGTTCCTTGCGCTCTTCGGAGATGAAGCGATCAAACAGCAATTGGTGCTTGGCGGGATCAACGCTGGTGATGCCGAGCACATAGCAAACGGCTGAATTGGCCGCACTCCCGCGCCCCTGACACAGGATCGGCGGATCTTGGCTGCGGGCGAAATCGACGATGTCCTTGATGGTGAGGAAATAGCGCGCCAGATCGAGCTTGCCGATGAGCGCAAGTTCGCGGCTCAAGGTTTCGCGCACGCTGTCGGGCAGGCCTTCAGGGTAACGCCGCGCTGCGCCTGCCCATGTCTCGCTTTCGAGAAAGGCCTGCGGGGATTGCCCTGAGGGGTAGATTTCCTGCGGATATTCATAGGTCAGCTCGTCAAGGCTGAAGGCGCAGGCATCCGCCACTGCACGCGCGGCGGCAATCGCGTGGGGCCAGCGCGCAAACAGGCGCTGCATTTCCTGCGGGCTTTTGAGATGCCGCTCGGCATTGGGGCGAAGCAGGTGACCTGCAGCCGCCACAGTCGTCTTGTGACGGATTGCTGTCATGACGTCATGCAAGGCGCGGCGATGGGGCGCGTGGTAATGCACGTCATTGGTCGCCAGCAGTCCCAGCCCATGGGCGCGGGCGAGCCAGTCCAATCGCTCAATCCGCGCCACATCATCGCCGCGATAGAGATAGCTGGCGGCGATGTGGGACAGGCTCGGCAGCAGGCGGGTGAGATACGGCATGAGATCGGGGAATGGAGCGGTGAGCTCGCTTGTCGGCGCATGGCCCGCACGCAGCGGCACAACATTGCTCGGCCCTGCGATGGTGAAAGATGTGTCCAGATTATCGGGCGGGAGCAGGATGAGCTGCACATCTGTTTGATGTTCCGCCAGCATAGCCAGCATGATCTGGCACACGCCCTTGTCCTGCCATTCGCCTTGCGGTGTGCGCATGCGCCCGGCGCTGATGAGGCGGCAAAGGCTGCCATAGGCGGCGCGGTTTTTGGGATAGGCAAGGAAATTGAGCCCCTCTGTCGTCTCGATCCGGCAGCCGATTATGGGCCGTAATTTGAGCGCCTTGGCCTCGGTGTGGAGCCGCACCACGCCCGCCATGCTGTTGGCATCGGCTATCCCGATCGCATCATAGCCGTGCGCGTGGGCAGTGAGCGCCAAGTCCACCGCATCGGATGCTCCGCGCAAGAAGCTGAAGCAGCTTGCCAGCCCGAGTTCCACAAAAGGCGCGCGCGCGGGCGCAGTGATTTCGCCGGGGTCGATATCGAGCGTGCGCCGGTCAGGAGTGAGCGGAGCGTCGGGCATCTCTAGCCCGCAAGGGCGCTGAGCCGTTCGTGCACCAGCGCCAGATCAGCAGCAAAGCGCGCCGCCTGTTCCGCGCGCGCCGCCCCTTCGAGCCTGAGCAGATAAGAGGGGTGCGCGGTGATCCACAATTCTGCGCCGTCATCCAAAGGGATCGCCCTCCCCCGCTCGCGGTTTACACTGACTGTGCGTCCGAGCAGGGAGCGCGCCGCGCTTGCGCCGAGCGCCAGCACAAGGCGGGGCCTCACCAGCGCGCGCTCGGCTTCGAGCCACCAGCGGCAGGTGTCCACTTCCTTGGCTGTCGGCGTTTGGTGGAGGCGGTGCTTGCCGCGCCAGATAAACTTGAAATGCTTGACCGCGTTGGTGAGATAGGCGGCCTGCCGATCAATCCCGGCGCGGGCGAGATGTTCGTCCAGCACCTGCCCCGCCGGGCCGACAAACACCCGGCCCGCGCGATCTTCCATATCGCCGGGCTGTTCACCGACGATCATAAGGGGCGCTTGCCTTGGCCCCTCGCCCATCACCATGTGCGTGCCGCAATTGGCAATCGGGCAATCGCGGCAGGCGGCAAGCTGCGCGGTGAGATCGTCCCATGTGGCAGGCGCCGCTCGCTCCGCCCGTTCGCCTGCTGCCACCATCGCTGCCTCACGCGCCTGCGCCCCTGCAATCAGCGCCGGAATAAGCTCGGCCTCGGGCAGGTTCTTCCAATATTTCTTGGGCATTTCCGACAGCATGGCCGAAACCTTGAGCCGCGCCGGATTGAAGATCGAAGCGTAGTAAGAGCGCCACAAATCCTCGACCGGATCGCCACCCGGCGCATCCTCGCGCCGCGCCGGCGGGCCTTCGCGCATGGTTTCGCCGTCCCAATGCACGCTCCCGCGCGGGGTCAGGATCGACCAGCGCATATTGGCAAAGCGGCGCATGAAAAAGGCAGCTTCGGCGCGGACGATGTGGTGATCGGGTTCGAACCACGCGACGAAGTGCGGCGCGCCGTCTTCATCCGCGACCTCGCGAAAGCGCACAAAGGCGTGCATCTTGTGAGCGTCACGGCGCACGGATTTATCGAGTTCCTCAAGGCGGCGCACATCAGGATCGGCGCGGTCTTCCATCAGGCGAGGCTTGCGCTGCAAGCGCCACAACACGCGGTAGAGCAGCGCAAATCGGGTCGGGTCAGAGTGCAGCGCGGCCTTGGCCGCCACCCCCAGAAAGCGGCGATTGGCACGCACCGGCGGCGCATCGGAAGGCGGCGCGGGCAGGCGGCGATCGGTCGGCATCAAGGCCTCACCACCGAACAGATCGCCCGTCATCCCCGGCTCCACCCATGAAACGCGATCAGGCGGAATGTCGCATTGGATGAGCGCCCTCGCCCGCTCGCGCCAGAAGGCGAAATCGTCAGGCGCGGGCAAATGCACCGCATAATGCGCGCCAATCGCGGCATAAGGCATGGTTTTCATCCCATCCCCCTCCTGTCTGCGGGAGGGGCAGCGAGACTTGCGAGCTTGCTCGCTAGTCGCAGCGGGGTGGGCCTGTAGCCCCAGCGCTTCACGCTCCCACCCCCGGCCCCTCCCGCAGGCGGGAGGGGAGATGAAAGCGCTCCGCCCATCAGAACAGCTCCAGCTGCTCTTGGGCCGGGGCAAGCCTGGCGCGCAGATCGGCGCGATCGGTCAGAAAGGTCGGGCGCCAGTCGATGGTGCAGATAAAGGGCCGCACCTTGGCAATCGAAGCCGTCAGCCGCGCCACATCCTCCAATCGCAAGCTGCGGTGTCGCCGCGCTGCCAGAATGCGCTTTACCGCCACCGTCCCCAGCCCCGGCACGCGCAGCAATTGTTCCTTGGCGGCGCGGTTCACATCGACGGGGAAAGCCTCACGGAACTTCAAGGCCCAGGCGAGCTTGGGGTCGATATCGAGCGGCAGATTGCCGTCAGCCTCGGCGGCATTCGCCACATCCTCCACGCGGTAGCCATAAAAGCGCAAGAGCCAGTCCGACTGGTACAGCCGGTGTTCGCGCAGCAAGGGCGGGCGCTTCAGCGGCAGCACTGCGCTGGCATCGGGGATCGGCGAGAAAGCGCTGTAATAGACGCGCCGGAGGCCAAAGGCGCCATAAAGCCTGCTTGCCTTGCCGACGATATCGACATCGCTGGCGCTGTCCGCGCCGACGATCATCTGGGTCGATTGGCCCGCAGGGGCAAAGCGCGGCGCGTGGCGGAAGCGCTTTCTTTCGTCCTTCGCCTCAACAATCCGCGTGCTGGTGCGGGCGAGCGCGCCTTCAATCTGCGCTTCGTTCTTGTCGGGCGCGAGCCGCTTGAGGCCCCCGCTGGTCGGCAATTCGACATTGATCGAAACGCGGTCGGCATAAAGCCCTGCCTGATGGATCAGCTCGACACTCGCCTCGGGGATGGTCTTCAAGTGAATATAACCGCGAAAATCATGCTCCTCGCGCAGGATGCGCGCGGTCTCGATCAGCTGCTCCATGGTATGATCGGCGCTTTTGATGATGCCGGAGGAGAGGAACAGCCCCTCGATATAATTGCGCCGATAGAAATTGAGCGTGAGATCAGCGACTTCCTGCGGGGTAAACCGCGCGCGCCGGACATTCGAGCTTTTGCGGTTGATGCAGTAGTGGCAATCGAAAATGCAGTGATTGGTGAGCAACAGTTTCAGCAGCGAGATGCACCGCCCATCGGGCGCATAGGCATGGCAAATGCCCATCCCTTCGGTTGAGCCGATGCCTTTTCCGCCCAGCGAATTCTTCTTCGCCGTGCCCGAAGACGCGCAGGAGGCATCATATTTCGCCGCATCGGCAAGGATTTCGAGCCGGTCGCGCAAGGTCTGTCGGGGCAAAATCGGTTTAAGGGGCGATTGCTGAACCATAAAACACCTGAAGCAAGTCAATTGTTCTTTATATGTTCCAACTTTGATTCGGCCAAATGCAAAGCTTGCAAGAAAGCGCGGGCAAGCCCTAGTGGATTGATTCTGACGTTGCGCTCCCGGAAGCTCGGCTAAGGTTCGCTCGTTAATCCGCTCTTATAAAACAATTTTCTTGACAGCAGACCCCGC
>MEDW01000088.1 GCA_001724215.1 Erythrobacter sp. SCN 62-14 | reverse complement strand
CGCGGGGTCTGCTGTCAAGAAAATTGTTTTATAAGAGCGGATTAACGAGCGAACCCTAGCCGAGCTTCCGGGAGCGCAACGTCAGAATCAATCCACTAGCGACTTGTTCGCAAGGGGCAAAACGCGCCCTTTATGAACCTTGGCTAAATCGTCCGCTCATTTTTTGGCAAGGCGAGCCGTGTAATTTCATCGACAAATGGAATTCACCGCTTGCAGGAGACTGATCATGAGCGCCTACACCTTCCGCTCCTCACGGCCTGATCGCTGGGTTGCTCCGCGCCCTTACAGCGATGCGAGCTTGCGTGCGCAGACCTATGGACGGGTGCAGCCGATGGAGGCCCCCAGCCTTGCTGAGCGCTTGCTTGCACGGCTCACCGGACGCAGGTGAGCGCGCGCTCTGCTTAATACTCTTCGGGGGGTTCGGGCGTGTCGGCGGTGTGATCGGCTCCGGCCTTCCGGTTGCCTTTGGCAAGCGCGAAGACCACACCCGAAAGCACCGCCAGCGCCACGAGGTTGGGCAGGGCCATCGCCGCGTTCGAGATATCGCCAAGGCGCCACACCAGCTCCGATGGCTGGGTTGCGCCGACATAGATCGCAATGCACCAGATCACCCGCCAGATAATGTGGAGCACTTTTTCACCGCGCACGCTGGAGCCGGGGATGCGATCATACAGGAAAGTGATCGCTCGCTCGCCGTAATAGCTCCACGTCAAAAGCGTGGTGAAAACGAACAGGATCAGCGCGGTCGAGACGATCAGCGTGCCCAGCGGAATGCCCGCCACCAGCATCGGGAAAGCCGCGGCAAAGGCGCCCGAAGTCGTCACAAATCCCGCTGCCGCCGTTGTGCCGAGATCGGATTGCCAGACATGATCAACCGCTTGGCCCTGATAGGTGAAATCACCCTGCACCGTCAGGATCACGAGCGCTGTCATGGTACAGATCACGATGGTGTCGATGAAAGTGCCGAGCATGGCCATACGGCCCTGCTGTTCGGGATCATCGGTTTGCGCCACGGCGTGCGCCATTGCGGTTGAGCCCTGCCCCGACTCGTTCGAAAACAGCCCGCGTGCAACGCCCGCCCGGATCGCAAGGATCAAGGCCGCACCAAGGAACCCGCCGCTGGCGCTCTGATAGCTGAAAGCGCCTGCGAAAATCCGCCCGAAAGTCTCGGGCAGATCGCCGAAATTGAGCGCCAGCGCAGTGATCGCCAGCACGATGTAAGCCGCCGCCATGAAGGGCACGACGCTTTCCGCGACCCGGCCGATCGACTTGATCCCGCCGATGATGACGATGAACACTGCAATCGCCACCACCATGCCGCCAAACCAGCGCTCCCAGCCGAACAATTCATTAAGCCCGCTCGCAACCTCGTTGGCCTGGATCGAATTGCCGGTGACAAGGGCAGAAAACAGCGTGCCGAGGCAGAACACCACCGCAAGCCATGTCCATTTCGGGCCCAGCCCGAGCCGGATATAGGTCATCGGGCCGCCGCGATAGGCGCCGTCAGCCGTGCGTTCGCGATAGCGGATCGAGAGGCTTCCTTCGGCAAAGGCCAACGCCATGCCAAACAAGGCTGTGATCCACATCCAAAACACCGCGCCCGGCCCACCCAAGGCAATCGCGGTGGCCACCCCTGCCAGATTGCCCGTGCCAACCTGCCCGGAAAGCGCGGTCGAGAGCGCGGCAAACGGCGAAATTTCGCCTGCGCCTTGCCCTTTGCGCCCTGCAAACAAGCCCTTGAAGGCGCTTCCCAGCTTCAGAAGTGGGTAGAACCTCAGCCCCACCATGATCCACAGGCCAACGCCGAGCAGAATGATCGTCATCGGCGGAAAGGGCAGCAATTCTTCCCCATTCCACGTGCCCGCCCAGATGAAATCCGAAAAATTGCTGACCGGGGCGACCAGTCTTTCCCCAAGGCTCATCGCCTCATTTGCTGCCCCGTCTGCTACCATGTGCCGTGATCCCCAAGTGTCTTGCGCTAAGGCGTAAGCGGCCATGCCTAATGCGCATGCCCGGCCTTGCATAGCCCGCGCCCGCCCTTTTGCGCGGCTCTCTTGCTTTTGCCGTCAGCGACGGGTAATGCGCGGCACGTCTTTTCCGACATCGCTGAAATCGACTGAGCCCCTCCGGCAAGCTTGTGCCGGGCGGCGCGGCCCCTTACCTTGAAGCGATGCGAGATGGACGCTGGAACTAACGAAGGAACGCAAGGTCCCATGGCCGAAGAGAAGAAGCGCAAGACGAGTGTTGCCGAATTCGTCAATCAGGTTCGCACCGAGGCGGGCAAGATTGTCTGGCCAACGCGCGAGGAAACTGTGCGCACCGCGATTTTCGTGTTCATCTTCATGGTGATTTTGTCGCTGTTCTTCCTCGCCATCGACAGCGCTTTTGGCGCTGTTGTGCGCGGCGCTATCGGCCTGCTGCAATAGGCGCTCAATTCCCGCAAGGGCTTGATATTCATTTATTTCGCAAGGATCATCCATGGCTCGCTGGTATATTATTCACGCCTATTCAGGCTTTGAGAACAAGGTGCGCGATGCAATCATCGCTGAGGCTGAGCGGCTTGGCCTATCTGATGGCGTGGAAGAAGTGCAGGTTCCCACCGAAACCGTGATCGAGGTAAAGCGCGGCAAGAAGGTGCAGGTCGAACGCAAGTTCATGCCCGGCTATGTGCTGGCCAAACTCAACATGACCGATGATGTTTATCACCTCGTCAAGAACACGCCCAAGGTGACGGGCTTTCTGGGTTCGGGCAACAAGCCGCAGCCGATCTCGGAAAAAGAAGCGGCACGCTATTTCGGCGGCGTCGAACAGGCCAAGGCTGCGCCCAAGCGCGAAGTGCACATCGATTACGAGATCGGCGATTCGGTCAAGGTCAACGCAGGGCCCTTTGCCAGCTTTACCGGCGTTGTCGAAGAACTCGATTTCGACAAGTCCAAGGTCAAGGTTTCGGTCTCGATCTTTGGCCGCGCCACGCCTGTGGAACTGGGCTTTGATGAGGTTGAGCTGGTGAAGTAAGGGAAGGTGGCATTGGTGTGTGCCCGCCTCGTGCGGGCGCATCCCCAGCGTTGCTCCTTACGCTACCCTGCGGGCTCCTGCAGGGGGGCGCCTGTGCGCTGCGCTGCTTGAGGCGGATTTTTGGGTCGCCTACCGCTGCGCTGCTTGAGGCGTTTGCCCTTGCAGCCTCTGGCGAGCCCGTTCCTGCTTTTCTATGATGCGGCCATAAAAACCCGCCCCGGCATCTGTCATAAAAAGCGCCGCTTCGCCTCGCGCGAGGCAGCCGATGCGGCGGCGCTGGCAGCGGGTGTGCCTTTGCGCACTTACAAATGCGGCCTGTGCCACCAGTTCCACCTCACCAGCCGCACCAAGAGCCTGCGCCCGCCGCGCCCTCAGCTTTCCTGACCGGCTGCAAGGGGCCTGGGCTCGTGGCCATGACCTGCCCTGCTTCCCTTTTTATTGCGCCTGTGAAGCTTCGTCCGAGCGTCTGTGATGCGATGGGTTTTTTGCTTTTAGAAAGGGTCTCATCGGGCTCAAAATTCATACGTTCTGCCATTAACCTGAACGGCGTGCGGACGAATCGCCAGCCCGCTTGCACTTTTCGCCCAATCCGCTATGCGCGCCGCTTCTCTCTGCCTGAGAGATTCCCATGCGGGAGCCGGGATGCGCACATCTCGGCGTTTTGACCGCTTAACATGACTTGTCCGGCCCCTTCGTGGGGGGGCGTGCAGGAACAGTGCGAAAAAGGAGCTGGCCCCATGGCCAAGAAGATTGAAGGCTATATCAAGCTGCAGGTGCCCGCGGGCTCTGCCACCCCGTCACCGCCGATCGGCCCGGCTTTGGGTCAGCGCGGCGTGAACATCATGGAATTCTGCAAGGCGTTCAACGCCTCGACGCAGGAAATGGAAAAGGGGATGCCGATCCCCACCATCATCACCGTCTATGCAGACCGTTCGTTCACCTTCATCACCAAGACCCCGCCGGCAAGCTTCCTGTTGAAGAAGGCTGCCAAGCTGAAGTCGGGTTCGAAGGAGCCGGGCAAGGTTTCGGCTGGAACCATCACGTCCTCGCAGATCAAGGAAATCGCCGAAACCAAGATGGCTGACTTGAACGCGAATGATATTGATCAGGCCATGAAGATCATCGCGGGCTCGGCCCGTTCGATGGGCCTCGAAGTGGTGGAGGGCTGAACCAATGGCAAAGATCACCAAGAAGCGTAAAGCGCTGGCTGAACTCGACCGCGAGAAGCTTTACACCATTGACGAAGCGCTCGGCGTGCTGCGCCAGTTCAAGGGCAAATTCGACGAAACCGTTGAAGTTGCCATGAACCTTGGCGTCGATCCGCGTCACGCCGATCAGATGGTGCGCGGCATGGTGTCGCTGCCTTCGGGCACCGGCAAGGATGTCCGCGTGGCGGTGTTCGCGCGCGGCGACAACGCTGAAAAGGCGCTGGCTGCCGGGGCTGACAAGGTGGGTGCCGAGGATCTGCTTGAGGATATGCAGAACGGCAACCTCGATTATGACCGCGTGATCGCCTCGCCTGACATGATGGGCATTGTTGGCCGGTTGGGTAAGGTGCTTGGCCCCAAGGGCCTGATGCCGAACCCGAAGCTCGGCACTGTGACCCCGAACGTGGCGCAGGCCGTGGCTGACGCCAAGGCTGGTCAGGTCGAATTCCGCGTGGAAAAGCAGGGCATTATCCATTCGGGCATCGGCAAGCTGAGCTTCTCCGATGATGCCTTGAAGGCCAACTTCAAGGCGCTCACCGAAGCCGTCGTGAAGTCCAAGCCGGCAGGCGCCAAGGGCAAATATGTCCGCAAGGTCTCGCTGACCTCGTCGATGGGCCCCGGCCTCAAGGTTGACCTGTCGGAAGTCGAAGGCGCCTGATCGTTATTCAGTGAACGTCCAGCGCGCATCCTTATGATGCGTTGCTGCACCAAGAAGCTTGAACGGGCATTCCGGGAAACCGGGGTGCCCGTTTGACGTATTGTGTCTTGCGACCGGAGTGCGATCCTTTGCTCAGGCTATGTTCAGTCTCTCTGTTCTAACGTGGCCCACTAAAACATAAGGATAACCAATGCCCTCCCATTCCAAGACCCCCCTATGGGCCGATGCCAAATGGCCCATCATGCTAAGCGGTGTCGCTGCCCTTGCGGTGGTGCTGCTTTATGATTTGCGTTTCGGCCTTGCCGTCGGCGTCTTGCTGGTGGTGCTTGGTCTGGTGTGGGAATTGGTTGCGATGTGGTTCGGGTTTGATTTCCGCCGCAAACCCTCGCCGGTGAAATGTGTCTCTCAGCGCTACGAAGAACATCTTCAGCGCCGCCTGTTGGCTGAAAGGCGCGCAGTCCACGGCCCTTCGAAGCCGCGCTCAGGCGCGAAGTAGGCTGCGGATCGACCCAAGAGCGCCCGAGCGTATCGCCAGCGTCTTGCCTTCGTGGATCATCGCATCAAAACCCGAACGGGCTGAAAGCAAGGCCCGATTGGCAAAATTGCGGCGCAACAGCATGAGGCTGGTGCATTCGACATCATGTGTCCCAAACAGCGCTTTGTGCGCGCCTTCGCCTTCTGTGAAATCGAACCAGCGGTAGCGGTTTTCGCCAAACAAATGCTCAAGCGCATCCATCTGGAGCACTGTGCCTGGTGACAGGCGTGCCCACGCCGGATCATAGCCGAGATGCGCATAGACGAGCGTTTGTCCCGCCACGGGCAGCGCCAGATAGGCCACCGCCTCGTTTGCGACATGAAGCAGGAAGCACCGCAACTGGTCTGCTTCGGCTGCCTCGAGCATGACGCGGCGCGCTGCCGGGCTGTCTGGCAATCCGGCATTCAGCAACCGCGCCTGATAGGTGCGCGCTGACAAAGGCAGCGCAAGGGAAAGGAAGGCCTCGACCTCGCGCGCTGTGCGGTGCTCGGTGACCCTGTAGCCACCCGCTTCTTCGCCCAGCTTTCTGGCCTTGCGCCGCAGGGTTGAGCGGGTCTTGCTTGAAAAGCGCGCCAAGTAGCCTTCGAAGCCAAGTGTCATATCGATATAGTGGCGGCGATAGTCCTGCCGAGCGCCGCCGATGAGATCGGGAAAGCGCGCAAGGATGGCAGGCAGCGCGGCAACTGGCGCCGAGAGCACTTTGATACCATCTGGCCCGGCAGGGGGAGGCGGCGTCACCGGCTGTCCGGTTGGATCGTTTGATGCCAAGGCATCTTCAAGGCTGAACGCCCAGACGGCCAGCCGACGCGGCACAGCCAACAGTCGGCGCGAGCCAAGTGTGAAATCGATCGTGACTGCTTCGGTCATGGTCTGACCTCTAAAGCGCGCCGTAAAGCGTGTTCGAGAGGAATTGCTCTGCCAGCCGCGCGCCGGTGCGCAGCGCGGTGGCAGGCACCGGTTCGCTCGGTTCGCTGCCCATCGCAAGCGGCGGCGGATCGTCGCGGAAAGTCGCCGTGCTTACCCCGCGCATTCCGGCAAGATCGCGCACCAGCCCGCTGAAACGGCGCCGCACCAGATGATTGATGGCAAGGCGACGGCGGTTGATCAGTTCGAAGGAATGGCTCACCAGCACGAACGCACCGCGGCCTTGCACGCGGGCATGGCGCACCGCTGCCAGCATTTCGGCCAGCGTGAGTGCGGTGATCTGGGCGTGGCGCTGCCCGCCATCCAGCGTCCCGATTGTACCAACCGGCACTTCGATTATGCCGCGGTGAAGCAACGGATCACGGATATCCGGCCCCAAGCTGATGCGGCAGGCTTCCGGAAGGGCAGGCGTGTGGCTCGAATCATAGACCAGGCCCAGCTCGCTCAGCGCCCGCAAAGTGTCGTCATTGGCCCCGTAATTGCCCGCACGAAAGGCCAGCGGCGGCGGCGCTCCTGCTGCGATCAACACATCGCGCGCATAGCTCAGGATCTCGAATTGTTCATCCAGTGGAAAATCCGCGATATTCTGCCCAGTGCGGCCCGAGGCGAGTGGATTATCTGCCCCTGCCAAGCGAAGCCATTCGGTGTGGCAATGCAGTTCAACATCCTGTCCCGCTTCAAGAATTGGCTCCACCACGTCCTCGATCGCGGCAATCCCCCAGATCAGTGCAGGCATCGGGTCAACGAAAAACACCGCTTTCTGGCCGTATCGTTTGAGCAGTTCGAGCTTGTGAGTGAGGCCTGCAGGCCCTTCAGGGGTGAGGCAGGCAATCGAGCGGGCATAGTTCTCCACCCGGTCCGCCCGGCTGCGGCCAACGCACAGCCCCGAGGAATACTCGGTGTCGATGGTGATATAGACCCGGGTCATGCCTCGACCCTTAAGGGTAAAGGGTTAACAGCGGGTTGGGCGCCTGCCCGGTGGGCTTTCAGCAGTTTGCTTAAGTTCTTGTCGGATCTGCTCGGCCCTACGCAATTTGGATGGTTGTGTTGATGGGGCAGGGCTTGACAGGATGAGAACATTGGCAGAACATAACGGGCATGCTGATCGCCCACCGCATTGCGCTCGACCCGACGAACGTGCAGCGGTCCTACTTCGCCCGCGCTTGCGGCACGGCGCGGTTCGCGTGGAACTGGGCGCTGGCCGAGTGGCAG
>MEDW01000087.1 GCA_001724215.1 Erythrobacter sp. SCN 62-14 | reverse complement strand
GCGGGGTCTGCTGTCAAGAAAATTGTTTTATAAGAGCGGATTAACGAGCGAACCCTAGCCGAGCTTTCGGGAGCGCAACGTCAGAATCAATCCACTAGCCTTGCGGCGATCACGCGGCTAAGGGGGCCGCCACATCACCTCATCTTGAAGAGACACACCATGGGTTTTCGCCTCGGGATTGTCGGCTTGCCCAACGTCGGCAAGTCCACCCTGTTCAACGCGCTCACTGAAACGCAGGCCGCGCAAGCCGCCAATTATCCCTTCTGCACGATCGAGCCCAATGTGGGCCAAGTCGCGGTGCCGGATGACCGGCTCGATAAAATCGCCGCCATCGCCAAAAGCGCCAAGGTGATCGCAACCCAGCTCGGCTTTGTCGACATTGCGGGACTGGTCAAAGGCGCGAGCAAGGGCGAAGGGCTTGGCAATCAGTTCCTCGGCAATATCCGCGAAGTGGATGCGATCGTCCATGTCCTGCGCTGCTTTGAGGACGACGACATCCAGCACGTTGCCAACAAGGTTGATCCGCTGGCCGATGCCGAGGTGGTCGAAACCGAATTGATGCTGGCGGACCTTGAAAGCCTTGAAAAGCGTGTTCCCGCGGCTGCCAAACGCGCCACCAGCGGCGACAAGGAAGCCAAGGTGATGGCGAGCGTTTTGGGCCAAGCATTGGAATTGCTCCGCGAAGGCAAGGCCGCGCGCCTGACCGAGCCCAAGGACGAGGAAGAAGCGCGCGTTTTCAAACAGGCGCAATTGCTCACCGCCAAGCCGGTGCTGTATGTGTGCAATGTGGCTGAAGAAGACGCAGGCGTAGGCAACGAATTGTCCGCCAAGGTGTTCGAGAAGGCCGCTGCCGAAGGCGCAGAAGCGGTGGTCGTCTCTGCCGCTATCGAAGCCGAACTCGTCGGAATGCCTCTGGAAGATCGCGGAGAATTTCTCGAAGCGCTGGGGCTTACCGAAAGCGGCCTCGCCCGCGTGATCCGGGCTGGCTACAAGCTGTTGGGCCTTAAAACCTTCTTCACCGCAGGCCCCAAGGAAGCGCGCGCCTGGACTTTCCCCGATGGCGCCAAGGCTCCGCAGGCAGCGGGCGAAATTCACTCCGATTTCGAACGCGGCTTCATTCGCGCTGAAACCATTGCCTTTGATGATTACATCGCGCTTGGCGGTGAAAGCGGTGCGCGCGAGGCGGGCAAGCTCAGGCAAGAGGGCAAGGAATACGTCGTGCAGGACGGCGATGTAATGTTGTTCAAGTTCAACGTGTGACTCTGCGCGTTTCCCGTCACAGCTTTGTCGCGCACGCCCGGTAAAGGCCCTGTCATGCGTATCCTGATTGCTCTTGTCGTCCTGCTCCTCCCCCTGCCCGCGCTGGCGGATAATGCAGCCGAGCGCCCCGTCACGCTGCTCGTCTCGATTGATGGCTTCCGCCCCGATTATCTGGAACGCGGCTTTACCCCGCGCCTCAAGGCGCTCGCCAAAGCGGGGGCAAGCGGGCCGATGCGCGCGTCTTTTCCAACCAAGACCTTCCCCAATCATTACGCCATCGTCACCGGCAAGCGGCCTGATCGCAACGGGATTGTCGGCAATTCGATGATGGACCCGCGCCGCCCGGATGTGATGTTCCGCATGAGCGATCCGCGCCAGACGCTTGATCCGTTCTGGTGGGATGAGGCAGAGCCCATCTGGGTGACGGCGGAAAAAGCCGGCATCCGCACCGCCACCATGTTCTGGCCAGGCAGCGAATTGGCCATTCGCGGCACCCGGCCTACCGACTGGCTGCGTTTCGATCAGAACATCAGCAATGTGCAGCGGGTGAACACGGTGCTCGACTGGTTGCGGCGGCCTACGGCAATCCGTCCGGCCTTTGCGACGCTTTACTTCGATACGGTCGACACCATTGGGCATCAATTTGGCCCTGACAGCGCCGAGGTCAACGCGAGCCTTGCCGAGGTTGACGAACGCATTGGCGAGCTTGTCGATGGGATTGCGGCGATGGGCGTGGCGGTCAATCTTGTTATCACCGCCGATCACGGGATGCGCGAAGTAAGCGCCGAGCGGGTGATCCAGCTTGATGATATGCTTGACCGCGCGCTTTATGTGCCGGTTGAAACCGGGCCTTATGCGGCGATTGAGCCGCACGCGGGCCAAGAGGACGTGGTTGCGGGCGTGCTGCTCAAGAGCCACGATCACATGACTTGCGCGCGCAAGGGCGATCTGCCCGAACGGCTGCACTATGGCAGCAATCCGCGTGTGGCAGCAATCATCTGCATTGCCGAGGCGGGCTGGACGATCCTTGCCGGAGAGCCGCGCTATCCGGTGGCGGGCGGCGCGCATGGCTATGACAATGCCGACCCGGAAATGATGGCGCTGTTCATTGCAAGCGGGCCGGATTTCGCACCCGGCGTTACCCTGCCGGTGTTTGACAATGTCGCCGTTGCAGCCTTGGTGCGCACAGTGATGGGCCTGCCGCAGGATGACGATGCCGATGGCAAGCTGGAAGATGTGAGCGCGGCGTTAAGGCGTTAATGCCGCCCGAACAGCTTTTCCACGTCCGCCATCGACAGCTTCACCCAGGTGGGCCGCCCATGGTTGCACTGGCCTGAGCGCGGGGTGGCTTCCATCTCGCGCAAAAGCGCATTCATTTCGGCCACGCTGAGTGTTCGCCCTGCCCTGACCGATCCGTGGCAGGCCATCGTCGCCAGCACCAGATCAAGCTTTTCGGCGAGCAGCAAAGCGCCGCTGTCATCCTGCTTGCCGTGCTTGGCGATATCATCCGCCAGATCGCGCAAGAGCCGCGCGCTGTCGGCCTTGGCAATCGCCGCCGGCAGCGCGCGCACCAGCATGGCGGATGGGCCAAAACGTTCGATCACAAGGCCATAGCGCGCAAAGCCCTCAGCCGCGTCTTCGAGGCGGTCGCAATCCACCTCGTCCAGTTCGACCACATCGGGAACCAGCAGCGCCTGAGAGCGCCGCGCGCTCTCCTCGGCCCCGGCCGCGCGCAGGCGTTCGAGCACGAGCCGTTCGTGGGCGGCGTGCTGATCGACCAGCACGAGGCCGTCAGCCGCCTCTGCCACAATATAGGTGCCCGCCACCTGCCCGCGCGCAATGCCGAGCGGGTATTGCGCAGCCTCTTCGGGCAAAGGCGCGGCTTCTTCCGCGCGGCCCAGAGGCAATGGACCCGGTTGCGCCCAAGCCGGCGCGACCTCGCGCAGCAAGAGCCCCTCCCCTTTAGCGTCGAGGTTGGTCTGGGCCTGTTCTTGCCAAAGCCGGGCTTGCGAAGTGCCCACCCCCGGCCCCTCCGGCAAGCGGGAGGGGACAGGCTCGCTCACCCAGCGCGCCATTGCGCCGCGATCGGGCGTCTGCGCGCTGCGCCGGTCGCCGCTTGCCAACGCGTGCCTGAGGCCGCTGACGATAAAGCCTCTCACCCCTGCTGAATCGCGGAAGCGCACTTCGGTTTTGGCCGGATGGACATTCACATCGACGTCTTGTGGCGGAATGTCGAGAAACAACGCCAGCACCGCGTGGCGATCACGCGCCAGCATATCGGAATAGGCCCCGCGCACTGCGCCCACCAGCAAACGATCCTTCACCGGCCGGCCGTTCACGAACAGATATTGGTGATCGGCAACGCCTCGGTTGTAAGTCGGCAGCCCGGCCACCCCTGACAGGCGCATCACGCCGTGCGGCGTCTCACGCTCCGCCACAATCTCCACCGCATTGTCGCGCAATTCATGGGCAATGATGCGGGCCACGCGGGTGGCAAGGTCTTCGCCCGCTTGCAGATCGAGCAGTTTGCGCTTGCCGCTGTCCCCGCTGGCTTCGAGCAGAAAGGCAATATCGGGCCGCGCCATGGCGAGACGGCGCACCACATCCAGACAGGCAGCCTGTTCGCTGCGCGCGGTGCGCAGGAACTTGCGGCGTGCAGGAACCTTGGCGAACAAGTCTTCCACCCGCACCCGCGTCCCGGGGGGGAGCGCAGCGGGAGTGTCCTCGATAAGCTCGCCATGATCGACCACCCGCCGCCAGCCTTCTGCAGCACCGCGTTCGCGGCTTTCCATGGTCAGGCGGGCGACGCTGGCGATAGAAGGCAGGGCCTCACCGCGAAATCCGAGCGTCGTCACCAGCTCAATTGCCTCATCCGCACCGATCAGCGCCTCGGGCAGTTTCGAGGTTGCATGGCGTTCGAGCGCCAGCGCCATTGCCGCAGGTGCCATCCCGCAGCCATCATCGCTCACCTCGATGCGCCCCACTCCGCCATCCCTGAGGGCGATAGTGATTCGCTGCGCACCGGCATCAATCGCGTTTTCGACCAGCTCTTTGAGCGCGGCTGCCGGGCGTTCAACCACCTCGCCCGCAGCGATGCGGTTGACCAGATGCGAGGGAAGGCGGCGAATTTGCGGCATTTCATCCCTCGCTAACGCCTGAGCGCCGCAAATTCGAGTGCCATCCCCGGATAATCACCATCTTGTCAGCGAAATATTTTGGCCTTTTGCTCATGGATTCGCTAGGCGCGATTGCAGCGTGTCACAAAGGGGATAAGCGCGGCGACTGGCTTGCATCTGGTGGGATGCATCAAGCGCGCGCTACTCACATCACTGGAAAAAGACCACACATGAGCTTCCTGTCCAACCTGTTCAAATTCGGTTCGCAAAACATGGCCATTGATCTCGGCACGGCCAACACGCTGGTCTATGTGCAGGATCAGGGGATTGTGCTCAACGAACCCTCGGTGGTCGCCATCGAAACGATCAACGGCATCAAGCGGGTGAAGGCCGTTGGCGATGATGCCAAGATGATGATGGGCAAGACGCCTGACAGCATCGAGGCGATCCGCCCACTGCGTGACGGCGTTATCGCCGACATCGAAATTGCCGAGGAAATGATCAAGCATTTCATCCGCAAGGTCCACGGCAAGCGCAATTTGTTCAAGTATCCGGAAATCGTGATCTGCGTGCCGTCGGGTTCGACCTCGGTGGAAAAGCGCGCGATCCGTGATGCAGCCTCCAACGCAGGCGCTTCGGAAGTGCACCTCATCCTTGAACCCATGGCCGCCGCGATCGGCGCCGATATGCCGGTGACTGAGCCGGTGGGCAGCATGGTGGTCGACATTGGCGGCGGCACGACCGAGGTTGCCGTCCTCAGCTTGCGGGGCCTTGCCTACACCACTTCGGTGCGCACCGGCGGGGACAAGATGGACGAGGCGATCGTCTCCTATGTGCGCCGCCATCACAACCTGTTGATTGGCGATGCCACCGCCGAGCGCATCAAGAAAGATTACGGCATCGCGCTTGTCCCGGAAGATGGCGTCGGCGAGACGATCACCCTGAAGGGCCGCGACCTTGTGAACGGCGTGCCCAAGGAAATCACGATCAATCAGGCGCACATCGCAGAGGCTTTGTCCGAACCGATTGGCGCGATTGTCGAAGGTGTGCGGATTGCGCTGGAAAACACCGCGCCTGAACTGGCTGCCGACATTGTCGATCAGGGCATCGTGCTGACCGGCGGCGGCGCGCTGATCCAGCGGCTTGATGAACACCTGCGCGAGGAAACGGGCCTGCCCGTCTCGATCGCGGAAGACCCGCTGCTGTGTGTTGCCATCGGCACCGGCAGGGCCATGGAAGACCCGATTTACCGCGGCGTGTTGATGAATGCCTAAGCGGCTTTGCCGCCACGCCGCCTGACGCGCAAAGTAAGGACTGCAAAGCCATGGCGCCCCCCGCATCGCGCCGCACCGGTTATTCAAGGAAGGCGCAATATTCGGTCTTTACCGGCTATTTGCTTGCCGCGCTGGGCGCGGTTCTGGGGCTTGTCTTGCTTGGCCTTTCGTGGGTTCGTCCTCACGCTTTTGCGCCGCTGCGCGGGATGGTTAGCAGCATCAGCGCCCCAGCTGGCGAGGCCAGTGCTGTTACGCGCAGTGGCACGCAAAGCGTGTGGAGCACGGTGACTGGGTTCTGGCAGGCTGGAAGCCAGAACGCAGGATTGCGCGAGGAACTTGAAATCGCTCGCATCCGCATTGCCGAAGCCGATGCAGTGGCAGCCGAAAATGCGCGGCTCAAGGATTTGCTTGGCCTTGCCAAGGATGAGGTCAAGCCGGTCGCTGTCACAAGGCTTGTTGGATCAAGCGCCGCCAGCGCGCGTCGCTATGCCTATTTGTCGATTGGCCGCAGGCAGGGCCTCACTCCTGGTATGCCGGTGGTTTCTGACAAGGGTGTGATCGGGCGCGTGCTCGAAGTGACGCGGAGTGCTTCGCGGGTGTTGCTCTTGACTGACACCGAGAGTGTTTTGCCGGTGCGCCGGGCCGGTGATGACGTGGTGGCCTTTGCCGAAGGGCGCGGCGATGGCCTGCTGAAAATCAAGCTCATCAATCTCGGCCTCAATCCCCTAAAGAAAGGGGATCTGATGGTTACTAGCGGCGCTGGCGGGTATTTTCGCCCGGGTGTTGCGGTGGCTGTGGTGACTGAGCTTACTTCCGATGGTGCCTTGGCGCGGTTAGTGGCCGAGCCTTCAGCGACCAATTTTGTAACCGTAGAGCCGATTTACGAAGCTGTTGCGGTTGCCGCAGCGCAGACCCCGCCCGAACGTGAATTGGCTGACCCTGCGGCGGGTGAGTGATGGAACAACTCAACCCCCGCGCGCGCTCTGATCGTTATGGCAGCCGGATCAATCGCACGCAGTCGCCATGGCGCGCGCTGGCGGTTCCCTATGCCTCGATTGCCTTTGCGTCTTTCGCGCCGACCTTGCTGCTGGCCGACCTCATGCCGCTCGTCCCTCCGCTTGGTTTCATGATGCTCTTGGGCTGGCGGATTATGCGCCCCGGGCTGCTGCCGGTGTGGGTGGGTGCGCCGCTGGGTGCGTTTGATGATCTGCTTAGCGGTCAGCCTTTTGGCAGCGCGATCCTGATGTGGTCGCTTGCAATGATCGGGCTCGAAATGCTTGAAGCGCGCTTTCCGTGGCGCGGATTCTGGCAGGACTGGTTCACTGCTGCGTTGGCGATTGTCATTTACTTGCTTGCAACCGCTGCAGTTTCGGGTGCGACACTTGCAACGCCGCTGTTGATGGCGATGGTTCCGCAGGCTCTCCTTGCGATCCTGCTTTACCCCTTCATTGCACGGGTTGTCGCCGGGCTTGACCGGTTCCGTCTGACCCGCACGCGGAGGCTGGCATGAAGCGCTGGTGGCCGTTCGGACCAGAGCGCAAGCGGACCGGCCCGCTGATCAACGCCAGTATCCTGCGTGACCGGTTTGATCGTCGCGCCATGGTGATCGGCACAGTGCAAGGCGGGATTGCAGTCTTGCTTGCCGGGCGCATGGGCTATCTCGCGATTGCCGAGAACGAGAAATATCAACTCAAATCCGAAAGCAACCGGGTCAATCTGTCGCTGATCCCGCCGCGCCGCGGCTGGATACTTGATCGCAACGGCGCCCCGCTGGCGTCGAACCGGGCAGATTTCCGGGTCGATGTTATTCCGGAGCGATTGCAGAATTCTGATCAGACGATTGATTTGATCGGTGATCTCTTGTCACTGGCGCCCAACCGAATTGCCGATATCAAGGCCAATGTCGCCGAAGCCCGCCGGTTCCAGCCGGTCGAGGTCGCCAGCGGGCTGACCTATGAACAATATGCGTCGCTAAGTGTGCGCTTACCCGAATTGCCCGGCGTTGTCCCCCAGCGCGGCTTTTCGCGGTTTTACCCGACAGG
>MEDW01000086.1 GCA_001724215.1 Erythrobacter sp. SCN 62-14 | reverse complement strand
TCACGGCCATCATGCGTCGGATCATCGTGTTAGCAAATACATTGCTGCGAGAGGGGCGCGATTGGCAACCAAATAGGCCTTGACCAACACGGATACTCGTCCTGTCCCAACCCGGCAGCATGCGGGATGGACAGTGGGCAACCTCGTGCTCGTGCGATGCGGCACAGCGCCCTATTCGCCAGCGCTATCTTCCGAAGAAGCCTCGTTCGGTGCAGCTTCGCCGGCAGCCGGCGGTTCGCCGACATTGGCCTCGGCGGTGCTTGGCCCCGCACGCGGCGCAAGCGGCGCCTGACTGGTAAGCTGTTCGAGCGCGATCATGTCATCGCTGATCGTGCCACCAAGCACTTCGCCCTCGGCCCGCCCGCCGCTTTCCCCGCCCGATATTGCGGGCTCGCTCTGGCAAGCGGCGAGGCAGAGGAGGCACAAGGCGCCCGCGAAGTTAAGGCTGACACACTTCATCTGCACACCTTTCGCCCTGCACGATCGAGCGCGTCAAGAAACTCTGCGCTGCGAGCAATCAAGGCGGCATCCCATTGTTCATTGCTAACCTTAACGCCAAGCCGCGCAAGGCTGGTGACGCCATATTCGGCAATCCCGCAAGGCACGATACCGCCAAAATGCGAAAGATCAGGCGCCAGATTGACCGAAAAGCCGTGCATCGTGATCCAGCGGCGCACGCGAACGCCGATGGCCCCGATCTTGGCCTCGGCCCCGTCCACATCGCGCGTCCAGATACCCACGCGCCCTTCTGCGCGCCACGCTTCGACGCCGAAATCGCTTAGCGTGGCAATCACCCAGCCTTCGATCGCATGGACAAAACAGCGCACATCACGCCCACGCCGGTTCAGATCGAGCACCAGATACCCCACCCGCTGGCCCGGCCCATGATAGGTGTAACGCCCACCGCGACCGGTCGCGACCACTTCGAAGCGGGGATCGACAAGTTCGGCAGGGTCGGCGCTGGTGCCTGCGGTATAGACCGGTGGATGTTCGAGCAGCCAGATCAGTTCTGCGGCATCGCCAGCGGCAACGGCTTGATTGCGCGCCTCCATTTCAGCAAGCGCCGCGCCATAGGCAACCGGCATTGATTCCTGCCGCCATTCAATCGGCAAAGGCATTTGGGAGTGCTCGACTAGGCTTGCCATGGCTTCCCGGTGCAGGCATTCAGCGCTCTTGGCAAGGGGGATCACACGGCCCCGTCACAGCTTTGCATGAAGGGGTCACACAGCATGGCGACACGCAAACTCGATATGGGCGCAGCCTGGAGCGGCGCCACTGCGCTGATTGCGCAGAACAAGGACACAGTGAGCGCGATTGCCGGGCTGTTTTTCTTTCTGCCTTACCTTGCAGTCGGACTGCTGGCGCCGGATATGGCCAGTCCGGAAACGCCCGAAATTGCCCCCGGTGCGAGCCCGGATGCGGCCATGCAGGCGATGCTGGAGCAGCTTTCAAATGCCTATGCCGACAACTGGCCCTTGTTCATGGGTGCCACTGTGGTGCAGTTCATCGGCTCACTCGCGCTGCTGGCGTTGCTGAGCAATCGCGATCGGCCGAGCGTGGGAGAGGCGATCAAGCGCGGGTTTGGCGCCGCGCCGTCCTATTTCCTTGCGCAGGTGCTTTCAGCACTGCTTATCGGTGTGATTATCGGTTTGCCGCTGGGCCTCAGCGTTGCGACCGGATCAGGCGTAGTGGCGGCACTGCTTGTTCCCGTGCTGCTGATGGTGGCGCTCTACATATTCGTGAAATTCGCCTTGCTAGCGCCCGTTATCGCCATCGAAGGCCTGCGCAATCCGATTGCCGCGCTCCAGCGTTCGTGGCGGCTGACCAAGGGCAACTCTTTCCGGATCGTGCTGTTTCTGGTGCTGCTGTTCCTGACAATCGGGATTATCGCGGTGCTGTTCAGCCTGGTGCTGGGGCTGGTGTTTGCGCTGTTCGATGAAACGGTGGCGAATATTGGCAATGCGGTGGTGGCGAGCCTGGTGAACACATTGTTTGCGGTGGTCGGCCTGCTGGTGCTGGCATCGGTGCATCGGCAACTGGCCGGGCCTTCGGGCGAGCAACTTGCCGCAACCTTCGAATAAGGAGGCATGGCGGCGCGCCCACCATGGCTGAAACCGATCCTGACCTGAACCTGCGCGCCCGCGAACCTGTGCAAGCCAGCGCCATCCCGCCTGGGCGGATGGCCTTGCTCTTCACGGTCATGCTGGTGACGGCAGCGGGCAACACCGCAATGCAATCGGTAATGCCCTCGATCGGCACCGCGCTGCAGGTCAGCGATGTGTGGATCAGTCTGGCCTATTCATGGTCGGCGCTGCTCTGGGTGGTGTGTGCGCCGCTGTGGGCAAGGCGCTCTGACAGGCGCGGGCGCAAGGCGATGATGGCGCTGGGGCTGGTGGGCTTTGTGGTGTCGATGGGGTTGTGCGGGCTTGCACTTTATGCAGGGCTCAACGGCTGGCTGTCGGCGCTGTGGACGCTGCTGGCCTTTGCCGCCGCGCGCAGCCTTTATGGCGGATTTGGCAGCGCCGCCCCGCCCGCGGTGCAAGCCTATGTCGCCGCGCGCACGCCGCGTGCAACGCGCACCCAGGCGCTTTCGCTGATCGCCTCAAGCTTTGGCCTTGGCACCGTGATCGGCCCGGCGCTGGCGCCGCTGATGGTGCTACCATTGCTGGGACTGGGACTGACAGGGCCATTCATCTGCTTTGCCCTCATCGGCCTTGCCGCGCTGGTGGTCTTGCGGCTGCGCTTGCCCAATGACGAACCGCAATTCGCTGCGCGCGGTTCGGCTGCGCCCTATTCGAGCGGATCGGGCGCGCCGAGCGATCCGGCAGCCGATGCTGATGATAGCGTGATCGAAGGCGACCCACCGCGCCTGTCATGGCTCGATGCGCGGCTCAGGCCATGGGTGTTTGCCGGCTTCTTTGGCGGCCATGCCCAAGCGATGGTGCTGGGCATTTCGGGCTTTCTGGTGCTGGATCGGTTGGGCCTGCGCGAAACCCCTGCCGAAGGCGCAGGGCCGGTGGGGCTGGTTTTGATGAGCGGGGCGATTGCCACCTTGCTCGCGCAATGGGGGCTGATCCCGCGCTTTAATCTGGGGCCCCGGGCGGCGACCTTGTGGGGGATTGCCACGGCTGCTTTCGGCACGGCTGTGCTGGGGCTGGGTGAGAATTTGCACACCATTGCGCTCGGCTATGCGATTGCGTCGCTCGGCTTTGGCCTGTTCCGGCCCGGCACCACGGCAGGAACCTCATTGGCGGTGACACGGGCGGAACAGGGGCAGGCGAGCGGGATCGTCGCTTCGCTGGCAGGCGCAAGCTATATCTATGCGCCGGCCCTCGGCGTGTGGCTCTATGGCGCGTCAGACTGGCTCGGCTTTGGCCTCATCATCGCGCTGTGCCTGCTGGTGCTCGCCCATGGCTGGCGCGCGCTTCAGGCTGATGAGGTGTTGACCACCGAACGGCCATAAGCAGCGCTCTTGAGCCATCCTGAGCGCAATCGCGCAGGGGGGCGGCGCAGATCAGACTATTTCCAGCACGACATCCTGCGGGCGGCACAGACGCGCGCCTTTGTCGGTTTCCACCAGCGGGCGTTCAATCAGGATGGGCTCGGCCACCATCGCGGCCAGCACCGTCGCATCGTCCGCTTGTGGCAGCCCGCGGCTCGCCGCATCGGTGCCACGCAGACGCAGGCCCTGCTGCGGCGTCATCCCTGCATCACGATAGAGCTGCGCAAGCTTTTCGGCACTCGGCGGATTTTTGAGATATTCCACGATGGTGAGTTCAACGCGGCTGAGGCTTTCCAAAATCGCCAAGGTCTTGCGCGACGTGCCACACGCCGGGTTGTGCCAGATTGTCGCTTTCATCACCCATTCTCCTGCTGCAGTGCGTTCGCCGCCTTTAGGCATTGCGCGACCCAAAAGCCACACTTTGCGCCAGATCAATGCGCCCGGCATTTTTCCTTTGCACCTGCGAGTGAGTTGCAATAACGCACCTTCAACAATTCGCAGATGCAAAGGATTCTCATGATCAACCCGGCGTTCCGCACAGCTCTCCTGCTCGGCTGTGCTGCCATTGCCTCGTCCGCGCTGGCCGATGATAGTGTTGCAGAGGACAGCACCAGCGCGCCGGGCAGCAATGAAATCGTCGTGGTGGGCGATCCCGACAACGCCGACAAGATCGCCGGGTCCTACACCATCGTCAGCGAGGTCGACCTCAAGCGCAGCCGTGTGCTCAACGTCAACGACGCGCTGCGGCTTGCTCCCGGCGTGTTCCCGCGTGACGAGGACGGCGGGGGCCTGCGTCCCAACATCTCGATCCGCGGCCTCAATCCGCAGCGTTCGCAAAAAGTGCTGCTGCTCGAAGATGGCATCCCTCTGGGCTTTGCGCCCTATGGTGATAATGATGCTTATTATCATCCGCCGATCCAGCGCTTTGCCGGGCTCGAAGTGCTCAAAGGCGCAAGCCAGGTGCGCTTTGGCCCGCAGACCATTGCCGGCGTTGTCAATTACATCACCCCGCAAGTGCCCGATGAATTCATGGCCGAGGCGACGCTGGCAGCGGGCAACCGCGATCAGGTGATGCTTGATGGCAAGATCGGCGGGCGGGTGCTGGGCGGCGGGGTGTTTGCCCATGTCGTGCACAACCAGACACAAGGCAACCGCGACAACCAATTGTTCAAATTCACCGATATCTTTGTCAAAGGCGAATGGGATATCGGCGCCAATCACGGACTCACTGTCAAGCTCTCGGGCTATCTTGAAGACAGTCGGGTGAGCTATGCAGGCCTGACCGAAGCAGAATTCGCCGCTGCCCCGCGCAGCAATGTCTTCATCAACGACAGCTTCGAATCCGAACGTTTCAGCGCGGTTCTCGCCCACCGCTGGGACTTGTCGGCGGACCTGACACTCAAGACCAGTGCCTATTATCACTATTTCGCCCGCGATTCATGGCGTCAGGGCAATTCCAGCACCAGCCGCCCCAACGACGCTAGCGATCCCAATTGCGGCGGAATGGCGAACCTTTCGACGACCTGCGGCACGGAAGGCCGTCTGCGCGATTACGACACCTATGGCATCGAATCGCGCCTGATGCTGGACCACGCGCTGCTGGGCTTTGGCGGCGAGACCGAAATCGGGGTGCGCCTTCACGAGGAACGCCAGCGCCGCCGCCAGTGGAACGCTGACACCCCGCTTGGCCGCACGCCGGGAACCAGCGTGAATGGCGGGGTGCGCGAAAACCGCGAGCAGGATGTGACCGCGTTTTCGGCCTTTGTGCAGTCGCGCCTTGAACTGGGCGCGCTGGCGCTGATCCCCGGCGCGCGCGCTGAATTCATCAAATACACCCGCACGAACCTTCCGATTGACGTGCGCGGACCCGACAATCGCCCGACCGGCGCGCTGACTGCCACCACCCGAGGCACTGAAACCTTGAACAAGGTCGTGCCTGGCATGGGAGCGACCTTTTCGATCACGCCGGATGTGACGCTTTACGGCGGGGTCCACCGCGGCTTTGCCCCGCCGCGCGTGCAGGATATCCTGACCGGCGCTGGCGGGTCTGTGGATCTCGATCCCGAACTGAGCACCAATTACGAGATCGGCCTTCGCGGACAGATCATTCCGGGTCTTTCGGGTGATGCCAATGTCTTCGTGCTCGATTTCGAGAACCAGATCATTTCGCAATCGGTCGCAGGCGGGATTGGCACGGGCCTGACTTCGGCCGGCAAGACGATGCATCGCGGCGCGGAATTGTCGCTCAACCTGTCTTCACAAGAAGCAGGTTGGACGGGGCGCGAGACCGAGATTTTCGCCCGCGCAGCGCTGACATGGCTCGGCACGGCGCGGTTCAACTCGACCCGGATTGCCACCCTGCCCTGTTTCGGCGGTGCGGCCACCGGCACGCCGGTGCTCACCAATAATGGCCCTGTGGCTTGCGGCGTGGCGCAGAATGTCGATGGCAACCGCCTGCCCTATTCGCCTGAATGGCTGATGTCGGGCGCGGTGGGCGTTGAACACAAGGGCTTCACCGGTCAGGTTGAAGTCGTCAACCAGTCCTCGATGTTTGCCGATGATCTCAATCAGATCACGCCCAACCCCAATGGCCAACGCGGACTGATCGAAGGCTGGACAATTGTGAACCTTGCTGCCTCCTACGGGCCTCCGGGCGGCAAGTGGGAAGTCTTTGCGACCGCGCGCAACCTGTTTGATCGCCTGTTCATCGTCGATCGGGCGCGCGGCATATTGCCGGGTCAGCCCTTCACCATTCAGGCAGGCGTGACGGTTCGTTATTGACCGAAAGGTTACTGATCGCGTGCGGGCGCACGCAGCGCCGGAACGGCCTGGGCTGCGTCCTCGGCGCTGATGCCGGGGGCGGGCGCGGCGGAAAGGCTTTCACGCCGGCGCGCCACTCGCCCGGCCCGTTCGATTGCCCGCACCAGCCGGGGATAGACCCCGCAACGGCACAAATTGGGCACCGCTGCCTCGATCTCCTCGCGGCTGGGGGCGGGATTGCGCTCGATCAGGGCAGCAGCAGCCATCACCATGCCCGGCGTGCAGAACCCGCACTGGATCGCCTGTTCGGCCACCATCGCCTGCTGCACCGGGTGCGAACGATCGCGCGACAGCCCTTCGATGGTGGTGACATAGCGCCCCTCCGCCTCGGCCAGCGACACGCGGCAGGACCGCAGAGCCGTGCCATCAATGATCACCGTGCAGGCAGCGCCAATGCAATCATTGCCGCTGCCGCAGCTTTTCGTCCCCGTCAGGTTCGCCGCCTCGCGCAGCGCGAACAGCAAAGGCGTGCGCGGGTCAAGATCGAACTCGACCGGGCGTTCATTGACAGTCATGCGCGGCATTGAGGGGCCTTAATTGCGCCAGCTGGTATCAATCCGGTCGATCCGGCGCTTCCATGCTTCAAAATCGAACAGCCCTGCGCCGCCTTGCCCGGCCATCACCGACAGATCGCGCTGGTGGACATTGACCACTTCCTGCGGGACCAGCGTGGGATTGCCCATGCCAAGCGTTGCCACCTGAATTTCGCAGGCGCGCTGCAGCGCCCACATCTTCACGAACATGCCCGCAATGGTCCGGTCCATCACCACCGGGCCATGATTGCGCAGCATCAGGATCGACTTATCGCCAAGGTTTTCAACCAGCCGCTCGCCTTCCTCGGGGCGCACAGTGACGCCTTCAAAATCGTGATAGCCGATCTGGCCCTGAAAATTGCAGGCGTAGAAATTGCACGGCACAAGGCCATCCTTGTGGCTGGCCACGGCCATCGTCGCGGTGGTGTGGACATGGCAGATCGCCGCAGCCCGCTCGCCCAGATGCTGGTGGAAATAGGCGTGCTGGGTAAAGCCCGCCTTGTTCACCATATATTGCGAGGGGCCGACATTATTGCCCTCGACATCGATCTTCACCAGATTGCTGGCGGTCACTTCATCATAAAGCAGGCCAAAGGGGTTGATAAGAAAGGTGTTATCCTCCCCCGGCACTTTCACAGAGATGTGATTATAGATCGATTCCGACCAGCCGAGGTGATCGAAAATCCGATAACACGCCGCCAGATCCAGCCGCGCTTGCCATTCGGCCGGGCTGCATTGATCCTTGACGCTTGCGCCGCTGTGAAGCTGGGTTGCCATGGTCTTATCTCTCCCAAATCGCCACTAATGTGTCTTGAAGCCTGCCCGAACTACGCTTGCAAGGGCGACCTCGCAACATATTGCTTTGCCATGGGACGCGCCC
>MEDW01000085.1 GCA_001724215.1 Erythrobacter sp. SCN 62-14 | reverse complement strand
CGTCGCTGCGCAAAAGAGCCTTGATTACATGGGGTTAACTCCGGGCACGCCGATCAGCGAAGTGCCAATCGAGAACGTCTTTATCGGCTCTTGCACCAACAGCCGCATCGAAGATCTGCGCGCCGCCGCCGAAGTCCTTAAAGGTCGCAAAAAGGCCGCTAATGTGCGTTGGGCGATCGTTGTGCCGGGTTCGGGCCTCGTCAAACGGCAGGCTGAGGCCGAAGGGCTCGATCAGATTTTCACGGCTGCCGGGTTCGAATGGCGCGAGCCGGGCTGTTCGGCCTGTCTTGGCATGAACCCTGATAAAGTGCCTCCGGGCGAGCGATGTGCATCAACCTCAAACCGCAATTTCGTCGGCCGGCAAGGCCCCGGCGCGCGCACCCATCTTGTCTCGCCCGCAATGGCGGCAGCCGCCGCTGTTACCGGGCGGCTTACCGATGTGCGCACACTGGGCTGAGCGCGGCCCTTGCAACCCTTCACCGCTAGGCGCATGAGAACAGCATGAGCGATAAATCCAAGAAATCCGCCGGCAACAAGGCCGCCATGGGCGCAGCCGCCATCGGTTCGGCAGCCGTCGCCGCTGCGCTGCTTTACGCAGGCAAGCGCTTCCTGAAGAAATCGGAAGGCAGCAAAACGCCGCCAACCATCCCTTCGGGTGAACCACCCGAAACCGATTGAGGAGAGCGCACCTGTGGAGCCGCTGAAACACGTCGCCGGGCGCGCCATTCCGCTTGGCCTAAAGAATGTCGATACCGACATCATCATCCCTGCCCGCTGGCTGAAAACCATCACCCGCGAGGGATTGGGCCAAGGCGCGTTTGAAACCATCCGTGCAGAAGCCGGCAATGTCTTCGATGATCCCGCGTTCGAAGGCGCGCCAATCCTGATTGCGGGCGATAATTTCGGCTGTGGTTCCAGCCGCGAACACGCCGCCTGGGCGATGCTTGACCTCGGCATCCGCGTGGTAATCGCGCCGTCATACTCGGACATTTTTTCAGGCAATGCGGTGAAGAACGGCATCCTGCCGGTGGTGCTGCCGCAAGCCGCCATTGATCGCCTGCTCGAAGTCGCGCGTGAAGGTGGCACGATCGATGTTGACCTTGAAACCATGAGCGTGACAACGCCTTATCAGGATCGCTTTACCTTTGAACTTGATGCTTTTCGCCGCCATTGCCTGCTGAACGGGCTGGACGAAGTGGCGCTGACATTTGAACGCGATGCCGCCATCGGCGCTTTCGAAGCAAAGCGGGGCGAGCAGCAGGGCTGGCTGATGCAAGGCACAGCGGCCTGACTTAATACCTAATCGGGAGAGGAAATGATGAAAGCCATTCGCACGCACGCTGTCGGCGGGCCGGAAACCCTGACGCTCGACGAAATCGATGCGCCCACCCCGGCAAAGGGCGAAGTGCTGGTTGCGGTGAAAGCCTGCGCGATCAACTATCCCGATGGCCTCATCATCCGCGATATGTATCAGTTCAAGCCGCAGCGCCCCTTCTCTCCCGGCGGGGAAATTTCGGGCGTGATCGAGGCTGTGGGCGAAGGGGTTGAAGGCTTTGCTGTGGGCGACCGGGTGCTGGCCGGGATCGGCAATGGGGGATTGGCCGAAAAAGTCATCGTGCCTGCGGGCCGGATGTTCAAGGTTCCCGACGGCGTGCCGTTTGAAAAGGCCGCGTCGCTGCTCATGACCTATGGCACCACCATCCACGGCCTCAAGGATCGCGGCCACATCAAGGCAGGCGATACTGTGCTGATCCTCGGCGCGGCAGGCGGCGTGGGGCTGTCTGCGATTGAGCTGGCTAAGGCTTTCGGCGCGCGCGTGGTGGCTGCTGTTTCTTCGGAAGCCAAGGGCGAAGTCGCGCGTAAGGCTGGCGCTGATGAAGTCGTGATCTACCCGCGCGAGGCGATGGACAAGGATGCGTCCAAAGCGCTCGCCAATGCTTTCAAACAGGCCTGCGGGCCGGAGGGCGCCAACATCGTCTATGACATTGTCGGCGGGCAATATTCCGAACCGGCCCTGCGCGCGATTGCGTGGGAGGGGCGGTTCCTCGTGGTCGGTTTTCCGGCGGGGATCGCCAAGATGCCGCTTAATCTCACCCTGCTTAAATCCTGCGACATCTGCGGCGTGTTCTGGGGCGCTTTCACCGCGCGCGATCCGCAAGCCTTCCACGCGCAGGTCGCTGAATTGTTCGACCTGATGAAGGCGGGCAAGATCGATCCGCTGGTCTCCGAAACCTTCCCGCTCGAACGCGCAGGCGAGGCGATTGCCAAGCTCGAAGCGCGCGAGGCGGTTGGCAAACTGGTGGTGACAATGGACTAACAATGCGGCGACAAGGGCGCAGCAGTGCTTGCCGCGCGCAACCTTAGTGCCTATTTTGAACCCATCACATTTTACGGGGAACCCCATGACCGATTTTCAGGATCGTCAGCGCGCCGAAGAAGCCAAATTCGCGCTCGACGAAGACACCGCCTTCCGCATTGCTGCCCGCCGTAACCGCTTGCTTGGCGAATGGGCCGCTTCTGCGATGAACCTCACGCCCGAGGAAACCGACGCCTATAAAAAGGCCGTCGTTCAGGCCGATTTCGAAGAAGCGGGCGATGAAGACGTGATCCGCAAACTGCTCGGCGATCTGACCGCAGCCGGCACCGACATCACCGAAGCCGATATCCGCGCAAAGCTCGAAGACATGACGGTCGAAGCCCGCCGCCAGTTGATGGGCGAGGGCTGATACAATGCCGATGAGCGCCGAAGCGATCGAACAGGCAATCCTCGCCGCGCTTCCCGGCGCGAGCGTCGAGCTGACCGATCTGGCCGGTGACAATGATCACTGGGCCGCCACTGTCACCGCTCCGCAATTTGTCGGCAAAAGCCGGGTCGCGCAGCACAAGATGGTCTATGCCGCATTCGGCGGGCGCATGGGCGGCGAATTGCACGCCTTGCAAGTCACCACCCGCACCCCCACCTAAACTTTGAACCAGCAAGCAAACGAAGGCCGCAATCACCATGGCTGATACCAACACCCGCATTTCCGATCTTGTCACCAGCAACGATGTGGTGCTGTTCATGAAAGGCACGCCGCTGTTTCCGCAATGTGGCTTTTCGAGCCGCGCGGTGGCGATCCTTGATCATTGCGGGGTCGCCTATGAAAGCGTCGATGTGCTGCAGGACATGGAAATCCGCCAGGGCATCAAGTCTTTTTCTGACTGGCCGACAATCCCTCAACTTTACGTGAAAGGCGAATTTGTCGGCGGCTCGGACATCATGATGGAAATGTTCGAAGCGGGCGAATTGCAGCAACTGCTCGACGAACAAGGCGTCGCAAAAGTCTCCTGATCTGCGCGCCACATCGCCGCAAAGCAAAAAACCGCTCCGCAGATTTCTCCTGCGGAGCGGTTTTCTGTTTAAGGGGAGGCGCAATCCAAGGACCAGGAAGATCGCGCCTCGCTTGAAGACCATTGAGACGCACAACTCTGTGCACATCTCGTGCCAAACTCAAAGAATGACGCATTTCTGGGATTTTTGAACGTCCGGTGCGCCGTGCTGCGAGAGCGATTGTCAAGAATCCCGACACTGCAAGCCCTGCGCCATTTTGCCGGCAATCTCCTCTTGGCAAGCGCCGCTCGCACGGCCATCATCTGCCCCGATGAACACTACTGACACTCCCACCACCACCCCAAACGGCATTCCCGCCGCCACCATCATCATCTATCGCAACTGCCCGGATGGCGGCTTGCCGCAAGTGCTGATGACAGTGCGCTCCAAAGGCATGGCCTTTGCAGGCGGCATGGCGGTGTTCCCCGGTGGCCGCGTCGATGAAGCCGATTTTGCCCTTGCCGATGAAATCATCGCGCGCGGTGAGACCGCGCTTGCCCGCGATGAAGCCGCCCACCAGATCGCTGCTGTGCGCGAGACGCTGGAAGAAACCGGCCTGGCGCTCGGACTGGCAGGCGACATCACCGCCGCCAGCGCCCGCGAAGCGCGCGCGATGCTCGATAAAGTGGGCGCGCTTGCCCCGGTGCTGGAGGCGTTTGGCTGGCGGCTCGATCTCGATCAGATCACGCCCTTCGCGCGCTGGTTTCCCAAGAACGAACGCATCCCAAGGGTCTATGACACGCGGTTTTACCTTGCCAATCTGGGCACGGGCGCGGTGGATGTGTCGATCGACAATTCGGAAAACACGCGTCTGTTCTGGACTAGCGCCGAAGGCGCGCTCGAAGCGGCGGACCGCGGCGCGATCCAGCTGATCTTCCCCACCCGCCGCAATCTGGAACGCCTCGCCCTGTTCGCCTCGTTCGAAGAAGCGCGCGCGCAGGCGCTGGCCATTCCGGTGCGCACCATTGTGCCGCAGGTCGACACCAGCGGCGATGCGCCCATGCTGCGCATCATGGAAGACGCCGGCTATCCCATCACCAGCGAATTGCTGGAAAGCGTCGCGCGCGGATAAACCAAAAGCCCCATCCACTACACCTGCTTTATGATGGACACCGGACCGATGCGCGCCTATCCGCATGGCCGAGAGAGCCAAAAAACACGTTTCGCTGCAATGCCGCCCAAACAGACTCTTACTATTACCCGCATCTTGCTCGCTCCCATCTGGGCTGTGCAATTGCTGACAGGTGCCAAGAGCTTTCTAGACAATCCGTTGATCGGCTCGCGCGCATTGAACCAGCGCGGCCTGCACACGGCGCGGGTGCGGCTGGCCGATACCCTGTGCCGCTGGCGCAGGCGGCGGCTTGCGCGGGCAGTGCGGCCCGAATGGCGCGAGGCGTTCGATCGCAATGGCTTTGTAGTGATCCCGCAGATTATCCCGCCCGAAGACTTCACCGCCCTGCGCGCGGCGATCCTGAGCTACGAGGGCTCCGCGCGCGAAATGCAGCAGGGCGATGCCATCACCCGGCGGCTGGCGATTGATGGCGCGATGCTTGCCGCGATCCCGGCCCTGCGCGCGCTGCTGGTGCGCAAGGATATTGTCGCGCTGCTGCATTACGTCGCAGGCTTCCGCACCACACCGCTCCATTATATCCAGACGATTGTCAGCAAGATCGACGCGCCCGATCAGGACCCGCAGGAAGCGCTTCATGCAGACAGCTTCCACGCCTCGCTCAAATCGTGGCTGTTTCTGAACAGCGTCAGCCTTGAACAGGGGCCCTTCACCTATGTGCCTGGATCGCACCGTTTCACGCCCGAGCGGATCGCGTGGGAACGGCAGCGCAGCCTTGCCAATCCCAAGGCGATTGATCGTCTGTCAGCACGCGGCTCGCCGCGGGTCGGGCCGGATGATCTCGCGGCGATGAAGCTTCCGGACGCCAAACCTGTAACGGTGGATGAAAACACGCTGGTTGTGGCTGATACTGTGGGTTTTCACGCCCGAGGGCCATCGGCAGTAAGCGGCGAGCGGGTCGAAATCTGGTCCTATTCGCGGCGCAACCCGTTCTACCCTTGGTTGGGCGGCGATCTGCTCAGCTTGCCCGGAATAGCCGAGCGGCGGGTGGGCGCAGTCTGGGCGTTTCGCGATCAGCTGGAAAAGTGGATCGGTCAGCCGTGGAAGCCAGTCGGCCGCCGCAGGCCCGCGGGGCCAGCCGTCAACGCGAGCTTTACTGAAGCGCCTGCCCACGAAGGCTCGGCCGCGCAAGCAGAGTGACCTTGGCAGAAGCGAAATCGAGCTTGTCGAGCGCGTTCGCGTAGAGGCACTCGCCAGCCGCGGCCACGGTGCCGTCGGCGCGCGACCGCACCGTCCCTTCGAGAGGCAGGACGAGTAGACCGCCCGCATAAGCCTCAGCGGTCGCCGCATCGGGCTCGCCAATGACCCGATCGAAGCGGAAATGTGGTCCCTCTACCAACACCTGGCCGCGGCTCGCGATGCTGCTTTTTTCCTCCTGCGGATATGGCGTGCCGCGCGAGACGGCTCGCGCACGCTCAAGATGCAACTCGCGTGGGCGACCGTAATCATACAGCCGAAAGGTGGTGTCGCTGTTCTGCTGCACCTCAATGAGAGCCAGACCCGCCCCGATGGCATGAACAGTTCCGGCGGGAAGATAGAAGAAGTCGCCGGGTCGTGCCGGGTGCCAGGTCAAGAGCTGCTCGATGGTTCCCGCTCTTGCGGCATCGATAATCGCTTCCGGCGCAATCGCCTGGTCGAAGCCGATCGCAAGCCGCGCATCGTCCTCACTGTCAAGCACCAGCCAGCATTCCTCCTTACCTGCCTCGCCGGGAAGCGCGTTGTCGTCGGAAGGATGCACCTGCACTGAGAGCTTCTCGCTAGTGAAGAGATACTTGACGAGCAGCTGCGGGAGTTCGGGCGGCGGCTCAAACCAGATCTCGCCGATCCGAGTGCCGGAAGGTGCCGTGAAAGGCAGCGGCAAGCGGTCGCGCCCCCACGGCTTTTCCACCATCCGCGTCTGGAGCAGGCGCACGGTCATGTCTGGTTGGCGGCCCCCGGCAGTTTCCCGACCCTCTGCGCACCTTCACGTGTCGTGACAAGCACCTCCCCGTCATGAACCACGATACAAAGATCGCGCAAGCCCACGGCGGAGATGCGCGGCCCGTCGGAGACGGCGAGGACCCCGTTGCACTCATCGAAATCGGCCCGGCATGCATGGGCGATGTTGCCCGCGTCGTCACCAAGGCCTTGCAAGGCATCGCCGAACGCGCGCCAGTTGCCGATGTCCGACCAGCCCATGTCGACCCCGACCATGGCTGCAGTACGAGTGTTTTCCATCACCGCGTAGTCGATCGATTCCGCATTGATCGCGGCGAAAGGCCCGGAGGCGGGGCGGAACAGGTGGCCTTCCCAGCGGCCTGCGGCAACAGACTCCGCCACGAGGCGAGCAATCTCGGGCCGGTGCGCGGCGAGTTCGGCGAGGAGATGCCCCGCACGAAACGCGAAGATCCCGCCGTTCCAGCAGAACGCCCCGCTCGCCAGATATTCCTGCGCCTTGGCGAGGTCGGGCTTCTCGATGAAGCGCGCGATGCGGAAGCCCTCGCCGACCGGCTCGCCGCGCTCGATATAGCCATAGCCTGTCTCGGGCCGGTCGGGGGCGATCCCGAAGGCGACGAGATAGTCTTCGCGCGCCATCCCGGCTGCCGCCTTAGCGGCGGCGCGGAAAGCCGCAGGATCGGCGATGTATAGGTCGCTCGGGCACACCAGCATGATCGCCTCGGGCGGCAGCAGAGATGCCGCTAGGGCGATCGCCGGCGCCGTGTTCTGCGCAGCAGGCTCGATCACCAGCTGCCAATCCGATGAGTCGCCAATCTGCTCGGCGATCAGCGCGCAGTGGTCGCGCCCGGCCACGATCATTGGCGCTGCGAAAGCGGGATCGCCAGACATACGCGCGAGCGTCTGCTGGAACAGCGACTCTTCGCCGATCAGCGGCAGGAAGGGCTTGGGCCGCGAGCGTCGGCTCAGCGGCCACAGCCGGGTACCGCCGCCGCCGCACAGAATAACCGGAGTAATCGTCTGCATTAAACCTCTTCTCGCCAAAAGTTCTTTGCGGCTCGTTGCTGCACCTTCTTCAAGTCGAATATTCCGCCTGCTTGTATGGCGGACCCCTTTATCGAACAATTCAGCCCATACAAGCCTTCAACTCAAGGTTTTGAGGAAGTTGTCGACCTTGCGGAAATGATCGCTCCACTGCGGCAGCCGGAACGACCGCAAGCGCGACACCTGTGCCGTGCGTTCCTTGCTGTTCTCCTGAGCGAAGTTGAGGATCGCGGATGTCCAGCTGGCCTGATCCGTGGGCGCAATCAGATGAGGAACGCCTTGGCCGATCTCCCTGAAGACCGGCAGGTCGCTCGCAATCACGGGAACCCCCATCGCGAGCGCCTCGGTCAACGGAATGCCATAACCCTCCGCGAAGCTGGGGAAGAGAAGCGCGCGGGCGCCTGCCAGCACCTCGGCCAGCCAGTCGTCGCCGATTGCGCCCATCTCCACGACCTTACCATGGAAGTCCTGCGTGTCGAGCGTTGCGAAGACGTCATCCGCCTGCCAGCCGCGCCGCCCCACGATCGCAAGCCTGGGGGCTGCGGTTCCCAGACTTTTCACGAGCTCCTTCCAGATCGTCAGCAGCAGCCGGTGGTTCTTACGACCCTCGATCGTGCCCAGCACCACGAAGGTTGGCTCGGGCTCGGCTCGGGGCGCAAGGTGCGGCAGTTCGGGTGTTCCCGGCCAGGCAACAACCGATGCGGGCATCGGCCTGCCTTCGGTCACGGCGAAATCGCGCAGGCTCTCGAGCGTGTGCGCGCTGTTGGCGACGACGCCCGCGGCGGTGTCAAGAACGGTTAGCATCCGCAGCTGATGGCGTTCGCGCTCGCCCTCGCGGCAGAACTGCGGATGGGTGATGGGAATGAGATCGTGGACGAGATAGACCGGGCGCAGGTCGCGGCGGCGCACCCACTCCCCGATGGCTGGGATATCGAGCCC
>MEDW01000084.1 GCA_001724215.1 Erythrobacter sp. SCN 62-14 | reverse complement strand
TCGGATGCAGTTCCCGCTGGTCTGGATGGCGTGCATCTCGACCTTTGCCAGATCGGCAAGGATATCGCCTGCGTCCTCCAGCTTGATCCAGTTGTACTGGATGTTCTGCCGAGTGGTGAAATGGCCATAGCCGCGATCATACTTGTCTGCGATATCCGCCAGCATCTCCATCTGCCGCGCATTTAGCGTGCCATAGGGGATGGCCACGCGCAGCATGTAGGCGTGAAGTTGCAGATAGAGCCCGTTCATCAGCCGCAAGGGCTTGAACTGGTCTTCGGTCAATTTGCCTTCCAAGCGGCGGCGCGCCTGATCGCGGAATTCGGCGACGCGGGCATCGACCATGGCTTGGTCATAGTGGTCGTAAAGATACATCAGATTACCCAGTCGATGGCTTGGGGGTCTTGGGGCTTTAGCGTGAGGTCCGGCCGCACCGTGGGGCCGAGCGCGCGGATGCGGTCCTTGATATGAGCGGGGCGCACGCCGTCGATGGTGCGGGTCGCCTCAATCGCATAGGGCACATTGACCCGGCGCGCGGCGACTTCGCGGGCGATGATGACCTCGGCCTCATCGCCGACATCGACAGCATCATTGACGTGGAGCGACCAGCCGGTGCCGTCCCACCATGTCACAGCGCCGGTGCGCAGATCATTGCCGGTGAGGATTTTCATGACGGGCTCCCTTCGTCACCCCAGCGCAAGCTGGGGCCTAGGGCTTCGAGGAACTGCGCTTGCCGCTTTAGGTCCCAGCTTGCGCTGGGATGACGGGGCAGGCGCGCGGTGACTTCGCCGATGACGATGAGCGCGGGGCTTTTGACGCCACGCGCTTCGACCAGATCAGGCAGGCCCGCGAGCAACCCGCGCAGTACCCGCATTTCGGGCCGCGCGGCGTTCTCGATCACGGCAACCGGCATATCGGGGGCAAGGCCATCGCCCATCAATTTCTCCGAAATCGCGGCAGCGGTCGAGACGCCCATATAGATCACCAGCGTGCGCCCCTTGCCCGCAAGGCCCGCCCAATTCTGTTCACTGAGGCCCTTGCACTGGCCTGCCACGAAAGAGACGATGCTCGCTGCGTCACGATGCGTGAGCGGAATGCCGCTTGCCGCCGCAGCGCCATTGGCGGCTGAAATGCCGGGGACAACCTCGACGCGAAGCCCTGCTGCGATCGCTTCCTCCGCTTCCTCGCCGCCGCGCCCGAAGATGAAAGGATCGCCGCCTTTAAGGCGCACCACATCATGGCCCTGCAAAGCCTCGCGCACCAACAGCGCGTTGATTTCCTCCTGCGGCAAGGTGTGACGCGCGCGTTGTTTGGCGACGCAAATCAGCCGCGCTTGTGGGCTGGCGAGCGCCAGCACATCGGGCCCGACAAGCCCATCATGCACGATCACCTTGGCGCGCTCGATCAGGCGGGCTGCACGCAGGGTGAGAAGGTCAGCCGGGCCGGGGCCTGCACCGACCAGATAGATGGTTCCCGAATTGCTCATGGCGCCCATTTGAGCCTGTGCGCGGGCCCGCGCCAGTGAGAATGGCTTTGCCCCCTACTAGGCCAGCTTTAGGCCTTGCCCTCAGGTGGTTTGTCAGCCTGAACCCGCTGGCTGATCGCGGCGACAAGCTGCTGGAATTGTTCATTGTCGCGCAGATTGAGATCATTCTGCGGGAAGGGGATTTCGATGCCGTGCTCCTGAAAGAGATCCCACACCGCCAGCAGCACCTGCGAGCGGACCCCGGCAACGCCTTCTTCCGGGTCGCAGATCCAGAAACGGATCTGGAAATCGACCGAACTATCGCCAAACCCCATCAGCAAGACCCGAGGGGCCGGTTGCTTGAGCACCCGTTCAGGCTTCTGCACCGCTTCCATCAGGAGCTTTTCAACGAGGCGCAAATCGGAATTATACGAGACGCCGACATCGGCCTTCACCCGCACCTCGCGCGCGCTGTAAGACCAGTTTTCGACCTGATTGATCATCAGGTTTTCGTTGGGAATGAGATATTCCTTCATGTCGCGGGTCACCACCGAGATGGCGCGGATGCCGATCTGGCGAATCTGGCCGAAGCTTTCGCGTCCCGCCATGTCCGAGACCGCGATCACATCGCCGGGTTTGATCGAACGATCCATCAACAGGATAATGCCCGCAATCAGATTGCCGAAGGTCTTTTGCAGGCCAAAGCCGACCGCAAGGCCAAAGGCGCCCGAAAACACTGTCAGCGCCGTGAGATCAATGCCCAGCAGATCAATTCCGATCAGGATGGCGAGCGCCCAGACCAGCACCGAAATCAGCTTGTCGGCGAGCAGAGTTTGCGAGGGATCGAGCGTCTTGATGCGCCGCAACACCAGCCGCCCGATCCGTTCCCCAAGCCGTGCAAGCAGGAACACTCCCAGCACCACCAGCACGACAACCAGCGCGCTCAGCAGGGAAAAGCGCGTGTCAGCGATGGTGAACCCAATGGCATCAAGCAGATCAATCACGCTGCCCACGGCATCGCTGCGCGCGGCGACTTCATCGCGCAAGGTATCAACGCCTTGCAGCAATTCGGTGTTTTGCGGCTCGCTGGCAGGCTCGGGTGCCGGGACGGGAGCAGCGGTATCGGGCGCCGCGCTCTCGTCCGCATCGGGTAGGGGCGGGGCTGGCGCGCTCACCGCGGCTCCATCTGCCCGAGCGCCTGCGCGAGATCCGCAATGAGATCATCGGGATCCTCCAGCCCGATCGCCAGCCTTAAAGCGGGCCGTCCGCTGGTCGCATCGGCCATGACGCTGCGATGATCGGCAGGGCGGATCGGCAGGGCGAGGCTTTCATAACCGCCCCAAGAATAGCCGATGCCGAACAATTCGAGGCGGTCTGCCACCTGCGCCGCTGCGCCCGGATCATCGCTGGCGAGCACAAAGGCAAACAATCCGCAGCCGCCGGTGAAATCGCGCTGCCACAGGGCGTGGCCGGGATCATCCGGCAGCAGCGGGCACAGCACCCGCGCGACTTGCGGCTGGGCGCTGAGCCAATCGGCAATCTTGAGCGCCGCGCGGGTTTGCGCTTCAAGCCTGACCGCCATCGTCCTGAGGCCCCGTGCAGCCAGCGCGGCATCATCGGGCGAGACAACCTGCCCCAGATCCTGCGCGGTGCGGCGCAGCGCGCCATACCACCGCTCGCCCGCGCTCAAGGAACCCATCATCACATCGGAATGGCCGCCGACGTGTTTGGACAGGCTCATCATGGTGATGTCGCACCCGTGTTCCAGCGCGGCAAAGCCCAAGGGGCTTGCCCAGGTGTTGTCGATGAGGCTGACCGCGCCGTGCTGGCCCGCGATCGCGGCAAGCTGCGGCACATCACAAATCTCGAAAGTGAGGCTGCCGGGCGCTTCGAGCCACACGGCCTGCGCGCCCTCTGCTACCAGCGCGCGGTAGGCGGGGATATCGAGCGGATCGAAAAAGCGCGTTTTCACGCCCATCCGTTTGAGCAGGCCCGTCGCCATGGAGCGGGAGGGATCATAGGCATTGTCGCTCATCAACAGATGATCACCCGGCTTCAGCACCGCCAGCAGCGCGCCTGCAATCGCCGCCACGCCGCTGGGGTAAAGCACCGTGCCATAGGCGCCGGGTTCAAGGGCGGTCAGCGCTTCGGCAAGGCTCCACTGGGTCGGCGCGCCGCGCCTGCCGTAGAAGAACTGCCCATCGGCGTTGTTCTTGCCCGCAGCCTGCCGGTCGGCGTCCTTGGCGTAAAGATGGGTTGAACCGCGCCAGACGGGGACATTGACGACCGGCCCGGTCCACTCGGCCCGCCTGCCGCCGCGCACCACGCGGGTGGCGGGGCGGCGCTGGTTGTGGTCTCCGCCGCCGCTCATGCCTCCGGCCCTTGCGCTTTCGGTGTCGCCGGATCGGCGGCCCATTCGCTCCAGCTGCCATCATAGAGCGCGGTGTCGTGCTTGCCGATCAGATGGAGCGCAAACAGTAGGACGCTTGCGGTAACCCCGCTGCCGCAGGAGGTGGTGACGGGTCGGGCGAGATCAACCCCTGCGCTCTCGAAAGCCGCGCGCAATTCGTCGCGGTTCTTGTAAGTGCCATCCGCGTTCAGCACTGCGGTGTAAGGCAGATTGAGCGCGCCCGGAATGCGCCCGTTGGGCCCGCCGTGAACCGGATCAATCCCTGCGCCATAGACCCGGTCTGCCGAGCGCGCGTCGAGCACCTGTTCGGCGCGGGTGGCCAGATTGCCGAGCATATCCGCTTTGCTGCGCACATCGCACGGGGCGTGAAGTGCGGCGGACGGGGCGGGGGTGATGGCAGGCTCGCCACTGTCAAGCGTGCGGCCTTCCGCGCGCCATTTGGCAAGCCCGCCATCAAGGATCGCGACCTTATCCCACCCGCTCGCGGTGAGCATGAACCAGGCGCGCGCCGAGGTGCGGATCGCGCTGTCATCATAGAGCACGATGTGAGCGTCCGGCGCGACGCCAAGGCTGGCGAGCCGTTCGGCCAGCTGTTCGGGGCGCGGCAGGGCCGCAGGCACGTTCGAGGTGGTATCGACAAGGCTCGCCAGATCGAGAAAGCGCGCGCCCGGAATATGCCCTGCTGCATATTCCGCGCTGGGTTTGCGGGCCGCAGCGGTCAGGTGGTGCGAGGCATCGAGCACCACCACACCTGCATTGGCGAGATTGTCAGCGAGCCAATCGGTTGAAACGAGCGCGGGGAAAGTGTCGGTCATGACGATCAGCCTAGCCGCGCGGGGCTCTCACGCCAAGGGGCGCTCAGGGTGCGTTCACCGGCAGGGCGCGCACGCCCGCAATCCCGCCCGGCGTCGTGTCGAGGCGGATCGGCTGGAGCCGCCCGAGATTGGCGGGGCTCGGGGTGCCGGCGACGAAAACGCGCGTCTCGCGCGGGTAGCCGGCGCCTTCAAGGATGAGATGGATCAGCGGGATCAGCAGCGGGCTTGAGCCTTGCCGGATCGGGGCAATTTCGCTGAGCGGCAGGCGCAGCGTGCCGCGGACGCTGCGGCTCTGGTGCGGGCCGATGCGTGGGAGAATCTCGCCGTGCTCGGCCCCGGGGGCAAGGGCTGCGTCTTCGCCGGTGCGGCCCGGATAGCCGAGCCGGGTGGTGACCTGAAGATCGCGCACCGCGCGGGTTGATCGGTTGGCGATTTCAAGGCGGTATTCGATGGTAAACATCATCAGGCTGCGCGAGGCAGAGAGAATGTCGAGCTGGCAATCGAGGCGCGCGGGCACCGCAGCCGCGCTGCCTGTGGCTCCCGCCGCCGCGCTCTTGGCAGGAGCGGCCAGCTGCAAGACTTTGGGCTGGCGGCGGCGCAGGAGAACCAGTGCGGCAAGCAGCGCGCCCAAGCCAGCCAGCGCGCCCGCCGCCCACGGCCACCATGCAGGCCACACGCTGTCGCCCACTGCTGAAGAGGGCGCTTGTGGCAAGGGTTCGTTTTCCGGCGGAAGCAGCGGCATTTCGTCCGCCTCTTCGCTCTGTGCAGGTTCCGGTGCTGCAGCAGCTTCATCAACCGGCGCGGGCGAGGGTGCGAGAGCGCGCGGCGCATCCGCCGCGTCAGGCGTGGCCGCTGGCTGGGGCTGTGCGGCTGGCGGGCTGGGCGGGGGTGTGGGGGAAGGCGTGGGGGTCGGCGTCGCGGCCGGCGGCAGTTCCAACGGGGCTTGCGGCGGAGACGGGGCAGGCTGCGGGGCGGGCAGTTCCAGCGGCGGCGGCGCAGCTGCGAGAGTCGCGCTGGACATTAGTGCAGCGAGCGCTAGCCGCGCGGCCTGTGGGGGCGTGGATGCGCTCATGCGCTTGTGAGAGTGGGTTTGTGAGATCATGGGCGCAAATCTGGTGCTGTGATGGTGTGGTAATCCACCTCTCCATAAGCGGCAGCGCTCGCGCGTCCAGTTCCTTGCTTGCGCTGTGCCCGGTTTCGCGGCAACAGCGCTGCCCATGACCGACACCCCCGATACCCCCGCTCTCAACCCTGCCTTTCTCGGCAAGGACAGCCCCTTGCCGCGCTCACCGGAAGAAGCGGTGCTCGACTATGTCCCCAACCCGCGGCCCGGCGCGCTGTTTCTGGTGCGCTTTGTCGCGCCTGAATTTACCTCGCTGTGCCCGGTCACCGATCAGCCCGATTTTGCCCATCTGGTGATCGACTATGCACCGGGTGAGACCATTGTGGAATCCAAGAGCCTCAAGCTGTTCCTAGGCTCTTTCCGCAATCACAATGGCTTTCACGAGGATGTGACTGTTGGCATCGGCCAGCGGCTGGCGGAGGAAATGCAGCCGCGCTGGCTCAGGATCGGCGGCTATTGGTACCCGCGCGGCGGCATTCCGATTGACGTGTTCTGGCAGACGGGCGCAGCGCCTGAAGGCCTGTGGGTGCCCGATCAAGGCGTAGCTCCCTATCGCGGGCGCGGCTGAATTGGGTTAGACTAAGGCAATCTCCTCCCCGGGCGACTCGGGTCTCGGAACGCTTTTTGCAATGCAGCGTTGCGAAACCGGAAACTGACTTTGCAGTTTGTTGCCTGATCGCGCCTGTGTGCGCAATTTTGCTGCAAATCTGCACTGCTGAGTGTCGATTGCGATGCCTGCGGCTTGTGCCGGGCATCCGGGGGAGGACTTGTTTTGGCTGAAGCAGATACCGGCCTTGTGGCTGCCGCGCGCATGACCAATCCGATCGGCACCTCCGCCGATTGGGAAGCGATGCGCGCAGATGTGCTGGCCGATCCGGGCGCGTTTCACGGGAATATTGCGGCGCGCAATATGCACTGGTTTGTGGCTGGTGTGGGCGAGTCGGGCGCGTGGCTGGCCAAGGGCGCAGACGGCGCGTGGCACGGCTGGGATGCGGCGACTTGCGAAGCTGTCAGCCCCGATCTGCCTGCCGATTTTGCGCCGTGGGATGCAGCGTTTGATGGTTCGAACCCGCCGCATTGGCGCTGGTTCGTCGGTGGGCGCACCAATGCCGCCTTCTCCGAGATGGATCGCCACGTGCTCGCAGGCCACGGCGATGAAGCGGCGCTGATCTTCGAAGGTGACCGCTGGGACATGTCGGCCAATGGCGGCAAGGGCGCGCCGCTCGATTGCTTCACTGTTTCGCGCCGCCAATTGCTGCTCGAAAGCGCCAAGTGCGCCGTCGCGCTTCAGGCGCTGGGCGTGAAGCCCGGTGATCGCATCGCGCTCAACATGCCGAGCATTGTGCCGCAGATCTACTGGACCGAAGGCGCCAAGCGGATGGGCGTCGTCTACACGGCGGTGTTCGGCGGCTTTTCCGACAAGACCCTGTCCGACCGGATCGCTGACACCGGCGCCAAGGTGATCGTGACCTCGGATGGCTCCTATCGCACTGCGCAGGTCGCCCCTTTCAAGAACGCCTATACCGATCCTGCGCTCGATAATTTCGTCCCCGTCACGACGGCGCTTGATATTCTGGGCAAGCTCGATCTGGCGCTGCCTGCGGCCGACCAGCAGACCATTCTGGATACGGTGCGCGAAGCCTTGGCGGGCGAGATCACGGTCGATCGTTCGGACGTGATGCGCGGGGTGGGCAAGGCGCTCATTCAACTTGGCAATGAAGGGCGCATTTCCAGCGCCGATGCCGCGCGGGTGCGGATTGCGATTGCTTCCAGCCTTGTCACCCTGCCGCCGCGTGTGGAGGCGGTGATCGTGTGCCGGCACACCGGCACGGCCGACATGATCTGGCGCGAGGAGCGCGACAAGTGGAGCCATGAGCTGACCGACGCAGCGCTCGACGTGATCCTCGATAAGGCGCGCGCGGCGGGCTTTGCGGTGAACAGCCAAGCCGATCTCATGGCGCTGCCTGACACCGATTTCGTGCGCGCGATCTGGGCCGCCTCGCCGCCGATGCCGGTGGATGCCGATTATCCGATGTTCTTCATCTACACCTCGGGCAGCACCGGCAAGCCCAAGGGGATCGTGCACAGCCACGGCTATGCCGCAGGCGTCGCCGAGACGATGGCGGCAAGCTTTGATGCGCGCCCCGGCGATACGCTGTTTGTGGTGGCCGATCCGGGCTGGATCACGGGCCAGAGCTATCTCATCTGCGCGCCCCTGATGACGCGGGTGACGAGTGTGGTGTTTGAAGGCTCGCCCGTCTTCCCGCACGCGGGCCGCTTTGCCTCGATGATTGAACGCCACAACGTCACGATCTTCAAGGCGGGCGTCACCTTTTTGAAAAGCGTGATGAGCGATCCGTCGAACTTGGCCGATTTGCAGCGCTACGACATGAGCGGGCTTCGCGTCGCGACCTTCTGCGCCGAGCCGGTCAGCCCCTCCGTGCAGGCATTCGGGATGGAACATGTCACCGCCCAATATATCAATTCCTATTGGGCGACCGAGCATGGCGGCATCGCCTGGACGCATTTTTACGGGAATAATGACTACCCGCTGCGCCCTGACGCCCACGCTTTCCCGCTGCCTTGGGTGGTGGGTGATGTGTGGGTTGAGGATGAGGAGGCAAGCGGCGGCGAGGCTCCCTTTGCCCGCGCAGCCGAGGCAGGCGGCGTCAACTGGCGGCGCGC
>MEDW01000083.1 GCA_001724215.1 Erythrobacter sp. SCN 62-14 | reverse complement strand
AGGCGGCGCGCAAGGCCGCCGCGCGCCATCTGCGCAGCGCGCTTGATGAAGGCACCGCCTTTGCCGCCTATCAGCCGATTATCCAGCTGGAAACCGGCACAATCGCCTCGTTCGAAGCGCTCCTCAGACTGCCCGATGGCAGCGGGGGGGTTTTGGCGGCCTGCGAAGTGTTTTCCGCGCTGCTTGATCCGGTGCTCTCGCGGCGCGTGTCGCATATGATGATCGAGCAGATCGTCAAAGAAGGCCCTCGGCTACTCGATCTGTTCGGGCCTGATTGTCGGATTGGTCTCAATCTGTCGGAGGCTGATCTGCGCGAAGGGCATTTTTCAAAGCATATTCTCGACCTGGTGGAAACCAGCGCGCTGCTGCCCAAGAACCTTACTATCGAGGTTACTGAAACCATGCTGTTGTCAGATGAAACCGGCAATCTGCGCTCCGGTTTGCAAATGCTTGACGCTGCGGGCTGTACGATTGCCCTTGATGATTTCGGGACCGGGTTTTCGTCACTTAGCAATCTGCGTCGTTTCCCAATCCGCAAGCTCAAGATTGATCGCGAATTCATCGCCAGCATTGCTACAGATAGCCAGAGCCGGATGATCATTCAGGCGATTGTCGAAATGGGGCGCGGGCTGGGCCTGAGGGTGGTGGCAGAAGGCGTGGAAACCGCCGAACAGGAAAAGTTCCTGCGCGAGATCGGCTGTCATCTCGTCCAAGGCTATCGTTATGGTCGCCCCCAACCGATAAGCGGGTGGGCCGGGCAGCCCACCGCCGTTGGGTCCCGCGCCGCGGGCAGGGCGAGAATCAACCGCCGCGCGATGTTCGGTTAACGCCCGAATTGCAAGGTTCGCTGATATGAACCCATGCGCCTTGCGCCTTGCGCCGCGCCGGTCTGCCCTGCGACCATATCCTGCTGGTAGGGTGGCTGGGTGTTCTGGACCGTGCCGGGCAAGCCTGACGGCAAGGCCTATCCCCCATCACTGAAATAGCGGTGTGTTGGAACCCCGTGATCTCCCCCCGGCGCTGCCGGAGGGCTTTTTTCCTACCGCCCCATACCCTGTTGATCGCATGGGAGTATCACTGCCTCTCGCGCCACTCGCGCTTGATCTTCTTGGCGAGCGACCATTTGTGCACTTCAGTCGGCCCGTCATAGATGCGGAACGCGCGCACTTCGCGGAAGATCTGTTCGACAATGGTCTTGCCCGTAACGCCCGTGCCGCCCATCACCTGAACGCAATTATCGGCAATTTTCATGAGCGCTTCGGACACGGCAACCTTGGCCATCGAACTTTCCGCCGTGCCCAGTTCGCCGGTATCCAACACGCTGGCGCACCAGTCGATCATAAGCTCGCACTGTTTGATCAGGATGCGGTTTTCCGCGAGCATGAAGCCCACGCCTTCGTGATTGATCAGCGCTTTGCCAAAGGCTTCGCGGCGGCAGGCGTAATCGGTGGCAATTTCCTGCGCGCGGATGCAGCCGCCCAGCCAACGCATACAATGCGACAGGCGCGCAGGGGAAAGGCGGATCTGCGCATAGGCAAAGCCCTTGCCCGGATCGCCCAATATCTGGCTGGCAGGCACGCGCAGGTTCTCAAGCCGCAATGTGGCATGGCCGCCCGGCATCGAGGAATCGATGGTGTCGGGCACGTCCTCGATGGTTATTGCTGGGTCAGGTAGATCGACCAAAAACATCGAGGCGCCTTCTTCGGCCTTGGCCATGACAATGCCGACGCTGGCGCCCTTGTAGCCAGTGATGAAGCATTTGCGCCCGTTGATGACCCAGTGATTGCCATCGCGCACCGCGGTGGTTTGCATCATCGACGGGTCAGAGCCTGCGCCGCCTTCTTCGGCAGGCTCGGTCATCAGGAAAGACGAACGCGCGCGCCCTTCCACCAAAGGCTTCAGAAAATGCGCCTTTTGTTCGTCTGAGGCGACATGGCCCAGCAGATACATATTGCCTTCATCAGGCGCCATGGTGTTGCAGGCGAGCGGTCCCAGCGGCGACAAGCCCGAAGGGATCAGCACAATGGCCGTCTCGCGCTGGCTCATATGGCTGCCATCATCAAGGATATGCGGCGTGAGCACGCCTGCTGCGCGGGCCTTTTCGCGCAGTTCATAGACCAACGCATCATCGGGCCCGTGGCCATCACCCTTGGCGCGGGGGTCGCGTTCATAGGGGATTACGGTTTCGCGGACAAAGGCTTCGACCTTGTCGGCCATGGCGCGGGCGCGGTCAGTCATGAGGGTGTTTCCTGCTGAATTGTCATCTGTGCCAAGCCAATGGCACGAGCGGCCTTAGCGGGAAAGCTCTCGCAGCCGCGCCTGTTGATTTCGCCATGAGGCGGCGTTCAGACGGGCAGTTCGCCGTTGAGGCGCAGCACCTCGCCTGCGAGGTAAAGCGAGCCTGCGATCAACACCGGCACGCCATCATCAGGCAAGCTGGCCAGCGCGCTTGGCACATCGGGTGCGGCCTTGGCAGCGGAGCCGAAGGCGCTCGCGGGATACCACTCATGCCCCGGCACAGGGACCGCGGTGATGCTGACAAGGCTGGGGGCAAGCGGATCTATCAGCGAGGCGGGATCTTTGCCTGCGATCATCCCGATCACAAGATGAAGCGGCGTGTCGGCGAAATGTTCGCCCAGCATTGCGCCTGCCTGCGGATTATGCCCACCATCGAGCCACACCATGCGCCCACCTGTCAGTGGGCCGTTTGCCAGCCGTTGCAAGCGCGCGGGCCAGCGCACCGTGCCAAGCCCTGTGGCAAGAGCCGCCTCGGTGATTGGCAGGCGGCTCTGGTGGCGCAGCATGGCGATGGCGAGCGCGGCATTGGCCGCCTGATGCGCGCCGGGCAGAGCGGGCAAGGGGAGTTGAAGCGCGCCTTGGGTGTCGCGATAGGAAAGGTGCGCTGCGTCGCTGGCAAAATGCCAGTCGCACCCGGCCAGTAGCAGTCCCGCGCCTGCCTGCGCGGCCTGCGCTGTGATTGCGTGCTGTTCCAGCGACGCATGGGCAAGGCTCACCAAGGGCACGCCCTGTTTGGCGATGCCTGCCTTCTCAAACGCGATCCGCGCCATCGGCTCTTGCGGGACGCCGTCTTCTGGTGCCAGCAAAAACCGTTCGTGATCGAGGCCGAGGGCGGCGATCCCGCAGGCGGCCAGCGCCTCGGGTTCGAGCAAATTGGTGGCATCAAACCGCCCGCCAAGCCCGACTTCGACCACGCAGGCGTCCGCTGGCGTGCGGGCAAAGGCGAGGAAGGCGGCGGCAATGGTGACTTCGAAGAAGCTGGGGGCAAGGTCTTGGACTGCATCGAGCACTTCTGCGAGCAGATCGGCCAGCAGATCATCCGCGATTAATTCGCCCGCCAGCCGGATGCGTTCGTTGTAGCGCACCAGATGGGGGCTGATGGTGACGTGAACCTTGTAGCCTTCGGCTTCCAGCATGGCGCGCAGGAAGGCGCAGGTCGAGCCCTTGCCATTGGTGCCCGCGACATGGAACACAGGCGGCAGATTGCGATGCGGATTGCCGAGGCGCTCCATCAGGGCACGGATGGTGCCGAGCCCCAAGCGCCCCTGCGGCAGGCTGAGCACGGCGAGGCGATCTAATTGCGCCTGCACGCGGGCATTATCCGATTTGCCGAAGTCTCTCATGCACCACCTCGTCACCCCAGCGAAAGCTGGGGCCTAGGGCGGCCAGCAATGCGCCTGGGGCTCTGGGTCCCAGCTTCCGCTGGGATGACGTTGCCTGTTACGCCGCCTTTACCGGGGCCAGATAATCCAGCACCTGCGCCAGAGTGGCGCGCAAATTGTGGCGCTCCACCACCATATCGACCATGCCGTGCTTGTGGAGATATTCAGCGCGCTGGAAGCCTTCGGGAAGCTGTTCGCGGATGGTGTCCTGAATAACCCGCTGGCCGGCAAAGCCGATCAGCGCGCCGGGTTCGGCAATGTGGATATCGCCGAGCATCGCGTAGCTGGCGGTTACGCCGCCGGTGGTGGGATCGGACAGCACCACGATGTAGGGTAGGCCAGCAGCCTTCAGTCGCCGTGTCATCACAGTCGCGCGCGGCATCTGCATGAGGCTGAGGATACCTTCCTGCATCCGCGCGCCGCCAGCGGCTGTTACCACGATGTAAGCACAGCGCCGCGCAATCGCGGCTTCGGCGCCCTTGCAGAAAGCCTCGCCCACGGCCATGCCCATCGAGCCGCCCATGAAGCTGAAATCCTGCACGCCGACGACAGCCGGGCGGGTGTCGATATGGCCGGAACCCACCACAAAGGCATCGCGGTGCGGATTGGCTGCGCGCGCGGCCTTGAGGCGATCAGTGTATTTCTTGGTATCCTTGAAACCCAGCGGGTCTTCGGTCACTTCGGGCATGGGCAGCAGTTCGAAACCGGGATCAAGCAGCATAGCAAGCCGCGCATCGGCATTCAATCGCCCGTGATGCCCGCAGGACGGGCACACCTTGACGTTTGCCTCATAGTCCTGAACAAACAGCATTTCCTGGCAATTGCTGCACTTGATCCAGAGATCTTTCTCGGTCGTTTTCTTCTCTTGGGTAAAGCCTAAAGAATTGCGGACGCGGGTGAACCAGTTCATGCAACGTGCTCCTGACGGGCGGTGTGGACCGCGTGGGCAAGGGCGGAGGTAAGCTCCTTTAGCTTAGCCGGAGCCTCCGCGCCATACTCCCCGCAGATTTCGACGAGTGCGCTGCCGACGACCACGCCGTCTGCGACTTTGGCGATTGCCGAGGCTTGTTCGGGGGTGCGCACACCAAAGCCGACGGCGACGGGAATGTCGGTCGATTGCTTGATGCGCGCGACGTTCGCCTCGATGCTCTCGATCTGGGCCTGCTGCTTGCCGGTGATCCCGGCGACCGAGACGTAGTAGAGGAAGCCTTCGCTGCCTTCGAGCACCTGCGGCAGGCGGGCTGCATCGGTGGTGGGGGTGGCGAGGCGGATCGGGGCGATTCCTCGCGCGCGCAAGGCGGGGCCGAGAGCGTCGTCCTCCTCGGGCGGAATGTCGACGCAGATCACGCCGTCAACGCCTGCAGCCGCAGCGGCCTCGGCGAACCATTCCGGCCCGCGCCGCACCATCGGGTTGGCATAGCCCATCAGCACCAGCGGCACGTTCGGGTGCCGAGCGCGGAATTCGGTCGCGTAGCGCAGCACGTCCGCCGTGGTCGTGCCTGCACCGAGGCTGCGCAGATTGGCGCTTTGGATCGCGGGGCCATCGGCCATCGGATCGGTGAAGGGCATCCCCAATTCGATCACATCTGCGCCAGCTTCCACCAGCGCATCGAGATTGGCCGCGGTGTCGCCATCGCCTGCGGTGATGAAGCAGACGAGCGCGGGTGCGGTCTTGCCGAAAGCGGCAGCGAAGCGGCTCACAGCTCCACCCCCAGACGCTCCGCCACAGTGAAAATGTCCTTGTCCCCGCGCCCGCACAGGTTGGCAAGGATGATCGCGTCCTTCGGCATGGTCGGCGCAACTTTCTTCACCGCTGCAATCGCGTGGCTGGGTTCGAGCGCCGGAATGATGCCTTCGGTCGCACACAGCAGTTGGAAGGCGTCCAGCGCCTCCTCGTCGGTGACGGCGGTGTAATCGACCCGGCCGCTTTCCTTCAGCCACGCGTGTTCCGGGCCGATGCCGGGATAGTCGAGCCCGGCGCTGATCGAGTGGCCTTCGGTGATCTGGCCGTCCGCGTCCTGCAGCAGATAGGTGCGGTTGCCGTGGAGCACTCCGGGGGAGCCGCCCAAAAGGCTCGCGGCGTGTTCATCGCCATCGAGCCCGTGGCCCGCTGCTTCGACGCCGAGCATCTTGACGGATGGATCGTCGAGGAAGGGGTGGAACAGACCCAGCGCGTTCGATCCGCCGCCGATCGCGGCAACCAGCAGATCGGGCAGGCGTCCGGTGCGCTCGAGCATCTGGGCGCGGGCTTCCTTGCCGATCACGCTCTGGAAGTTGCGCACCATCTCGGGGTAGGGATGCGGGCCAGCGGCTGTGCCGATGATGTAGAAGGTGTCGTGGACATTCGCGACCCAATCGCGCAGCCCTTCGTTCATCGCGTCCTTCAAGGTCGCCCCGCCGCTGGTGACGGGGACGACTTCTGCGCCGAGCAATTTCATGCGGAACACGTTAGGCGATTGCCGCTTCACGTCTTCTGCGCCCATGTAGATCACGCAAGGAAGGCCAAAACGCGCGCAGACTGTCGCCGTCGCCACCCCATGCTGGCCCGCGCCGGTTTCCGCAATAATGCGGGTCTTGCCCATGCGGATTGCGAGCAGGATCTGCCCGATGCAATTGTTGATCTTGTGCGCGCCGGTGTGATTGAGCTCGTCGCGCTTGAACCAAACCTGCGCTCCGCCGAGTTCCTCCGTCAGACGCGGCGCGAAGTAGAGCGGGCTCGGGCGGCCCACATAATGTTCGAGCAGATCGTCGAATTCCGCCTGAAACGCCGGGTCAGCCTGCGCCTTGCGATACTCGCGCTCAAGATCGAGCACCAACGGCATCAGCGTTTCAGCGACATAGCGCCCGCCAAATTCGCCAAAATGGCCGCGCTCGTCAGGCTGGTTGCGGAAAGAATTAAGTGGTGTGTTCATAGAAGAGCCGCTTTGCAGAAGGCCGCGATCTTGTCCACGTCCTTGACACCGGGAGAACGCTCAACCCCCGAAGATGTATCCACAAGGGTGGTGCCCGTCAGCCGGATGGCGTCTGCGACATTGGCAGGGGTCAGCCCGCCCGCAAGGCCCCAAGGGAGCGGAGCCTGCCAGCCAGCCAGCAATTTCCAGTCAAACGCCGCGCCATTGCCGCCGGGCAGGGCCTCTGCCGGCGCATCGAGCAGCACGCGGTCGGCAGCGCCTTTATAGCGCGCGGCAGCATCCAGCGCCGCGGCATCTTTCACGCCGAGCGCCTTCCACACCTCAACGCCGGTCTCTGCGCGGGTTCGGGCCAGCACATCGGGAGCCTCGGCCCCGTGAAACTGCACCACCTGCGGGGCAACCATGCGGATTGCCTCTGCCAGCATTTGCGGCTCGGGATCGACCATCAGCAGCACCACCTTGGCGGTGTCCGGCAGATCGCGCCGCAGCATCGCGGCTTTGGCAAGGCTGACATGGCGCGGGCTTTTGGGGAAATGGACAAGGCCGATGTGGCTCGCCCCTGCCTCAATCGCGGCAGAAATCGTCTCAGGCGTCGATAACCCGCAGATTTTGACAAAGCGTCGCATAGGCGAGCGCTCTAGGCCGGATTGAGCCGCTTTTCCAGCACCACAAAAGTGATGGGCGGATCGCGCAGCACGGGGAAGGGGCGCGTTTCTCCGGTGAGCCGGTAGCCGCGCCGGACATACCACGCGATGAGGCTCGTCCGGCTGTCGATTACCGTCATTTCCATTGCGGCAAGGCCAAGAGTGCGCGCGTGATCTTCTGCTGCATCGAGCAGCCGCCGCCCAAGCCCCGCCGATTGCAAGGTTGGAGCCACGCAGAGCATCCCGAGATAGCCGAGCGCACTGTCCTTCCTCGTCACCGCGACGCAGCCGACCAGCGTCTCATTATTGCGCGCGGCGAGGATCGTGACTGCCGGATTGGCGAGCATTGCCTCCAACTCGCCCGGAGCGATGCGTTCATCATCGAGGATATCAGCCTCGTGGTTCCACCCGGCACGCGCGCTATCACCGCGATAGGCGGCTTCGAGCAGGGCCTTGAGCGCAGCAGCATCGGCGCAGGACGCGGGAGATATTGCGTGCACAGGTCCAACCTCGTCATGCTGAACTCGTTTCAGCATCCATGGGCCACAACGAGCCTTGTTTCCCTATTGAGCAATGGACCCTGAAACAAGTTCGCCGGTGACGAATGATTACGGGGTGTTCGCTCAGAGCTACAGCGTTGCCTCGATCGCGCGGGCAGCGGCCAGCGGATCATCGGCGCGGCTGATCGGGCGGCCGATCACCAGCACGCTTGCACCATTATTGCGCGCTTGTGCGGGGCCATTATTGCGAGCTTGTGCGGGGGTGACGACTCGTTTCTGATCGCCGGTGCCGTTGCCCGCCGGGCGCAGGCCGGGGACGACGAAAAAGCCGTCCTTCCAAGCCTTTTTGACCATGCCCACTTCCTGTCCCGAACATACGATCCCATCAAGACCTGCGGCATGGGCAAGCTCTGCCAGCCGCATCACCTGCGTCTCGGCGCTGCCATAGACGCCGGTGGCGGTAAGATCGCCAGCATCAAGGCTGGTGAGCATGGTGACGGCCACCACCTTGGTTCCCGCCGCCGCCGCAGCCTTGGCATCCTCCATCATCGCGCGCCCGCCGCTGGCGTGGACTGTGACGATCGCGGGTTCATAGACATGGATCGCCTGCATGGCGGCGGCGACCGTGTTGGGGATGTCGTGGAATTTCAGGTCAAGGAAGATTGGCAGGCCGCAATGGGCGATTTCGTGCACCCCGTGGGCCCCGTGCGCGCAGAAGAATTCCAGCCCCAGCTTGACCCCGCCAATATGGCCCTTGACCTTATTGACCAGCGCCTTGGCCGGCTCGATCTGCGGCACATCAAGCGCCAGATAAATCGGATTGCTCATTATTCGCCGCCTCCACCATCGCTGCTGCTGGCGACATTCAAACTGCTATCAGGGGTATTGTCTGGCGCATCGGGTTTCTTGCTGTCGCTGGTGCTGGAAACTGCCGGCGCCGGGGCGCTCTGGGTGTCGGCACCTGTTTCCGTGCGGCGCGAAGTGGCGAGTGTTTTCAACGAACTTTCCAGACTGCGCACTCGGCGTTTAAGCGCCCATTTCACACTCAGATGATAGGCTAAAAGCGGGACAAATCCCATCAGGAAGGCCAGCAGCACCAGCACCGGAACCTTGGTTTCCAGCACCAGATTTTCCCAGATCGTCACTTCGACCGGGCGCCAGTTGTAGAACGAAAAGATCAGCAACCCGCAAACCAGCAGGATCCAGACAATGGTGCGAATGACAGCCAAAGAGGGTGTTCCTTCGAGTGCCCCGTGAAGATGACAAAACTAGGCGATTTGCTGCAAGAGTCCAGTTTGTGCGCAGACGCCTAGCCGAACACCCGCGCAAAGATCGTATCGACGTGTTTGAAGTGGTATGCGAGATCAAATTTCTCTTCGAGCTGTTCAGCTGTAAGTGCGGCGGTGACTTGGGGATCGGCCTTGAGCAGATCAAGCAGCGACAGCGCGCCGCCGCTCTCCCACACTTTCATCGCGTTCCTTTGGACCAGAGCATAGGCATCCTCACGGCTGACGCCTGCCTGCGTCAATGCCAAGAGCACGCGCTGTGAATGAACAAGGCCGCCCATGCTATCCATGTTGCGCTGCATCCGTTCAGGATAGATCAGCAGCTTTTCAACCACGCCGGTGAGCCGCGCGAGCGCGAAGTCGAGCGTGATGGTCGCATCCGGCCCGATGAAGCGTTCAACCGAGGAATGCGAGATGTCGCGTTCATGCCACAGCGCCACATTCTCCAGCGCGGGCAGGGCGTAGGCGCGGATCATGCGCGCTTGCCCGGTCAGGTTTTCGGTCAAGATCGGGTTGCGCTTGTGCGGCATCGCGCTCGACCCCTTCTGGCCGGGCGAGAAATATTCCTCGGCCTCCAGAACTTCGGTGCGCTGCAAGTGGCGGATTTCAACCGCGAGACGTTCGATGCTGCCGGCAATCACTGCGAGCGTTGCAAAATACATCGCGTGGCGATCGCGCGGGATGACCTGCGTGGAGACCGGCTCGATGGCAAGGCCGAGCTTTTCAGCAACGTGAGCCTCAACCGCCGGATCGACATTGGCAAAAGTGCCGACCGCGCCTGAAATCGCGCAGGTGGCGATTTCCGCCTTGGCGGCGATCATGCGCTCCCGGCAGCGCGCGAATTCGGCATAGGCCTGTGCGAGTTTCAGCCCGAAAGTCACCGGCTCTGCGTGAATGCCGTGGCTGCGACCGATGGTGGGGGTGTATTTGTGTTCTTCGGCGCGCGTGCGAATCGCGGCAAGCAGCGCATCGAGATCGGCAATCAGGATGTCGCTCGCCCGCGCCAGTTGCACCGCCAGCGTGGTGTCGAGCACATCGGAGCTGGTCATGCCCTGATGCATGAAGCGCGCTTCGTCACCGACCTGTTCGGCCACCCATGTAAGAAACGCGATCACGTCATGCTTGGTCACGGCCTCAATCGCGTCGATGGCCGCGACATCGATCACCGGGTTCGTCGCCCACCAGTCCCACAGCGCCTTGGCCGCGCTTTTGGGGACAACCCCGAGTTCACCCAACTTCTCGGTCGCATGAGCCTCAATCTCGAACCAGATGCGATATTTGGCCTCGGGCTCCCACAGGGCGGTCATCTCGGGGCGGGCATAACGGGGGACCATGGCGGGCTGTCCTTCAAGGGGCTGCTAGAGAAATCTGCGCTGCCGCTATGCGGGCAGGCGGCGAAAGGCAAGGGGCGCGCTGCGCGCTGTGCTCAGATCAGGCCCTTGGCGCGCAAGCTCACATGGCCTTCGCGCCCGATGATGACATGATCGTGCACAGTGACGCCCAGCAGGCGCCCAGCTTCGGCAATGCGCTGGGTGATCTGGATATCGGCGCGGCTGGGTTCGGGATTGCCGCTGGGGTGATTGTGAACAAGAATCAGCGCCGCTGCCCCCAAGTCCATCGCCCGGCGGATCACTACGCGTGGATGGATAGCGGCTTCATCAATCGACCCATCGCCCAGATGATGATCGTCAATCAAGCGGTTGCGGGCGTCGAGATACAAGATGCGCACCCGCTAAACAGTCAGATGCGCCATGTCGATGGCGAGATAATCGATCAGCGCTTGCCAGCTTGCCAGCACCGGCTTGGCGGCAACTTCGCTGCGGGCCATGCGGCGCGCGGCCAGCGCGACCGATTTAAGCGCCGCTGCGCTGGTCTCACCCATCCCCTTGGCGCGCATCAGGGCCGCCGGATCAGCGTTGAGCACGCCTGCCAGAGAGCCGAACTGCGCCAGCAAGGCCTTGGCAAGCGGTTTGGTGTCCCCGCGCGGGTTTCCGGCGTAAAGGAGATATTCGAGCACTTCGTAATCCGCGAGAGCCTCAGCCCCGCCTTTCAGTAAGCGTTCGCGCAGCCGCGCGCGGTGGCTTGCTCCGGCGTTTGCGCCTGCATCCGATTGGCCCGCGCCTTTCCGGCCCTTTGGCAAAGGCGGATCGGGGAAATCAAAACTCGCCTCATCGCCTGCCAAATGCGTTTCCCCGCAAAGAACTTTCCCATTGCTTCATTGCCTTTGCTGAGACTTGCTTGCAAGTGTCCCAGCCAATGAACCAAACCGACGAGCCTGATCTGTTGCCGCCTGCTGAACAGCGGCGTGCGCGCTGGTGGCCGCGGCGTTGGCCGGGGCGCGTTCTGGTGGTGTGTGCGCTGCTCCTGCTGGTGTCGGGCAGCGCGACCTGGCTGGAGCGCGAGCGGATCGTTGGCAATCTCATCGACGGCTATCTGGCTGAAAATGGGGTCAGGGCGAGTTACCGGCTGGTTGAAGTCACGCCCGCGCGCCAGGTGATCGCCGATCTGGTGGTGGGCGATCCGGCGCAGCCTGATCTGACCGCGCAGCAGGTGGTGGTGGAAATCGGGCTCGGACTATTGGGCCCGTCGATTGATCGCGTCGTGATCGACAAGGCGCGGCTGTTCGGCATATATCGCGGCGGGCAAGTCAGCCTCGGCGCGCTCGATCCGCTGGTCTTTACCGGGAGCGATGAGCCCGCCAGCCTGCCTGCGCTCAATGTGGCGCTGATCGATGCACGCGCCCGGATTGACACCGATTTCGGGAGTGTTGCGGCAAAGCTTGATGGGGCAGGGCGGCTGAATGATGGCTTTGCAGGCAAGCTCGCCGTAACGGCTCCGGGCATTGGCACGCCCGATTGCCGCGCCAAGACCGCAACGCTGTTCGGAGCGCTTACCAGCGCCAAGGGTGCGCCAAGATTGGCGGGACCATTGCGGCTGCGCGGCTTGGAATGCGCCGGCATCCAACTGGCGCGTGCTGATGTGGGCAGTGCGCTGACCCTTGCAGCGGGCCTTGATGGGGTGGATGCGAAGTTTGCAATCGAGGCGCGACAGGCGGCAGGCTTGAGGCTGACTGTGCCGCGCATCAGCGGCACGGCCAAGGCTGCATTCTCCGGCAAAGGCATCGCGCTCGAGCATGATCTGGCGTTCACCCGCCTCGCCGCACCGCAAGCCAGCGTCGGGACTGTCACGGCCGCCGGAACATGGCGCAGCGGCGCCCCCAATGCACCAGCGGGCGCGCGCAGTGAATGGAATGGCAGGTTGACAGCGCGCGATCTGGTTCTTGCCGATGGTGTGAAAGCTGCGCTGGCCACCGCTAGCGAGGATGTGTCGGGCACTTTGCTCGAACCCTTGCTTGCACAATTCAGCACCGCCAGCGCCCGTGCATTGGAGGGCGGCGAGTTCAAGGCCGAGGCAATCATCCGTCAAACCGGCGATGATCTGCGGCTGATCATTCCCGAAGCGCGGTTGCGCAGCGGCACTGGGGAGACTGTGCTGGCCGTCTCGCAGATCAATCTGGGGCTGAATGATGGCACGGCGCGCGGCAGTCTTATGATGGGCGGGGCGGGGCTGCCCGCAGTCAATGCCCGGATCGAGGAGCGAGCCGGTGCCGGATTGGCGATCCGTTTGGCGATGGCTGATTATTCCTCGGGGACAAGCCGGCTTGCGATCCCGCGCCTCGCCATCGAGCAGGATGCGCGCGGCGATTTGAGGTTCACCGGTCTGGTGAGTGCAAGCGGCGCCCTGCCCGGCGGACAGATCAGCGAACTGCAACTGCCCTTGCAAGGGCGCTGGTCTGATGCGCGCGGGCTCAGCTTTGGTGAGAGCTGTAGCGAATTGCGGGTTGGCGGACTGCAATTGGCAGGGCTCGACATGGGAGCCCAACGCCTCGCCCTGTGCCCGGCGCCGGGGGCTGCGGCCATGGTGCGTTATCAGAACAGCCTTGAAATTGCCGCCAGCACGCCGCGCCTCGCCTTTGCCGGGCGCATGGGCGATGTCCCGGTGCAATTGAGCGCTGCGCGCGCGCTGCTGCGTTATCCCGGCCCGCTGGCGCTTGAAGGGCTTGATCTGCGCATGGGTGAGGGCACCGCCCAGACGCGGCTGCAACTCGCCAGCCTGACTGGCGAGCTTGGGGATGCGGCGCATGGTCAGTTCGCAGGCGGTGCCGGGGTGCTGGGCGACGTGCCCTTTGCGCTGTCTGAGATGGCAGGACGCTGGCGGTGGGCACAAGGTGCCCTGCGGCTGGAGGATGCCAACTTCATGCTGGCTGATCGTGGGGCCTTGCCTGCGCGGTTTGAGCCGCTGGCAGGCCGTGCCGCCAGTCTCGATTTCGCCGAAGGGAAAATCACCGCGCTCACGGGTCTGTACAATCCCAAGAGCGAGCAAAAGATCGCGAATGTGGCGTTTCGCCATGATCTTGAACTGGCTGAAGGCGCAGCTGATTTCACAGTCGATCGTCTGACCTTTGGCAATAAGCTTGATGTTGAGGACCTGTCTTATCTCGCCAAGGGCGTGATCGCCTTTGCTCGCGGCGCGGTGAACGGGCGAGGGCGGATTGTCTGGCGCGGTGATAACCTGAGCGGCGAAGGACGATTTTCGACCGACGGGCTTGATTTTGCCGCCGCCTTCGGCCCGGTCAGAGGCCTTAAAGGCGAGATCCACTTCACCGATCTCATCAATCTGACGACAGCGCCCAACCAGCGCCTCGAAATTGCCGCCATCAACACCGGCGTTGAAGTGCTGGATGGTCAGGTGCGCTATGCCTTGCGCAATGGGCAGATCATTGATGTGGCCGATGCGCGTTTTCCCTTCATGGGAGGGCAATTGGTGATGCGCCCTGTCACGCTCGATTTTTCGCAGCCTTCGGAAAAGCGCTATATCTTTGATATTACAGCGCTTGATGCTGCGACATTTGTGGCGGAAATGGAACTCACCAATCTTGCTGTCACGGGTACTTTTGATGGCAGCGTGCCGATCGTGTTCGATGCTTCTGGAAATGGCCGGGTTGAAAATGGCGTGCTGCGTTCGCGGCCTCCCGGCGGCAATGTGTCCTATATTGGCGAGCTGTCCTACGAAGACATGGGCGCTGTCAGCAACTATGCCTTCCGGGCGCTGCGAAGCCTTGATTACCGCGAGATGGGCGTGGTGCTTGATGGCAGCCTGACCGGCGAGATCATCAGCAAGTTCCAGTTTGACGGAGTCCGGCAGGGCGCAGGCGCGAGTCGCAACTTCATCACCCGCAAGCTGGCGCAATTGCCGATTCTGTTCCGGGTGAATGTGAAGTCGGAAAGCTTTTATGAGCTGTCCACCGTGGTGCGCTCGTTCTTTGATGCAAGCCTGCTTGGCAATCCGATGGATCGCGGGCTGCTGCGCGTTGAAAATGGGCGATTTATTCCGGGCGACGTGCCTGCACCCGTGCCGCCCCTGCTGCCTCAGAATGATCCACCCGCCCTGCGGCGCGATGAAACCCTTGTTCAACCTCCTGAAAGCGACACTCAGCCATGACGACATTCAAGACCAAGCCACATTGGGCGCGGTTCGGCATCGCAGCGTTTGTTGGCACGCTGGCAGCCGGATGCATCAATGTGCAGGCTCCGGACAAGCCGATTGTGATCGAACTCAACATCAACATCCGGCAGGAAGTGATTTACCGATTGGCTGCCGATGCTGCCAACACGATTGACGAGAATGCCGATATTTTCTGATCTGTCGCAAATGCGGTGCGCAGGGCGGATTTCTGGGAGGAAAAGATTATGTTTGCAAACAAGCTGATGGCTCCGCTTGCTGCGATTCTCGGGGCCGCGCTGCTGGCTGCTCCGGCGTTGGCGCAGCGCGATCCTGCCTATGCCGAAGCGCGCGCCAGCGGCAAGATCGGAGAGCAGGCGGACGGCTATCTTGGGATTGTCGGCACGCCCACCACCGAATTGAAAAAGCTTGTCGACGACATCAACATCAAACGCCGCGCTCTTTATTCGCAAAAGGCGCAGGAAAACAACGTGACGATCGAGGCTTATGCGCTGACCTCGGGCTGTCAGGCGATTTTGCGCACTCAGCCGGGCGAGATGTATCGCACCCCTGATGGGAAGTGGAAGCCGCGCGGCAGCGATGCGCCTGAGCGCGATCCGCGTTGCCCTTAAGACGCAGTTTTGCAAGCGGTGCTGCACGCTTTGCATCACTCCTTGTGCAGATGCGAAGCTTTCTGTGACCACCATGGTTGACTTGCTATTGGCCCCCTTCTAAGGGGGCGGCGCCCTTGGCGGGCACCTCATTTGCGCTTGCCTTCCTGCGTTTATCGGAGACACGGCATGAGCGATGAACCACCCGCCCCGGAGCCTGTTGCGGAGGATGCGCGTATGACTGCGCTCGAGGCGCGGCTTAAAGCCGCTCGCGAGCGTGAGGAAGAACGCAACCGGCCGAAAACCGAAGGCGCCAGTGCGGATTACCGCATCGGCAACCGGGTTTTGGCCGATCTTCTGGGCGGGCTTTTCGGCGGCTTTGTGATTGGCTGGGTTATTGATGCCTTCGCCGGAACATCGCCTTGGGGTCTGTTGGTGATGCTGGTTTTCGGGATCGTCGTTGCCTTCAGGAACATTATTCGTGCGGCACAAACGCGTCCTGATGGGGCAGCCGAAAAGCGAAAGGATGGCTCCTGACGGAGCTACGTTTTGCAGGGTTGGCCGGGGCGCGTTTGGTGCAAATAACAGGGATTGAAATCGTGGCAGCCTCTGAAGGCAAGGTCGATCCGATGAAGCAATTCCAGATCGAGCCGTTGTTCGGCTCGGACTGGGCGATTGGCGGATACAACATCGCATTCACCAATTCGGCGCTGTGGATGGCGATTGCGACTGCCCTCTTGTGGGTGTTCGTTGCTGGCGGCATGAAGCGCCAGCTGGTGCCTGGCCGTTGGCAGATGGCGGTGGAAAGTTTCACCACCTTTATCGACGACATGCTTGAGGCCAATGTGGGCAAGGAAGGGCGCAAGTATGTGCCTTACGTCTTCAGCCTGTTCATGTTCATCCTGTTTGCTAACCTCTTGGGGCTTTTGCCAATTGGCCTGTTCGGGGTGCATCCCTTCACCTTCACCAGCCACTTTACGGTGACAGGCGTTCTGGCGATCCTCAGCTTCTCGATCGTGCTGATCGTGGGCTTCGGCAAGCATGGCTTTCATTTTTTCAGCCTGTTTGTGCCGCATGGCACGCCGGCGCCGATGATCCTGCCGATTGCGCTGATTGAATTCTTCTCCTTCCTGATCCGCCCTTTCAGCCTCGCGCTGCGTCTGTTTGTGGCGATGATGGCGGGCCACGTCCTTCTGAAGGTGCTGTCCAGCTTCGTTATCGACGGAGCGAACGCGGGCCTTGGCATTGGCGTGTTGGTGGGCATTCCCAGCTTTGCCCTGATGGTGGCCATCAGCGCGCTCGAAATTCTGGTGGCAGGCATTCAGGCTTACGTCTTTGCCCTGCTCACCTCGCTCTACATCAATGATGCCGAGCACCTTCACTGAGTTTCTCAACTTTTTTCTCTAACAGATTTATCCCAAAGGAGTTTTTCAAATGGAAGCAGAAGCAGCCAAGCTCGTCGGTGCGGGTCTTGCAGCCATCGGCGCCGGCATGGCCGCCAT
>MEDW01000082.1 GCA_001724215.1 Erythrobacter sp. SCN 62-14 | reverse complement strand
CCTGAAAGACGTGGTGCGTCAGCAACGCGCCTGGCAGAGCATTGAGATCGACGCTCGTGATCTGCGACTGACGCTGGACAACCAGCAGCAGCGCCAAGCTACGCAGAACCGCGAGCAGGCTGCCAATACCGTGTTGCGTCTGGTGCGAGAAACCTTCAAGTGGTTGGTAGCTCCGGTGCAGACAGTCAACAAGCACGGTGAAGTTTCACCGATCGACTGGGAAGCCTTTCCGTTGAATCCCGCGGCACAGGCGTTTGGTCGCGAATTGGACCGCGTGGTGGCGGAAAACGAGCTGGTGATCAGCGAGTGGGCGCCAATCCATCTGCATAACCTGCTCAAGCGCTGGTATTGGAAGGGCGATGCGAAGCGCTGGGAAGAGGGATACTGGAAACGCTGGAAAGGCGTGTGGGCCTATACGCAAGGCGATTTCGCGATTGCGCATGAGGATGGCTCCTTCTCATTGCATGGCCGCAGCGATGACGTGATCAACGTGTCGGGTCACCGCATGGGCACAGAAGAAATCGAAGGCGCGGTGCTGCGCGACAAGGCTTTGGCTCCCGATTCGCCCGTTGGCAACGTGCTGGTGGTGGGCGCTCCCCACCGCGAAAAGGGGCTGACCCCGCTCGCCTTTGTGGTGCCGGTGGCGGGCCGCAAGCTCACCATCGAGGACAAGCGCCGCCTGTTCGATCTCGTCCGCACCGAAAAGGGCGCGGTTGCGGTGCCTGCGGACTTTATCGAAGTCAGTCAGTTCCCCGAAACCCGCAGCGGCAAATATATGCGCCGCATGGTGCGCGCGCTGGTGGTGGGCGAGGACGTCGGCGATGTGACCACGCTGCGCAATCCCGAGGCGCTCGACGAATTGCGCACAGTCATCACCGATTGGCAGCGCAAACAGCGCATGAGCGATGAACAGGCGCTGTTCGACCGCCACCGCTATTTCTTGGTGCAGTATAATGATGTGGCGCCGGGCAAGCAGGTGGCGACTGTCACTGTCACCAACCCGCCGGTCAACGCTTTGAACGAACGCGCGATTGATGAGTTGGTGACAGTGGTCGATTACCTCGCCCGCGCTGATGATGTGGTCGCGGTGGTGTTCACCGGGCAGGGCACCGCGTCCTTCGTGGCGGGGGCGGATATCCGCCAGATGCTGGAAGAAATCCACACCCGCGAGGAAGCCCTCGTGCTGCCCAACAACGCGCAGCTTGCCTTTGGCATTATCGAACGCATGAATAAGCCCTGCGTTGCGGCGGTGCAGGGCGTGGCGCTGGGCGGGGGCATGGAGTTCGCGCTCGCCTGTGATTACCGCGTGGCCGAGCCGGTGGCGCGTTTCGGCCAGCCCGAAATCCGCCTGCGCCTGCTGCCCGGCTATGGCGGGACGCAGCGCCTGCCGCGCCTGCTGGTCGATCGCAAGGGCGAGACGGGCCTGCGCGATGCGATGGACCTGATCCTTGGCGGGCGCAGCATTGATGCGGAGCAGGCCGCCGACATCGGCCTTGTTGATGTGCTGGTGGACGGTGCGCGCGATGCTTTGGCCGAGGCTCACGCCGCGGTGCGCGACTATGTGAAGCATGGCGAGGCATCCGTGCTGGGCAAGGCCTTTGCCGAACGCCAGGCCGCGATTGCCCGCTGGGACACGCCTGCTCCGGTGGCGCTTGCGCCAGTGATGGAGGATGCCTTCTTGCAGCGCGTGCTCGGCCAGCTGGAATGGGCAGGCCGCGCCAAGGCTGGCGAACGCGCTATCGAAGCGGTGCGGACCGGGCTTGAACACGGCATCACCGCCGGCCTTGCCAAGGAAGCCGCGCTGTTTGCTGATGCCATCGTTGATCCCGAAGGCGGCAAGACCGGCATCCGGCAATTTATCGACAAGGTCGCGCCGCCGCTGCCCGTCCGCCGCGATGGCGTGTGGGACTATGACAAGCACGAGAGCCAAGCCAAGGCCTTGGAGGAAGCAGGCGAGCTGCTGCCCGTCGGTGCGCCGTTCTTCCCCGGCGTAACGCCAATCCCGCCCTATCAATATGCGTTCGGCATTGCGCGCGATCCCGACACGGGCGCGCCCCGCTTTGGCCCGCCCGAAAGCCACGAGAAGGAGCTGGTCGTCAAAGTGCCCGAGCCTGCGCCCAACGAAGCGCTGCTCTACATGCTGACGAGCGAGGTCAACTTCAACGACATCTGGGCCTTGACCGGCATTCCCGTCTCGCCCTTCGATGCGCATGAGGAAGATGTGCAGATCACAGGCTCGGGCGGCATTGCGCTGGTCGCGGCTTTGGGCAGCGAAACGCGGGCGCAAGGGCGCGTCAAGGTGGGCGATCTCGTCACAGTCTATTCAGGCACCAATGATTTGCTCTCCCCGCAGGTCGGCAATGATCCAATGTATGCCGATTTCTCCATTCAGGGCTACGAGACGGAAACCGGCAGCCACGCGCAGTTCCTGACTGTGCAGGCCCCGCAAATGCATGCGATCCCGCCCGATCTGACGCTCGAACAGGCGGGCAGCTATGTGCTGAACCTCGGCACCATTGCGCGCTGCCTGTTCACCACACTCCAGATCGCGCCGGGGCGCACGCTGTTTGTGGAAGGAGCGGCGACCGGCACCGGACTTGATGCGCTGAGGTCATCGGTGCGCACCGGCTTGCAGGTGACGGGCCTCGTTTCCTCCGAGGAACGCGCCCGGTTCATCACCGAGGCGCAGGGCGCGGTCGGCGCGATCAACCGCAAGGATGCGGCCTTCACCGGGCTCTATACTGTCGTTCCCGAGGATGCGGCTGAGGCCCGCGCTTGGGAAGCCGCAGGCGAGCCGATTGTCGAGGCTTACAAGGCCCTCAATGGCGGCAAGCTCGCGGATTACGTCGTCAGCCATGCGGGCGAAACCGCGTTCCCGCGCAGCTTCCAGCTGCTGGCCGAAGGCGGCACGCTCGCCTTCTACGGCGCCTCATCGGGCTACCACTTCAGCTTCATGGGCAAGCCGGGCGTCGCCTCGCCAGAGGAAATGCTGCGCCGCGCCAATGTGCGCGGGGGCGAGGCGGTGCTGATCTTCTACGGCCCCGGTTCCTCCGAATTGCTCGATGAAACCGGCCTTGAAATGATCGAAGCCGCGCGCCTGTTCAATGCGCGCAGCGTGGTTGCCACCACCACCGATGGCCAGCGCGAATTCCTGCAATCGCTGGGGCTTGAGGATGCGATCGAAGGCATCGTCAGCCTTGAGACGATCAAGCGGCGCGAGGGTGCGAATTTCTACTGGCCCGATACCATGCCGCGCCTGCCCGATGCCAAGGCGGATATCGAGGTCTTCAAGGCAGCGGTGCGCGATTATCAGGACCGGGTGATGAAGCCGTTTGGTTCGGCGGTGGGCAAGATCCTGCGTTCCCCCGACAATCCGCGCGGCAGCCCCGATCTGGTGTTTGAACGCGTCGGCCAAGACACGCTCGGCATTTCCACCTCGCTGGTAAAGCCCTTCACGGGCCGGGTGATCTTTGCCGAGGATATGGCGGGCAGCCGCTTCACTTTCTACGCGCCGCAGGTGTGGACGCGCCAGCGCAAGATCATCATGCCTACCGCCAGCATCCTCGGCACGCACCTGTGCAACGCCTTTGAAGTCGCGCGCATGAACGACATGATCGCAGCTGGCCTGCTTGAAGTGACCATGCCGGAAGTGGTGCCGTGGGATGGCCTGCCAGAGGCGCATCAGGCGATGTGGGACAACCGCCACACGGGTTCGACCTATGTGGTGAACCACGCCCTGCCGGAGCTTGGCCTGATGAGCCGCGATGCGCTGCTTGAAGCTTGGGCTGCACTTGACGCTGCAAAAAGTGCAAGCTCGGGGGAACCCGGCGCATGACTTGAGCATTGCAGAATTTGAAACGTTCTTAGTTCTCCTCCCCGGTAGATTGAACAGATCAATAAGCCCGCGACCCTCGCGGCGTAACTTTATGAGGAGAGTGCGATGGCCAAAAGTGCGCCCAAGTCGAAAGCCGTTTCCGCGTCCGCGTCCACCTCTGGCCGCCTCGATGGCAAGATCGCCGTTATTACTGGGGCGGCGGGCAATCTGGGTGGGCATATTGCCACGCATTACCTCGCAGAAGGCGCAACCGTGGTGATGACAGGCCGCACGCCCGAGCGCACGCAGGCGGCGGCCGATGCGCTGGTCAAGGCAACCGGTGTGGACGCATCGCGCGTGGCGACTGTGGCGCTGGATGGCGGCGATCCGGCTTCGGTCCGCGCGGCGATGGACGAAGTGGCCAAGAAATTCGGCCGGATTGATATCCTTGTGAACAATGCGGGCAGCGCTGGCCCCAAGCAGCCAATCGAAAACCTGCCGCTCACCCCAGAAGAACTCGCCTCCCTGCAAAAGAAGGGCGCCACCGATAGCGAGACTGTCGGGGATGCATTGCGTAACATTCTGGCCGTGGCGTGGAATGTCACCCGAGCGGCCGCGCCGCATATCCCCGAGGGCGGCTCGATCATCAATGTCTCGACCATCTTCAGCCGCACGCCCTATTATGCGCGCGCGGCCTATGTGGTGCCGAAGGCAGCGATGAACGCGCTGAGCCGCGAACTCAGCCTCGAACTCGGCCCCAAGGGCATCCGCGTCAATCTCGTCTATCCCGGCCCGATCGAAAGCGAGCGCATCCGCTCTGTTTTTGCCGCGATGGATGCCGCGCGCGGCGATGAGGCGGGAACCACCGCGACACAATTCTTCGACATGATGAGCCTTGAACGCGCCACCGGCGGCAATGAAAAGGCCAAGACTTTTCCCACCCCCACCGACATCGCGACCACCTGCGTGTTCCTCGGCTCGGACGAAAGCGCGGCCTATAATGGCCATGATTTCGAAGTCACCCACGGGATGACGGTGAGGAAGGAACAGCGTTCCACTTACCTCGCGCGCCCGACCATGCGCTCGATGGATGGAACGGGACTTGCCGTGCTGGTGGCAGCGGGCGACAATTGGGACGAGGCGCTTGAAATCGCGCAGGTGCAATTGAACTGCGGGGCGAACGTGGCGCTCGGCCTGCCGCGCGCGGCCGATGTGGCGATTGCGGAAAAGCGCTGCAAGGCGCTGGGCATCACCGAGGGCCTTTCGATCATCCGCTTCAACCGCAAGGATGCAGGCGCGATGGAAGAAGCGCTCGAGGCCTACACCAAGGAACATGGCGCGATCAGCGGGGCGGTGTTCCTGCCGATGCTGCCGCCGGGCGAGTTGAAGGGCCTTTTATCCGAGGCCGATGATGCGATCGTCGAAGCGCTGCTCGATGTCGAAATTGCGGGCAATATGGCGCTCGCGCGCACGATGAGCCGGTATTGGAAGCGGCACGACAATCTGATGCAGGAGCCGCGCTTTGTCTTCATCACCAACACCAGTGATGGGGCGGGCGACATCTATGCCAATATGCTGCGTGCGGCCAATGAACAGCTCATTCGCATCTGGCGCGATGAAAGCAGCATCGACACGTCGCACGGCCGCCGCCGTCAGGCGGAATGGGGCAACCAGATCGTGCGCTTCACCAATTCGGAAGCCGAAAATATCCGCTTCACCGCAGGCCATTCAGCGCGCATCTTGCTGAAAGAGCGCAAAATTCAGGAAATCACGCTCTATGTTCCCGGCAATATTGGCGAGGCAACGGGCGCGAGGAAAGCCATGCCGGGCTTTTCCGAAAACATCACCGGCTTGCACCTTGGCAAGGTGGCGCTGATCACCGGGGGTTCTGCCGGCATTGGTGGGCAGGTCGCGCGATTGCTCGCATTGGCAGGCGGCAAGGTGATGATGGTCGCCCGCCGCGAAAGCGAGTTGGCGGTCGCGCGCGCCAAAATCGTCTCCGAGTTGGAAGACATTGGCTTTTCCGGGGTTGAACGCCGGGTGCAGACGCTCGCCAATGTCGATGTCAGCAATTTTGAATCGCTCAAGGGCGCGGTCGATGCGACTTTGAAAGCCTTTGGCCGGATTGATTACCTCATCAACAATGCAGGGGTTGCAGGCGCCGAGGACATGGTGATCGATATGGGGGTGGATGCGTGGAACTACACGCTCGATGCCAATCTCGTCTCCAACTACTTCCTGATGCACCATGTCGTGCCGCTGATGAAAAAACAGGGTTCGGGCTATATTCTCAATGTCTCGTCCTATTTCGGCGGCGAGAAATATCTGGCGGTCGCCTATCCCAACCGCGCCGATTACGCCGTTTCCAAGGCGGGCCAGCGCGCGATGGTGGAAACGATGGCGCGCTATTTGGGCCCCGAAGTGCAGTTCAACGCGATTGCGCCGGGGCCGGTGGATGGCGATCGCCTGTCCGGCACGGGCGGCAAGCCCGGTCTGTTCGAACGCCGCGGCAAGCTGATCCTTGCAAACAAGCGATTGAACGCCGTTCATGCCGCCAGCATCAAGGCATTGCGGCGGGGCGTGCGGGTTGAAGCGCTGCTCTCGCGCCTCGCTCGCAACGACACCGTCAAGATGAGCCACGACACCAACAACCCGCGCGAATTGCGCGAGTTGGCGCTGGCCTGTGCGCGCGAGGGCGATGGTGAGTGCACCTGGGACCAATATCTCCTCACCCCCTCGATTGCCGCTGGCCTGATCGGACGGCTGCGGCAGGGTGGCTATTTCCTTGACGCGCCCGAATGGGCTGATCGCCCCGCCACGCCTGAAGCTGATGCTGACTGGCTGCTGCGCGTGCCGCCCGAAGACGCGCCCTTCCTGCCTGCCGACAAGATCGCGGTGGAAGCCAAGAAGGTCGGATCGGGCGTCCTCTCCAAGCTCTATCTCGGCAAAATGCCGACCGAGCATGACGTGGCGCAGGCGACCGTGTTCTTCCTTGCCGACCGCGCCGTCAGTGGTGAAACTTTCATGCCCTCCGGCGGCCTCAGCGTGGAGCGTTCCACCACCGAGCGCGAATTGTTCGGAAGCCCCAAGCAAGAACGCCTCGATCAGATGCGGGGCAAGACGGTGTGGATCATCGGCGAACACCTTGCCGATTACCTCGCCGAAACCGCCCGCGCTTTCATCGAGGATTGCCACGCGGCGCGCTGCGTTTTGATTACGCGCACGGCGGCAGGCTTTGAAGCGATCAAGGCGCAGATCGAAGGCGAGGCGGCCGAAAAGCTTGTCTCGCTGGTGTGCGGCGATGATCTGGAAGCCGCGATGGACTCCGCGGTGTTGGAATGGGGCAAGCCCACCACTATCCTGTCGACGCCCTTCGCCCCGCTGCCGGGCAAGCTGTTTGAATTGGATGATCCGCTCACGCCTGAGGAATTCCGCGCCGTGGTGGCTGATAACCTCACGCACCATTTCCGTATCAGCCGCCGCGCCTCGCTTTATGATGATTGCCAGTTGGTGCTGACCAGCCCCGATGTGCCGATGGGCGACACCAGCCCGGCCTTTGCGCTGGCGAATTTTATCAAAACGACGCTGCACGCCTTTACCGCAACGCTTGCGGTGGAGAATGAGCGGCTGGTGCATGATGTGCCGGTCAACCAGATCAACCTGACGCGCCGGGTGCGTTCGGAAGAGCCGCGCGATCTCGACGAGCACTTGGAAGAAGTGCGCCGCTTCGCCCGCGCGGTGCTGCTGGTCGGCGCGCCGCTGCCGGATGCCGAGGATTCGCGCTATCGCGCGCGGATCTATCGCGGCATGTCGATGACGGTGTGAGCGGGAGCGGCGTGGTGCAATATCTGCCCTTTGAAAAGCCGATCGAGGCTTTGGCAGCGCAGGCTGAGGCGCTGCGCCGTCAGGAGGGCGGGGCAGCCGAGGCGGCGATGCTGGATGAACGGGCCGAGCGGTTGCTCGCCGATCTCTACGCCCGGCTATCGCCATGGCAGCGCACGCTGGTGGCGCGCCATCCGGATCGCCCGCGCTTTGAAAAGCTCACCGGCGGATTGTTCGAGGACTTCCTGCCAATCGCGGGCGACCGGCGCTTTGGGGATGATAATGCGATCATCGGCGGGTTTGCGCGCTTTCAGGGCCGCCGGGTGATGGTGATCGGCCATGTGAAGGGCGAGGACACGGCGACGCGCATCAAGCATAATTTCGGGATGGCGCGCCCCGAAGGCTATAGGAAGGCGATCCGGCTGATGGATCTGGCTGATCGCTTTGGCCTGCCGGTTATCACGCTGGTCGATACGCCGGGAGCCTTCCCCGGCATCGACGCCGAAGCGCGGGGCCAAGCCGAGGCGATTGCGCGCTCGACCGAGAAATGCCTCTCGCTTTCCGTCCCGCTGATCGCGGTGATTATCGGCGAGGGCGGCTCGGGCGGGGCGGTGGCGCTGGCGAGCGCCAACCGCGTGCTGATGCTCGAACACGCGATCTATTCGGTGATCTCGCCTGAAGGGTGCGCTTCAATCCTGTGGCGCAGCGGAGCACAAGCCGCGGACGCGGCCGAAGCGATGAAGGTGACGGCGGGCGATCTGCTCAAACTCGGCGTGATCCACCGCATTGTCTATGAGCCTAAGGGCGGCGCACACCGCGATGCGGGCGAGACAGTGAAGCGGTTGGCGCTTGCTTTGAAAAACGAACTTGATGCCCTGTCAGTCATGAGCCCCGATGAATTGCGCCGGGAACGCGAGGACTTCTTTGTCCGGCTTGGCGCATAGCTTTGTTGCAGACCGCCCGCCCCTCACGAATTCCTCGGCGCTTTGCCATAGGGGCAATGGCGGCACCCTGAACCGCAGCACTTACCCCGTGCCAGATGGGCGATGCGCGTGAACACCATAAAGCCGGTTTCAGGGTCGATA